>JAJDBD010000059.1 GCA_029261575.1 Nitrospinaceae bacterium | reverse complement strand
AGGATCAGCAGGACGATAAAACTGCGGATCCAAGGCGAGGCCAAAAGCAGAGGAAAGGAACGTTCGCTTTCTTTTAAAATATCGGCCAGTTTAAAAAATAACAATTCGCCGTTGTTGCCGGTCTCGCAATGCAGAAACGCTTCCTTGGATTTATCGAATTCCAACAATACATAAGGATCATTGGACAATATTTTTATCTTGCCCGGCGTGGCGCCGTACTCTTCTTCCAACTCTTCCAGTGTCTCGAAACGGTAATCGCCGCAAATGATATACGGAGAACCGTACTCTCCGATAGCCTCCAAAATAGCGCTAAAACGGGCGCGGGTGAGTTCCGCAAATTGAAACCTTCGAGTTTGAGATTCCGGACGAATTCTTTTTTTCACTATAGGCTCCGCTGAATTGTTGGGGCCATTGTAATGTAAATTTCTTTTTCAGGAAACCCATATTTACAAAAGACGCCGGTAGGGGAAAAACTAAAAATTTAAATTCAAAAAACTCAATTCACCGTCTCGACTTTCAGATAAATACTACGGTCCTCCTTCTCCCTACCCTGCCGCCATTGCAAAATCCCCGAACTCTCTCCCGAGCTTTCCTGAACCAGGCCGCCCACTTCGATCCATTCTCCAAGTCTGCCGCTTACAGTGGTCGACGTCTGCTGGACTTGAATTCCTCCAGGTTGCAAACTGGATAGTTGCGGTTGGACGCTCAATGTAACCCGGTCTCCATTGGAGCGCGGTAAGACACGAAACCCCGTCGTCACATTTTGAAAAGAAACGCTTTGTGAATGACTGTGTCCGAACCCAAAATGATCCACGCGGGGAACGACGATAGGAATTTTAAGGGTCATATGAATCGTCGCCTCGCGTCCGTCCAAGGTTCGTACCTGAGAGGTATGAGAGCCGCTGTTGTTCCCGCGTCGTTCGACGAAACGTCCGCGCCCGCCAATTTCACCAGTAGAGCCGCCAAGCGCCACGCCTCCACGACTCGCCGAACCGGGGTTGACGGCAATGACGCCGCGCTCCCCTATTCTTCCCGACACGCTGATTTCCGATTCCGAAGAATAACTAGCGCCCGCCACGCCTTGCTTCACCGTAATCAATAAATTGCGCAAAGGCCTGTCGATTTGCGCTAAAACCTCTTTGATCATCGTCAGGTTTTCCGGCGTCGTCCGGACGATCAATTGATCGTCGATTCCGGACAAGACTCCCTCGCCGTTCAATAGAGGTCGCAAAACGGGAATAACGTCCTTTACGGTGCGGCTCCTGAGTTGAATGATTTCGACGTCGGCCACCGCCGCGGACGTAATCAACAGGCTTGCCGCCAGGCATAACGCTAAAATTTTTCCGGTCATGATTCTATTCCTCCTGAATCTTTATCAATGCGCCTCGTTCCAATTTTTTCCCCAACCCGTATCGACAACCAAAGGAACTTTTAATTTAAAAACCCCTTCCATCTCGCCGACGGCCAATGCCTCTATTTGGCTTTTTTCCTCTGGCGGACATTCAAACAAAAGTTCGTCATGCACTTGCAGAATCATTCTAGATTTCAATTTTTCTTTTTTGAGCTTGTTGGAAATTTTAATCATCGCGTCTTTAATCAAATCCGCCGCGCTTCCCTGAATTGGCGAATTGATGGCGACCCGTTCCGCCGCCGCCCTCGCCTGCCGGTTCTTGCTGTTGACGTCTGGAATATACCGTCTTCGGTTCATCAATGTGGAGGTATAGCCCCTCTCCCGGACCTCTTCCAACAATTCGTCCATGAACGATTTTATATTTTTATAAAGCCCGAAATACCGGTCGATAAAATCCTTTGCTTCGCGTTGTGGAATTTTGAGTTGTCGGGATAAACCAAAAGCGCTCAACCCATAAACGATTCCAAAATTAACCGACTTGGCCTTACGCCTGCTGTCGTCGTCTACCTTGTCTAATGGAACATTAAAAATTTCAGCGGCAGTTCTGGCATGTATGTCTTCGCCTTTTATAAAAGCGTCGATCAAGGTTTCATCCCCTGAAAGATGCGCCAGGATACGCAATTCAATTTGCGAGTAATCCGCCGATAGTAATATGTTGTTTCCTTCGGCGACAAAGGCCTTGCGGATTTCACGCCCTAACTCGCCGCGAATTGGAATGTTCTGCAAATTAGGATTCGCGCTGCTCAACCTTCCCGTCGCGGCGATGGTTTGATTGAACGACGTGTGCACCCTGCCCGTTTCCGGATTGATCTCCCTGGGGAGCGCGTCCACATAGGTCGATTTTAATTTTCCGACCTGCCGGTAGGAGACAATTTTGTCCGGCAGTTCATGTTGCGAAGCCAGCTCTTCCATAACGGACATGTCCGTGGACGCCCCGGTCTTGGTCTTTTTAATCACCGGCAATCCCAGCTTTTCAAATAAAATCGCGGCAAGCTGTTTGGGAGATTTGATATTGAACTCCTCGCCGGCCAATTTAAAAATCTCCCCTTCGAAGCGCCGTAAATCCTTTTCTAAATTTTTTGATAAATCAGCCAAATGCTGTTTATCCAAACCCACCCCGGCGCCTTCGATATCCGCCAGCACGTCGATCAAAGGTAATTCCATTTTGTCGTAAAGCGTCAACGTTTGGCCTTTCAATAAAGGCCGCAGTTTTTGGGTCAGGAGCCAGGTAATATCAGAATCCTCGGCGGCGTATTCCGAGGCGATTTCAATCTCCACCTCGTCGAACCCGATTTCCTTGGAGGCCGATCCGGCGACGTCCTTGTACTTGATGGTTTGACGCCCAAAATATTCCATGGCCAGACCGTCCAGACTCAATCCTCTCTTGGAAGGATCCAGCACGTACTCCGCCAGCATGGAGTCAAAGGCGATCCCTTTTAATTCGACGCCCTCGTTCCTCAAAACCAGCAAATCATATTTGATGTTGTGCCCGTATTTTTTCAGGCTGGGGTTTTCGAGCAAAGGTTTCAAACGATCCAGAACCATTTGTTTGTCCAACTGATCGGGAACGCCAAGATAGCGATGCGCCACTGGAATATAGCAGGCGCGATGTTCGCTCCATGAAAAGGAGATCCCCACCATCCGGGCGCGCACCGGGCGCTTGCTAGTAGTCTCAAGATCGAGAGCGAATTCGCCTGCGGCGTTCAGGTCGCTCAACAATTTCTCAAACGCTTCGTCGGTGAGAATGGTTTCGTAATGCTTTTCAACTTTCGGGGAGGGAGGAGCCGCGCTGGGCATGTCGTCCAAACCGGCCAGGAGGGAAGTGAACTCGAATTCCTCAAACAATTCTTTTAATTTATCGACGTCCTTTTCGCGAACGCGCAAGTCTTCCAACTCACAGTCCAGTGAAACTTCCGTGTCAATGGTCGCCAGTTTGCGGCTCAGGAAAGCTTGATCTTTGTCGCGTAGTAATTTTTCGCTCAACTTCTTTTTCTCCACTTCGTCGATGCGGTCGTACAGACTCTCAATGGAACCGAATTTCTGAATCAATTCCGCCGCGGTTTTGGGTCCCACTCCGGCGACGCCGGGAATGTTATCGCTGGAGTCGCCCATCAGCCCCATCACCTCCACCACCTGTTCCGGCGGAACCCCAAATTTATCTATCACGTCTTCTTTCTGAAAACGTTTCATCTTCATCGTGTCCAGCATCGAAATCTCCGGCGAGACCAATTGCATCATGTCTTTGTCGCCGCTCACAATCACCACGCGGAAACCATTTTCATCCCCCCGCCTGGCCAGGGCGCCGATGACGTCGTCCGCTTCGTAGCCCACCTTACTGAGACAGGTTATATTGAACGCCTCCACCAGAGGGCGAAACCAGGGAAACTGAGGAACCAGATCTTCGGGCGCTTCGTCGCGGTTAGCTTTGTACAGAGGATAAAGATCGTTGCGAAAGGTTTTTTCCTTGGTATCGAAAACCACCGCCATATAATCGGGACTTTCTTCCCGTATCATTTTTGTCAGCATGCTGACAAAGCCGTACAGGGCGTTTGTCGGCATTCCCTTGGAATTGGTCAGGGTTTGGCGGATGGCAAAAAAGGCGCGGAAAATGTAGGACGATCCGTCCACCAGATAGAGGGATGGTTTTTTAGACATACAGAGGATTCCAATTCGATTTAAGCATGGGAAGAAAACGGAGTTATTATAAGTGAGTAAATATTTTGGCTCAATTAAAACTTCTCAAACCCAGCCCCTATGAATTTTAAAAAGTGGATTCCCCTGCTCGTTAGAATTCCTCTACCCGCAATCAGAATCCTCATGCACTTTTCCATAAAATTATTTGCGTACAAGCATCCGCCGCAATATTGTTCCTACTTACCCATTTATGATATTATTGAAAGTCGTTCATATATAAAGCCACGCTTTTAAAATACATATTAAACCATGAAAATCACTCCGGTCCCGGACCCCAAAGAATTTGACGCTCTCATCGCTCGCGGCAAAGAGGTTTTGAGAATCGAAAGCCGGGCAGTGGCGGGAATAGCGGACCGAATAGACGAAAATTTCGTCCACCTGGTTTTATTGATCGCCAAATGCGACGGCCACCTGGTGGTCACGGGAATAGGCAAATCCGGATTGATCGGAAATAAAATCGCCGCCACTTTTTCCAGCATCGGCGTCCCGGCTTTCTTTCTCCATGCGGCGGAAGCCAGTCATGGCGACCTGGGGATGATCTCCAGGCGCGACATTATTCTGGCCATTTCCAACAGCGGGGAAACCGAGGAGATTCTCAAACTGCTCCCGACTTTCAACCGGCTCGGCGTTCCCATAGCCGCAATGACGGGCAACCCCGACTCCACTTTGGGAAAACGAAGCGATTACGTTTTGAACGTCGGCGTGGAGGAAGAAGCCTGTTCCCTGGGACTGGTTCCCACTTCCAGCGCCACCGCAGCCCTCGCGATGGGCGACGCGCTGGCTTTGACCCTGTTGGAGAAACAGGGATTCAAGGAAGAGGACTTCGCCCAAAACCATCCTGGAGGCAGTTTGGGGCGGCGCCTGCTCACCACCGTAAACGACGTCATGCACAGCGGGGATGAAATCCCCATGGTTTTTCTGGATTCTCCTATCTATGAAGTCATTCAGGAGATGTCCCGAAAAGGGTTTGGCACGACGGCGGTCGTGGATTCCTCAAAACGCATCAAGGGAGTCATAACCGACGGCGATCTGCGGCGTTTGATTGAATCCCGAAAACCGCTAGCCGAGGCGCGGGCGCGGGACGTCATGGGCGCTTCGCCCAAATTAATTAAAAAGGACAATATGGCCGCCAGGGCGTTACAGATAATGGAAAAACACTCCATCACTTCGTTGATGGTTTCCGAAGACCAAGTCACAATCGACGGAATCATCCATCTCCATGATTTACTGAAGTCGGGAATTGTTTGAGAAAAATTGGCCGATCCGCATTCCTTCCGCTAAAATAAACTTTCCTTAATTTCAAATTCTAAAATTCAAATCAGAACGATGACTGGAAAAGAGATCAGGCAAAAATTTTTGGACTATTTTGTGGAACGGAACCACGCTCTGGTTTCAAGCGCGTCGCTCGTGCCGCAAAACGATCCGACGTTGTTGTTCACCAACGCCGGAATGGTCCAATTCAAAAACGTTTTCCTGGGCGAAGAGAACCGCGAATATTCGCGCGCGACTTCCTCGCAAAAATGCGTTCGCGCCGGCGGCAAGCACAACGACCTCGAAATGGTGGGCCGCACCGCGCGCCATCACACCTTCTTTGAAATGCTGGGCAACTTTTCTTTCGGCGATTATTTCAAGAAAGAAGCCGTCGCCTACGGCTGGGAGTTTCTCACGGAAACAATCCGGCTCCCCCAGGACCGGCTTTACGTTTCCGTTTTCAAAGAAGACGACGAGGCCTACAAAATCTGGAACGAGAGTATGGGCCTTGCCAGCGACCGGATTGTCCGGTTGGGAGAAAAAGACAATTTCTGGGCGATGGGCGCCACGGGGCCTTGCGGTCCCTGCTCGGAAATTTACGTCGACCAGGGGGACGCCGTCGGGTGCGGTCAGCCCACCTGCGCCGTGGGTTGCGATTGCGACCGCTATCTCGAAATCTGGAACCTGGTGTTCATGCAATACGACCGGGACGAATCGGGGAAAATGACGCCCCTTCCAAAGCCCAGTATCGACACGGGAATGGGACTGGAACGTCTGGCCGCCGTAGTGCAAGGGAAAACCAGCAACTACGAATCCGATTTGATCATGGACCTCATTCAAGACGCCTGCGAAATCACCGGGCGCGCCTATGGAAAAGAGGATCGCGGAGACATTTCTCTGAGAGTATTGGTCGACCATGCGCGGGCCGCCGCTTTTCTGGTCGGCGACGGCGTACTGCCATCAAACGAAGGACGCGGATATGTTCTGCGCAGAATCATGCGCCGGGCCTTGAGGCATGGAAAGTTATTGGATAAATCCGAACCATTTTTCCATCGCTTGACGGACCGGGTCGTCGACCGATTTTTCGAGGCCTATCCCGATCTTGAAACGCACCGCAGTTTTATCGACCGGGTGGTTTTAAACGAGGAAGAAAACTTTGGCAATACGTTGACTCTGGGAATGCAACGCCTCGACGAAACGCTGGGAAATTTAAAATCGAAGAACCAGTCCGTCATTCCCGGCGAAGAGGTTTTCAAACTTCACGACACCTACGGCTTTCCCGTGGACCTGGCGGAGGAAACCGCCAGAGACGCCGGTTACACGCTGGACATGGAAGGGTTCGACAAAGCCATGCAGGCGCAAAAAGAAAAAGCCATGGCTTCCTGGAAAGGTTCCGGGGAAAAAGGAGTCGCTCCTTTTTTCAATGAATTTTTAAAAAACCATCCGCCCACCGTCTTCACGGGCTACGAAAGTATTAACGGAGAAGGAAAGGTTTTAGCCGTTTTAAAAAACCAGGAGAGCGTCCCTTCCGCGGGCGAGGGAGAGCAAATAGAATTCCTCACGGATGAAACTCCGTTTTACGGGGAATCCGGCGGCCAGGCGGGCGACTCCGGTCATGCCTTCGGAGAAAAAGTTCAACTGGAAATACTGGAAGTTTCCAAACCCCTTCCGCAACTTACGCTGCATAAAGCTAAAATTCTAAAAGGAACTTTGGGCGTCGACCAGGATTTGAAGCTCGAGGTGAATGCGGAATGCAGGCGAGACGTCGCGCGCAACCATACCGCCACGCATTTATTACACGCCGCCTTGAAAGAAGTTTTAGGCGATCACGTCAAACAAGCGGGATCCCTCGTGACTCCCAATCGTTTGCGTTTCGATTACGCCCATTTTTCACCCCTGAGCGAGGCGGAAAAATCCCGCATCGAAAAACTGGTGAATGAAAAAATTCAGGAAAATATTCTTGTGGCGACCCATGAGTTAACCATTGAAGACGCCCTCAACCAAGGCGCCGTGGCTTTATTTGGCGAAAAATACGGCGACCGCGTGCGCGTGGTTTCGGTGCCCGGTTTTAGCAAGGAATTATGCGGCGGAACCCACGCTACGGCCACGGGAAATATTGCGATTTTCAAAATTTTGAGCGAGACGGGAATCGCTTCCGGAGTCCGCCGAATTGAAGCTTTAACCGGTCCCTCTGCGTTTGCAAAAATTCAGGAAGAGTTTAATCGGCTGGGCGAATTGCGAAATCTATTAAAAGCCCAACCTGAAGAAGATTTTTCCAAGCTGAACAAATTGATTGAAAAAAACCGGCAGTTGGAAAAAGAAGTCCGCGCCTTGAAGGAAAAACTTGCGGGCGGCAAGGGATCGTCGGCGGAACCGGACGCGATTAAAAAAATAGGAGACGTCAATGTATTGGTGAAAAACCTGGATGGCATGGACGCCAAGACGTTGAGGACTTTTATCGACAACGCCAAGAACCGGATCAAATCGGGAGTGATCGTCGCGGGAACCGCGTCGGACGGCAAAGCGGCGCTGGCGGTGGGCGTCACTCCGGACTTGTGTAAACGGTTTAACGCGGGCGCGCTGATCAAGGAAATAGCCGGCGTCGTGGGAGGAACCGGCGGCGGTCGTCCGGACATGGCCCAGGCGGGAGGGAATCTACCGGACAAGCTGGAGGAAGCCTTGAAACTGGCTGAAGAGCTTATTGCCAAAGGCTGAGAGGACAATTTTCCGTTTGCAAGTTTAACAAGCATCCTATAGGCTTATGAAAAATAAAATTTGACTCAAAGGAGCTTCGGCTCCTTTTTAAAAGGAAAAAAAATGACGCCGGAAAAAAAAGCGGATTTGGAGACGAAATGGAAAACCGTGGCCGCCCAGGCCATCACCAACGACGAATTCAAAAAAAACCTGCTCCAGGATCCCATAACCATATTGAAGGCCCACGGGCTGGACCTGCCGGAACAAGCCGACGTGAGGGTTATCGGGAAAAGCGAGGTTCGCATCAAGCCTCCCCAAAACTCAACTCCTGAACTCGATGAAGAGGTCCGGTGGTGGAAAGTGCGTCTGGACATGATCCACGAATTTGGGAAAGCAGATCCGGATAGAGGCGTCAATATTGTCGCTCCACAGAACGACGATGAGGAATAAATTCCTTATCAACTCCCCTTTTGGCCGAATCCAAAATTGCGCCCGTAGCTCAGCTGGATAGAGTGTCAGACTCCGAATCTGAAGGTCGCGCGTTCGAATCGCGCCGGGCGCACGAATGAAATTAAGGGCTTATCGCAAATGCGGTAAGCCCTTTTTCATTATGGGTAGCGGTGCGGCTACCGTTTGGCGAGAAACGTTGGGAAATTGGATGAAAAGTTTTTCAGGGTCGAGTTGAAAAAAGCGCGAATTGTTTCATAATTCATCCCGCCGCCTGTAACGCCTTTCTGTCGCTGATCCAAGTCTATTTTAGAGCATTTAATTTCTCCAGTTCCTCCTTGAGTTCGCTCTGGGTATAGTCGGGGAACTCGGGGAGACACTTGTAGCCTCGGTAGCACGCTTTGTATTGTCCACCGGGCATTTTATCCGCGCATTCTTGCTCCTCTAATGACGTGAGCCAATTTTCGCTGCCCTTGCAATGCCATTCATCCCATGGAACCGCAATGAGGTCTCCCTTGCAGAAAAAATTTTCCTGCGAAACCTCAAGATCCTGGCTTCGGTGGTAGAAACCCAGAGTATCCTCGTTTGCGCAGATTATATAATTATGGGTGAAAGTATCGGAAGATTTTTCGTCGTTCTTAAATGAAGGAAACGGTTTCCAATCACGTCTCTTTTTCTGTGCTTTTTCCCTCGAGGCCGTAGAAGAAAGCGGAACCAAGGCGGAACCCTTTTTTGTCTGGACCTTTATAGCCGGGGCCGGAGGTGAAGTTGGCTTCTGTTTTTTCAATGAATCCCCTCCTTTGCAAAACTGATTGTCGGGACATTTAGAACAAAAACCTTTGTCGCCGCAGACGTAGCTTCCATCTGTGGGAGGGCAACTGTGCATGCGTTGACACAACTGGGAATAAGCAGGAGGAGGCGAAAGAAGGAAAAAAAGAAACAGGCAGGCGAATATCCTTTTCATGGCGCACCTCCTATTTGGGATTTGGATGCCGCTAATTTATTTCAGCCTACCAAATTTGTCAATTTTTTTCATATTTTCATCCGCTAAAGCCTGGGAGGGTTCGATGGTTTGCTCCTCCCGTCCTTCTCAATCCCGATCACGCGAGGATCCTTTTCCAATTCGGCCAGGCCCTCCTCCCCGACCTGAAGAGCCATGAAGGGTATGTAGCGATACTGTTTGACATTTTTGGCCGCGAGATTTTTCTCTTCCAAAGATTCCAAAACAGCGTTTTGAATCGCCTGGATTTTTTCGGCTTTTGAGTCGGCGTCCATCTTTTCCGGTTCCCTCCCCTTCTCCATAGTTTCCAGGTTCAGTTGAACGATCACGGAAAACCATTTTGATTTCTGCGGATCGACGGAATCATTAAAAACGTTGGTCCCGGAACTGGAAACGCATGCGGAATTTAAAACAAAAAACAAATAGACCGTCGCACGAAAAACGCGTTTGATTCCGTTCAACCGACGAGACATTGGCTAATGAAGTGGGAGAGTTTTCAAAGTAAACTGAAGCCTAAATTTCAAAAATAAAGCGCCTTGTCAAATCTAAAAAATTAGCGTAATAATAATACCATGATCGCTTTCGTCAAAAACGAACAGAGGTTGAGCTGGCTCTTTTCAGTGTTTATTTTTGTTTTTCTTACGACTCCTCCCGCCCTTGCCCAGAATTCACCCGCCGCCGGACCGCAACCTAAACACGCAAAAAAAATCGCCGTCAAGAAGGAGCCTTCCGAACCATCGCAAGGCGCCGAAATATTAGAGCGACGCGCAATTTTAGACAGCCTGAACGAGTTCCATCAAAGCTGGGAGGTTCTGGATTTATTTTCCGGCGAAGCCCATAAAAACGCCGGCGATTATTTGTTTGCAACCCAAAGTTTTGACGAAGCTGAAAAAGAATTCCGCCAGGCCTTGAAAATGGAATACCAGGATTCATCCCTCTATCTCCATCTGGGCATGTTGCGAATGCGAAAAAATGATCTGCAAGTCGCTTTGGAAAATTTTCGGGCGGCGGTAAACCTCAAACCGGATTCGCCGACGATCCATAATCATTTAGGAGAACTGTATGCCCGGCAAAAAAAATACGGCCTGGCAGAGAAGGAATTCAACCGTGCGGTCGAGCTTGACCCGAAAGACGAATTGGCCCTGATGAATTTAGGAAACCTTTTTTATTATTTCAGGAAAAACTACCCCGACGCCAAAACGGCTTACTCCAGGGTTCTGGAAATCAATCCCAACCTGAACGAGGCCAAAGGCAATTTGAAAATCATATTAGCCGATCAAACCAAGGCCGCCGTTGCTGAAAAAGAGTTTGGGGAGGATAATGCGCTTGACCACGATTTTTTGAGGGACAAAGCGGGGGAAACCCCTCATTTCTTTAATTTTTGACCCCTGTCTTTTCCGGGTCAATCCCTTTTTTAGTTGAAATTGAACAATCCCTCACCCCGTATTTGGTAATTTGTTTCTAGAGTTCAGTGTCTTGATGGCTTTTCTGAGTTCCTTAAGATGAAAGTGAGTTCTTGCTTGACCAATCCCAATCACGCTTCCTCATAGCTTTATACCGGCAAAAAAGCCCCGCTTAAATTCCTCAAGATAACTTGTAACAGGAAAACTTTACATTTCTGACGAACTTAGGGCTTCAGCATCTCCGCTGGAGTGGCGGTCCGCTTACCATAGACGATCGGCTTCTCCTCGACATAGCTCCATTCCGGGTTAAGGGTCTTGTCGCGGAGGCCGGACAGCAGGGCGTCGAACTTGCCCGCGTCGGCGTCGGCATACTCGAAGTAGGTCATGAAGTCCTGTCCCGGATCGACAAATCGCGAATGATAAAGCTTGCGAAAGATGCGTTTAATGTGTTTGAAGCCAACTGCGTTATGACCAAGGAAATAGTTCTGACGTTTTTCCTGGGTGAGCGCCCACCAAGCTGGGGTTTTGGATAGCGGAAACACTACGGCGTTGGGTTGTTTTGTCCCGGTGCCCCGTTTCGGCGCGTTGTCCTTAAGGCGCTTGAGCGTCGCCGCGTCGGTGTAGTTCAACTGCCGCGTCACGGCGAACCGTGTTTCCAACCGGAAATGATCCTTCACCGCCTGTGCCAGTGTCTCAACGTACTGATCCAGAACTTTCCTGTCGGTGGACTCGGCGCGGATCAGCCCTGCCGGTTTGTCCGAAACCGGGTTACCGTTCAGCGAATAATCGGTCACGCGGATGAACTGGACGGTATCGGTTTTGCCCTTTTGCGGGGTGAAGTCGTTGGAAAACCCCGAGGACACTTGTGAAATTTTTTCCGCGAGCGGAGCCTGGGCCGCAGAGTCGTCAATAACTGCGCCGGGTTTTGGGAATAGATAAATGAATGCCCCCCATTGGCCCTGAACAGCCCAGGCATTCATGGCGGCCAGGTTAAAAAAAACGGCGAACAGACACACAGCTTTAAAGTTTCTAAATTGCATGCGACTCTCCTACATAAAATTATGATTTATTGATACTGAGATTTCCCAATGAACGCTCCCCGTAGCAAGCTACGGGGTATCTTAAAGGAAGTATTTTTTACAACCTCCCCTCACCCCTCCTTGGCAAGGAGGGGAATTAGGAGGAGTCCCTGCAGCAAGCTACAGGGAATTATCAAGTTAAACCGTGAAAATTTATGAGAACTTGTCCTGATCAAGTTAGTTTCCATTCAAACCAACGTATAAATCGAATGTGGTATTTGGATTCCAAAAAATTCTATCATTCGTTCTGATAAAAAATGAGTTTATTTTTAGGTGAATAATGATCGATCCTTCACGCCGCATTGGATACTTTGTTTTTAGAGGTCAAGGTTTTCATAGCTTCCCTGAGTTCCTTGAGATGACGGTAGCCCCTGACTTTCCTTAAGCCAGGCTCGATTTCCTGCTGAGCCGTTCCCACCCATCTCTGCCTCTGATCGCTGTTTTTCCAATAACCGATTCGGTCCGTATAAATACCGACCAGGCGCATGATATTCTCAATACAGTTGGTGGTCTTGAAGCTCTCGCCGAGCTACTTGAATAGACCCAGCCGGTGCAGGGTCAAGGTCTCCTCCAACCCTTCTTCGAGACTGTTTACCGCCGACTGGTTGATGAGAGCGAGTTCCTTTATGACCTGCCCCAACCGCTTCTTCGCCGTCTCATAGGTGAGCTGCTCATAAGCGGCCTGCAGTTTCCGGCGGAAGTAAGGCTGGAGTTTTTTATCAAGGTAACCCACCACATTCTCCCGCTTATGCCACTGGCAACGCTGGATTACCGCCTTCTCCGAAAGAACGCTCTCGATCCCCTTATAAAGACCCTTAGCCCGTCGATGACGAACAGGATTTCATTCTCCATATTTAACATGAGACTGTTTAGAAAATCCCGGCACACCCGATGGTTTTCGGTGCTGGACTCGATAAATCCCAATACGATCTTCTGGCCTTCCAGCGTGATCCCCAGGGCGATGATGCAAAACTCTTACCATCGATAAAAATGGCGAGAATGTCATGACCGCTCAAATCCCGCTCCAGGCACTCCTTCAGCCTACGCGCCGAGGCTTGGATGAATCACTGCTTTTCTTAATCCCAAACGTTTCCGAGACCGACAACGCCGCCTTTTCGTATTTACGGGAACTGATCCCGTTGATCACTCGCCTGAATACCGTTTCGTCAACCCTGCGAGGATTTTGCAGGTCCCGATAAGAGGATAGGCAAAACTTCCTTGTCATGAATCACATCCCGGACACGGGGAACTTCTATCGACACCTTTTGGTCCCCGAGATACACCGAACCTCCATTGCGGCCCCATCTCTTATACTGGGGCAGGTCTCGGGAATATCGACTCCGGCGATCCGCATCACCTCAGCCTGTAGCTCTTCTTCAACCGCCTCCAAACCCAGGGGAATTAGCATCTGAATCATCGCTAAACGGCTTGCATCCTCCCTCGGGTGCAAAAGCTCCCGGTTCATCCAAACACGACCTTTTCCTTTGATTCCCTTCCCTTTTTTTAATATCTTCTTCATAATATGGCCTCCTTACGTTTCTTGTGGGTTTCTTGGCGAAACCATTAAAACGCAGGTGAGGTCGTGTTGCAATTTCAACTAACTTTAGGATAGAACCGTCTTTTCCCGTCTTTTTCTCATAAATTAGGCTCAAGGTCAGGATCAAAACCTTCCCTTTCCCAACCGCAACCCAGTCTATTTTGCTTCGTTTTCAGACAAAAGTTGTCTCAACATGTTCAAAATTGCGTCAATTTTTAAGACTCCCACCATTTGCAAAACGCTTTCTGTTTTTCCAAAAGTTTTTGTTTAATAGAAAGTCCTTTATTTATAATGAGTACCAAATCAATTTTAACGATTATGTCAAGGCGGTCATAAAATCTAAATTTGGCTTAGAATTTGCTTACTAAATATATGAATGCTTACTCCTCCAAAAAGTAGCATCCAACTTCCTCGCGACCCCCGGTTCTTCCGGGGGTCTTTTTTTTGCCAAATAATAAAAAAAAGGCTCAACCCTAAACAGGGGTGAGCCTTTTAAGTTTGATTACCGGGAGAAAGAAATCAACCCAACTTGACGGCGACATAAATAGTAGTGCCATCCCGCTTGACCAACATCAAAGCCGTGCCTTTTTTTTGGGTTTTGATCACGGCCTGATTGAACTCGTCTACGTTATTGACGGGATTCCGATTGACTTCCAGAATAATATCGCCGCGTCTCAAACCGGACACTTTTGCCGGTTGCCCGGGGGCCACCTCGGAAACCAAAACCCCGGCGGAGCTGTCCAGGTTGAGGCTTTCGGCCAGTTCTGGAGTGATATTCTGAACAGTGGCGCCGAGCTTATTGTCTAGCGAAGCCACCTTTTCTTCTTTGGATTTCAAACGGGCGATGGTGACATTCAGGCTTTTCTCATGCCCGTCGCGAATCACGAGAACCGGAACCACCTGATCCGGTCGGGTGCCGGCGACGATTTTCGGCAACTCTTCCATTTTCTTGATTTCAATATTGTTGAATTTCAAAATAACGTCGCCGCGTTGGATGCCTGCGCCAGCCGCCGGACTTTCCGGTATAACGTCGCCGACCAAGGCGCCGTCATCGCCAGTCAATCCAAGCGAAGCCGCCAGTTCAGGAGTGATCCTTTGTATCATGACGCCCAGCCAACCTCGGGTCACTTTCCCAGTTTCCTTCAGATCCTTGATAATGGATTTGGTCAGGTTGATGGGAATGGCGAATCCTATCCCCACATTCCCGCCGGTGTTGCCGGAAATGATGGCCGTATTCATCCCGATAACGTCGCCGTTCATGTTCAGCAAAGGCCCGCCGCTGTTTCCGGGGTTGATGGAAGCGTCGGTTTGAATAAATTCGTCGTACGGTCCGGCGCCAATATTCCTACCCTTGGCGCTCACAATTCCCGTGGTCACGGTATGGCTCAAACCAAAGGGATTCCCAATGGCAACGACCCACTCGCCAACTTCCAGGGTATCGGAATCGCCTAGAGTCAAATAGGTAAAATCTTCCTTTTTGTCCCCTTCCTGAACGATCCTGATCAAAGCGACGTCCGTTTTGGAATCGGACCCAACCAACTCCGCCTCGTATTCTTTATCGTCGTCGTAGGTCACCATGATAGATTCTGCGTTTTCCACGACATGGTGGTTGGTCAAAATCAGTCCCGTGGGGTCGATTAAAAAGCCGGAACCGGTGCCGCCTCGCGGGCGTTGCTCTGGAAAGCGGTCGAAAAAATCCTGAAACTTATCGTAAAAATCGTTTTGTCCGCCGGGTCCGCCGGGACCTCTGGGCGCCCTGGGTCCTCTGCGTTGCGGTCCGCGAAACTTTTGACTCACGTTTTGTTTTTTAGCTTTGACACTGACGTTGACCACGGCGAGATTTTTCTCTTTGGCGATTTTGACAATTATATTGCTCCCCACAGGGTTCTTATCCGCGCTCATGGCCTGAGCCTTGGATAAGGCGTTCGGGGAAAAACCCTCGCCTCCAAAAGAAACTGGAAGCCCCACTAACAGGGCCAATATCAACGCCAATGGAATTTTAAAAAGCTTGCGCATTATCTAATCCTCCTACCTTCAGTTTTTCTTGTAATAAATCAGTCAATTGTAATATTAAAAAAAACACGGATAAACCGTCAATTATCGGATATAACAACCGGGTAAGAAATGGCCCGAAATTATTCCCAGTCTTAAAATAGCGCTTTGAATGTTAATACAAAGTTAACCCTACATTAATATATTTTAAGAGAACCGCGAATTATTTGATACATTTTTTCGGCCTGCGGGGCGTCCCATTCCCCTTGGCCCGGTCATCCCCGGCATTCAAAAATTTCCTCAGAAACCCAAACAAAGTCCAGATAATCCGGCAGCAAGGAGGACTGATCCAGCTTAGCCTGAGCCACTTGTGCGCAAGTGAGGTTTTTTGCGGATTGGAGATCGCTCCCTCTGAGGTCGGCTCCGTTTAAATTGGCGCCCTGAAAACCCGCGTTTTTAAAATCCGCAACGATCAAATCCGCACCGCTGAAATCGGCCCCGGATAAATCGGCCCCATTGAGTTGAGCGTGGCTCAAATTAGCCCCTTTAAAAATGGCGCCGGACAAATTGGATTCGTCCAGGACGGCGGCTTTTAAATCTGCATTTTCAAAGTTTGCTTCGCGAAAATCTGCGCTCCCTAAATATCCTCCCGTAAGGTTGGCCTCAGCCAAATTGGCTCCGACCAGGGCGCTGTGACGAAAGTCGACGCATTCGAGATCCGACCCCTTGAGGTTGGCTCCATTGAGAACCGCTTCGCTGACGTTGGCCTCGCTCAAATTAGCTTCAAAAATTTCCGCGCCGGTGAGGTCGGCCTCTTTAAGGCGACCGCGAAACACAAGGGCGTGCGTCAGGTTGGCCCCGATCAAAATCGCCTCGCTCAAGTCGGTTCCCGTCATGTCGGTTTCGCTCAGGTCTGCGCCGCTCAAATCAGCCCCCGACAAATCCTTTCCGGAAAGATCGGCCTGCTTCAAAACGCGATCTGGAGGAATATCCACGCTATTTCTCGGCGTCCCTTTAACATTTGAGTTTCTCGCCCGACGGTTAAAAAAAAATGCGAGAATTTTAATCGTCCGGCAAATCCTCTTCATCGAGGATCTTTTCCTGCAAACCTTTTTCGATGATTTGATCGGCCAGGTCGCCGTAACCGCCAGCGTTATAATCGTCGACATTGAAGTCGTCAAAATCGTCAAAGAAAACGGAGCGCTCTGTTTCACACCGCTCCCTTACTTTGTCGCTAAATCGCAAAACCCTTTGCACGGCTTCAAGTTTGTCCATTCAGCCCCTCCGCCATCATTACCGATTTCTGGAAGGCCTAGTTTAAACCCAAGCCAGGTGTAAATCAATTTTTAAGAACCCCGAAAATCCCCCTGCACATCCAGTCTGCCCGCCTCCATAACGATATCAAGAGACCTCGTTAAAAACGGAAACACATTTTAGCTAAAAGGAAATAGGAGGTGTGAAATAGGAGGAGGACGCGAATTAAATATTTTTTATAAACATTCGACCTGCGCAAAACCCGTATGAGCTATGACTTTAAACCTCAGCCTCTGGCGGTGATGTATTCGCTTCGCGTCAAGGAAACAGGTTGTTCGCCTTCAACAAATCTGGTGGGGATGTAGCTTCCAAGCGGCGTGATGGCCTTTCCACGAGAATCGTAGGCTTGTTTTCTTGTGAACGCGGCAATCAGCGCGGCGGCATAATTCGCCTGATTGAGGTCTTCCAACTCAAAACAATCGATTGATTTTACTTTACCATTCTTATTGTTTTTATTTTTTAGGACAACCTGAGGGAAATATAAAACCTTCCCCTTTCGATTCTTACCGGTTTTAGCTTTTCGGTCGCTTCTGGTTTGAACCTGAACGCGAGTGACGGTGGAGGGATCCAGCCTGATTTTATGAGAGAATTCCCGCGAACCGGTTATTTCCATATTGTTTTTATAACCGTCCAAAACCACTTGGGGTCGGGTCAATACTGTCATGGTGAGTCCAATCAAGAGCAACACGGTGGAGAACGAAAGCAGGAGGCTGTTTTGAAACTCAAAGGTGGTCAGATAATAGGTAATCAAAATCATCCCGATGCATTTAACGGCTTTGAGTTGCTCAAGATGCTTGGACGACCTTACCGTTGTTAGTATGACCTCGGGTTTTTTATAAAATGTGGACAATAACATGGCGTCGCCCCTCGATGATTTTGACTGTTAGCCCCAGACAAGCCGTACCGCGTTTGAGGCGCGCCGCACGACCCTCTCAGGTTCGCACAAAACCCATGCTCATACAAGATATAATATTTTAACCAAAAGACTCCATTTACCCGATTTTAGCGCCTTGGCTATTTGCCTCGGTTCGATTGATAAAAACGGAAAGAAACCCCGGAGGCGATAACTGCCGACATAACTAAAACTCCCAAAACACCCTGGACGATGAGGACAAGAGAGGTCGGAATATTCTCCAGGCACCACAAAACCAATTGATGAAGCCCCAGCCAGGATTCCGGAGAATCAAGCCAAACCTGAAATATAGAACCCTGGAAAACAAAATCAAAAACCATCATGATTGGATAGGCGGTCCACACTCCATCCTGCAACCAAAGAACCGTCTGGTAGGCCAGCAAGCCCGATCCCGCCAAAAGGATCGCGCCGGCCCCGACCAGCAATCCAAAACTCAAACCGCCCAAAACAAAATCCATGAGCTTAAATTCATATTTAAGATTCGCGTTTTTGAACCAGTCGCAGGAGTTAAGATAAAATTTTTCCATGAGGATATTCAGGGTTTGGCGGGTGGTTTCCAAGGTTCTCCGGGCGCCGTCAAAAAACCCTAAAACTTTTTTAGCCCAATCCTGGCCTTCATCAAATGTGCTCCCTTTATTTGGCTCTGCCATAAAACGCCCTTTCCTAAAATTTTAATTAAACCCGCGCGTTGAATACTGCCGGGCTTAAAAGATATCTCTAGCTTAGTAATGTAATGCCAGAGTATTTAAAAATCAATGGCAACGAAACACGCAACAAAACCCTCGTGAACTGGGTAGGCAAATAAGAGGTAAAGACGCTCGGCTTCTGGAATACCGGAGGAAAACAGGAAAGGAAAAGTTACACAGGAATGGAGGCTTACACAAAATCCGCTAAAATATCATCCACGTCTTCGTCTTCATCGTCGTCGGATTTTTTATTTTTTCCAAGAATGTTGTTCACCCGATCCTCGAAATCTTCGCGAATGGGTTTAACAAGAAAGTCCGCGCCGCCCTCGTCGACAAATTGTTTTACCAAGCCAGCATGCGCATAGGCGGTGACCATGATGCAGGGTACATTGGGTTTAATCTCTTTCATTTTCTCGAAAGTCTGCATCCCGTTCATGGTTTTCATCATGAAATCCATAATCACAAGATCGACTTCCTCTTCTTCTAAAATTTGGATACCGGAAAATCCATTGGAGGCCTCCATCACCTTATGACCCTCCTTGGCCAAACGACGATTCAACACCTTGCGAGTCATGTCATGATCTTCAACAATCAAAATATTGCTCATCACTCTTTCCTTGACAAAGCTCATCGGGCGCCCCTTTTTTAAACAATCGGTTTTTTAGATTTCCAAACAATTACTAATTTAAAATCAGTATGTTAGATCAACCGTTGCATATTGTATCAGAACTTTTTCAAAAAGGCTATAAATCTGCACACAATTAAGAAAAAATTCCAAGCAGGGCTAGCGAGCGGTTTTTAAATTAATTTCATCCAAACCAACCGGCCAATACAGTTTAAACTGAACCCCAAAAAAATCCACTCAAAAGTTTAATGCAATTTGCATACCTGTCAAAAACGAGACGCCCACCGGAAATAAATTATAACTTCCCATTTCTCAGAAGTTTTGCTCGCAAACTTTGACTTTGAATAATGGAAACGAATTTACGCGGAGTTTTTAATTCTTGCGCGCGGTCATATAGAATTTGAGGGCGTCTTTCCAGGGCCTTAAAGGTTGGCCTGTGATCCCGACGTACTTTTCGGGAGACAAAATGGAATAGGCGGGCCGCTTGGCGGGGGCGTTGAATTCGGCGGTGGAAACAGGCAAAACCTCCACCCCTTCAATCTGTTTTAAGCTCAAAATATTTTTTGCGAATTCAAACCAGGTGCAACTCTCGGTGTTGGTAACGTTGACGACTCCCTGGGCATTTTTGCCTATCAGGCGGGCAATTCCTTCCGCAAGGTCGCGCGTGTTGGTCGGGGAGCCTTGCTGATCGTTCACCACTTTCAATTCAGAAACCTCGCCCGCCTTTTTTAATATTGCCTCGACAAAATTATTCCCATTCAAGCCGTAAAGCCACGCGGTGCGAATGATCAGATGATGGGGAACGATTTCCCGGACGTAATTTTCCCCGGCCAGCTTGCTAGCGCCGTAAACATTGATCGGGTCGGTAGGATCGTCCTCCCGGCAGGGCGCGTTCACGTCGCCTTGAAAAACATAATCGGTGCTGACATAAACCATCTTCGCCTCCGCCTCTTTGCAGGCCCGGGCCACGTTGGCCGCGCCTTCCGCATTCACCTTCATGGCAAGGTCGCGATTGCTCTCGCAGTCGTCCACCCGGGTGTAGGCGGCGGAAAGAACCACCCACTCGGGCCGATGTTCGGCGATGTATTTTTGAGCGGATTGGGAATCGGCGATATCAAGGTGGGAGTGGGCAGGCTTTAAAACTTCGTGGCGGCTTTCCTCAAATACCCGGACCAAATCGTGCCCGAGCATGCCGCTCGCTCCTATGACCAGGATTTTCATCGCAAAATATAAGGATGGGTTTTGGTATTCAACGCCATGAGGGTCAATGTCATGTGGAAACTTTTTCCTTGAGAGGCCGCCACCAGCCTTCGTTCGCCCGGTACCAGGCGACGGCGTCTTTAATTCCCTGCTCAAACGATTTTTGCGGTTTCCAACCCAATTCTTTTTCCAGTTTTTCGGGATCGATGGCGTAACGCCGATCGTGACCCAACCTGTCCTGGACATACTTCTTCAATGAATCGGGTTTGCCCATTTCCTCAAGAAGTATCTCCGTGATTTCCATATTGGTTTTTTCCTGCCGACTTCCGATGTTGTAAACTTCCCCCGGCTTCCCCTTTTCAATCACGGCCATTAAAGCCCGGTTGTGATCCTCGACGTGAATCCAGTCGCGAATATTCAGACCGTCGCCGTATATGGGAACGGGCTGATCGTCCATCAGGTTCGTAATAAAAAAAGGAATCAACTTTTCGGGAAACTGGTAGGGACCGTAATTATTACAGCAACGCGTAGTGATCACGGGAAAGGAATAGGTCTCGAAAAAAGCGCGGCAAAACAGGTCAGCGCTGGTCTTGCTGGCCGAATAGGGGCTGTTGGGCTGGATAGGACTTTCCTCGGTGAAATAACCCGTCGGTCCCAGACTGCCGTATACCTCGTCGGTTGAAACATTGACAAACCGGGGAATCCCCGCGTCCCGCGCGCAATTGAGCAGGTTATGCGTTCCCAGAATATTCGTGTACAAAAAAACGTGCGGGTCCTTGATGCTACGATCAACGTGAGATTCCGCGGCGAAATGCACCACGACGTCGATATTATCCTTCATCAACTCCCCGACCAGAACCTCGTCGCAGATATCGCCCTTCACAAAACGATAGCGCGGGTCGCTCTCCAGATCCTTGAGACTCTCCAGGTTTCCAGCGTAGGTCAATTTGTCCAGATTGACGACCTGCCCGTCCGGTTTTTCATTGAGAAAAAGACGGATGAAATTGCCGCCAATAAAACCCGCGCCTCCTGTTACCAGAATTTTCACATCGACTCCATGGTCTGAAATTGACGGCGCCAGCGCGACGCTGGCTACTCGCCGCAGGGGCAACAGACTACCTTTTAAGGTGAATGCCACAAGCCACGTTGGGTTTGCAAATCCAAACCATTGGTCCCGGCGCCTCGTCGGCCTACAGGCGCTTGCCTGGCGGGCGTTTGCCCAGCTTAATGTATCTTAAAACTGCTGTTGTCGCCGACCAAAAACTGATACGACTCGGGTCTGCCGGGGGCAGGCTCAATGACGACATTTTTACCGATCAGGCTGTCGCTGATCCTGGTCCCTATATTTTGAATTCTGCTGTGTTCCAAAACAATACTGTGCTCAATTTCAACATTTTCCAGTTGAACGTCGTGTTCGATTGAGGTGAACGGCCCGACATAGGAATTAACGATCCTGGCGTTTTTCCCGATGATTGCCGGTCCGCGGATGGCGCTGTTAATAATTTTTGCTCCCTTTTCCACGACCACCTTAAAATCCGCCTTGGAATTTTTATCCACCGACCCTCGGATATCCAGATGCAAGGAGTCCAAAATGATCCGGTTGGCCTCCAGCATATCTTCAAGCTTTCCCGTGTCCTTCCACCAGCCATCGATGATGTGGGATTGGACGTTGAATTTTTTTGTGACCAGGTACTGAATGGCGTCGGTAATTTCCAGTTCGCCGCGCCTGGACGGCTTGATGGCGTTCACGGCCTGGAAGATATTATGGTCGAACAGATAAACCCCTACCAGAGCCAGGTCCGACTTGGGGTTCTTGGGTTTTTCCACCAGCCGGACGACCTTTCCGCGAGAAAGTTCCGCCACGCCGAACTCTGACGGGTTGGGAACATGCGCCAGTAATATTTGCGAGTTCGGTTTTTCCTTACGAAACCTTTCGGCAAACTTTCGAACCCCGCCGACAATAATGTTATCCCCCAGATACATAACAAAAGGGTCCTTTTTCAAAAATCCCTGGGAAATTTTTACCGCGTGAGCCAATCCCAAAGGCTCGTCCTGCTTGACAAACGTTATCTTCGCGCCCCATCTGGACCCGCTACCGACCGCCTCGCGAATTTCCGCGTGGGTATCGCCCACCACAATACCAATATCCTTGATCCCCGCCTCCACCAGCGATTCGATCCCATAAAACAAAATCGGCTTGTTGGCGACCGGGACCAATTGCTTGGCCTGGGTATAGGTCAAAGGGCGAAGGCGAGTGCCTTTTCCGCCGCTTAGAATTAAACCTTTCATGCGTTTTAGGATCCCTCAGAATAGGCAATTTTTAATGGCGACATTTGTAACATGCTGGGATTAAAAATCAAGGCGAAACTTTTTAGCCTCGGCTCTACCGCTTTACGATTGAGTTCAAAATCCGGATTTTCAAAAATTCTTTCAGGTTGACCGCTGGGCAATAATCCCAGGTTGCCAAAAAATAAAAACTTGAAAACTTCATACATTTCCTCAGCCTACGGGAACCTCTCCGATCCCTCTCGTCGCAAAAATTTCTATAAAAACTAATTGCTTCAGACGCCTAAAAAAGATACCCTTATTGGAATATTTACAACGGCCTGTAGCATGGACTGGGGTTTTGCTTTTCTTTAAATTTAAAGGTCGTCTAAATCGTAGAGGTATATGAGTTCCGTACAAAACGAAGCTTCAGTTAACGCTATCGCCTCCAAAATAAAATCAGCCGAAAAAGCAAGCGAGTTGTTACCGGGTCTTGCCGACGAGCTGAAGGAATTGTTCAATTGCGAAGCGGTCACTCTCTATTCGGTAGACCGCGCCAAGAGGCAAATAGTTTCCCGCAATCCCATAGGCGACGGCGTCGATACCCTGAGGCTGGATATCTCAACGAAATCCCTGACCGGCTATGTGTGTTCGATGGGGAAATCCATCAACATAGCCAACGCCTATTCCAAATCCGAACTGTCCATGTACCACACGGACCTTGGCTTTGGTTCTGCCCGAGACCGCGAAACCAGTTTTAAAACAAAATCAATTCTCGTCCTCCCCCTCCCCTTCAACAAAAAATTGATCGGGGTCCTGGAATTGTTGAATAAACAGGGCGGCGACAAATTTTCCGTGGACGATCAAAAAACCGCCCGCGAACTCTCCGCTTCTCTAGGCGCTCTTCTGTCCAAACTGGACGAAGAAGGCAATGGCTCCGTCTCCGCCGGAGGGGCTGGTGGGGGCAGTAAAGAAGAAAAAATCCTGGGACTTTCCCACGCCATTCATGCGGCAAAAAATGTCGACGAAATTCTTTTGGAATTAAAAGACTCCATCCTCGAAATGTTCGACGCCAGCCTGATAACGATTTACGCGCTGGACCAGGCAAAAAATGAAATTTACTCGAAGATCAAATCCGGCGACGCGGTCAACGAAATTCGCGTTCCCCTTTCCCCAAAGAGCATCGCAGGCTGCGTGGGCGTGGAACAAAAATTGGCCAACATCAAGGACGTTTACGACGAAGGAGAGCTAAAAAAATTCAATGCAGCCCTTGAATTCGACAGCTCCTGGGACCAAAAATCGGGTATACGGACCAAATCCGTTCTCGCCAGTCCTGTACTTCTTGAAAATCAATTGATGGGGGTGATCCAGCTCATCAATAAAAAGGGCGGGGGGAATTTCACCGAACAGGATGAAAAATACCTGACCACCATCGCCGAGACCCTGGGGTTGGCGTTTCACAACCAGAGCAAATTTGTCCAGCAAAGGCCGACCAAATTCAGTCACCTCATCAACAACGGTTTGATCACGGAAGACGAGTTGACCGCAGCCATCGCCAATGCCAGAAAAAACCAACTCGACATCGAAACCATCCTCTTAAAAGACTTGGGACTCAAAAGAAAAGACATAGGCGCTTCGCTGGAAAACTTTTACGGCAAACCCTACCAGGGATACAGCGAAACCATCGTGCTCTCGGCCCAGATCATGACCGGCCTGAATAAAAACTTTTTGCTCAAGAATTTCTGGATTCCCCTGGAAATGGCGGACAACACGGTCGTTATATTGATCAACGATCCCACCAACATGGATAAAATCCAGAACATCAAAATGATTTTTGTAAAAAAGCAATTGGAATTCAAGGTCGGATTGAAAGTCGATATCATTGAATTTTTGAGTTCCACGCTGGGAGCGGACGAGCAACTCGACCATTCCGATGAATTCCAACTGGAGGAAATGTCCTCCCTCCTCGACGCCTTGAAAAGCGAGAAGGACGACGAGGTCGATACCTCGCAGGAAGCAGACGAAGCCAACGCCATCAGCGAGACCGACAGCACCATCGTCAAGCTGGTCAATAAGGTACTCACCGACGCTTACGACGAGGGCGTCTCCGATATTCATGTGGAACCGGGAATAGGAAAAGAAAGTCTCCGCGTCCGATATCGTAAGGACGGCGCCTGCCGTATTTACGAAGAAATTCCGTACATTTACAAACAAGCTATTATTTCTCGAATCAAGATCATGTCCCGCCTGGACATCGCCGAGCGGCGGCTTCCCCAAGATGGGAAGATCAAAATGAAGTATGGGAAAAACAATATCGAATACCGCGTCGCCACCTGTCCCACCGTGGGCGGCAACGAAGACGCCGTGCTTCGTATTTTGGCGGCCAGCAAGCCCATCCCGTTGGAAAACATGAATTTTTCCCAACGCAACCTGTCGCTGACACAAAGCCTGGTGCAAAAACCCTACGGCCTGGTTTTGGTTGTGGGACCGACCGGTTCCGGAAAAACCACGACCCTGCATTCCTGCCTGGGTTATATCAACACCCCTGAGATAAAAATCTGGACTGCGGAAGACCCTGTGGAAATTACCCAAAAGGGCCTGCGTCAGGTGCAAATGCTCAACAAGATCGGGCTGGACTTCGCCCGAGCCATGCGGTCTTTCCTCCGCGGCGACCCGGACGTGATCATGGTTGGGGAAATGCGCGACTCCGAAACCTGCGCCATCGGTCTGGAAGCGTCCCTGACCGGGCATTTGGTGTTCAGTACACTGCACACCAACTCCGCCCCGGAAACCATCACCCGCCTTCTGGATATGGGAATGAATCCGTTGAACTTCGCGGACGCCTTGTTATTGATCATCGCCCAGCGTCTGGTGAGAACTCTGTGCAAAAAATGTAAAGAAGAATTCCATCCGCCCAAAGAGGAATTCGACATGCTCGTGCGGGAATATGGAGAGGAAAACTTTCCAAAGCTGGGCGTTCAGTACGACGAGAACACCAAATTCATGAAGCCCGTGGGATGTCCCAATTGCGGCGATTCCGGGTATGCGGGACGAACAGGTTTGCACGAATTGCTGGAAGGCACAGCCACCATGAAGAAAATGATCATGCAAAAATCCTTTGTGGAAGAGCTACGCGAACAATCAATATCCGACGGCATGACCACGTTGAAACAGGACGGCATCTACAAAGTGACCAAAGGCGATTGCGATCTCAAAATGGTCCTTTCCGTTTGTATCCAGTAATTCGTTATTTCGTTATTTCGTTAACCCGTTTCCCTACGAAATTTTATCCATCCAATCCCGCAGGGCGACTCGCGCCCTCTCCGTTATTTTAAGGTTCCTGGTTTTTTTGTCTCGAACCCTCTCCTGTAACGCCGGAAACAAACCAAAGTTGATATTCATCGGCTGGTAATTTGTCTTTTTCTTATCCGTCACAAAATGGTACAAAGCGCCCAACGCAGTTTCCGGCGGCGGCGGAATGAACACTTCCCCTTGCAACCGGCGCGTGGCGCTCATGGAAGCCAATAGGCCAAGAGCGCAGGACTCCACATAACCTTCCACCCCGATCATTTGTCCGGCGAAATAAAGATGCGGATGGGTTTTCAAACTCAACTCCCTGCCAAGCAGGCTGGGAGCGTTGATAAACGTGTTGCGATGAATGGCGCCGAGCCGGAAAAATTCGGCGTTTTCCAGGCCGGGAATCATGCTGAAAATGCGTTTCTGTTCCGGGTATTTCAATTTGGTTTGAAAGCCGACCATATTGAACGCCGTCCCTTCCCGATTTTCCTTCCTCAATTGAACCACGGCGTAAAACCTCTCCCCGGTCTCCGGGTGGTTAAGCCCCACAGGTTTCATGGGACCAAACGCCAGGGTCTTGTCGCCGCGTTCCGCCAATTCCTCGATGGGCATGCACCCTTCAAAATAAACCGGCTTCTCGAAAGATTGAAAAGGAACCTTTTCCGCCGCCTTCAATTCCCGGATAAAATTTTCATATTGTTCCTTGGAAAGGGGACAATTTAAATAGTCGGCGTCGCCCTTGTCGTAACGGGAGGCAAAAAACGCCTTTTCATAGTCAATGCTGGCGGCATCGATGATCGGGGAAATGGCGTCGTAAAAATAAAGGTAGTTTTCTCCGATCAAACTGGAAATGCTGTCCGCCAAAGCGGGAGAGGTGAGCGGTCCGGTCGCAATAATAACCGGGCCTTCGCCGGGAATTTCTTTCAGTTCTTCCCGAACGATTTTGACGCGGGGATGCTCTTCCAGAACCCGGGTGATTTCTTTGGAAAAAATATCCCGATCAACGGCCAGAGCGGCGCCGGCGGGGACGCTGGCTTTATGACCGGAGGCAATGATCAGTGAACTGAATTTTTGCAGTTCCTCTTTTAAAAGAAACGGGGCGGCGCCTTCCAGTTGGTTTCCCAGGGAGTTGCTGCACACCAACTCGGCGCAGAGGCCGGTCTTATGGGCGGGGGTCGAGGTTTGGGGCCTCATCTCATACAATACAACATCGACGCCCCGTTGGGCTGCTTGCCAGGCGGCTTCCGAACCCGCCAACCCGGCGCCGACGATCGTCAGGCGATTTTCCATTTTAAAAACCTATTAGGCCGCCTCGTCCGATTTTTTATAATCGCAACCTTCGCTTTTACATATAATAAATTTGCCCTCGTTCTTCTTCCATTTTTCCACCAGGGTGGAGGAACCGCAGGTCGGGCAAGCTTCCGCCACCGGCTTGTCCCAGGAAACGTATTTGCAATTGGGATATTCGCTGCAACCGTAAAAGGCCCGGCCTTTTTTCGATTTGCGCGCCAAAACGCTTCCTTTGCAATCCTTCTCCGGGCAGGGAATTCCAAGAGTGATGGGTCTGGTGAATTTGCAAGCGGGGTAATCCGAGCAGGCAATAAATTTGCCGAATCGTCCAATTTTCATCACCAGCGGGGAATCGCATTTTTCGCAAGTACCCTCCACCGGTTCGTTGATTCCGCTTTTTTCCTTGTCTCCTCCGTCGATTTCCTTGGTGGTTTTGCATTCCGGGTAACCGGTGCAGGCCATGAATTTCCCAAACCGGCCCCATTTAATCACCATCGGTTTGGCGCATTTTTCGCAAACCTCGTCGGTCTCTTCCACCTTGCCCTTCACATCGCGCATTTTCTTTTCTGCCTGCTCCAAATCCTTTTCAAAAGGCCCGTAAAAATCCTGCAGAATATTAACCCATTGCGCGCTGCCCTCTTCAATCTGGTCCAGTTTGTTTTCCAGGTCTGCGGTGAACTCTTCGTTCATGATATCGGGGAAATTTTCGACCAACAATTCCGAGACCAGGTCCCCCAACTCCGAGGGAAACAATTTTCGATCTTCTGATTTGATGTAATCGCGGTCCTTGATGACGGAAATGATGGACGCGTAAGTACTGGGTCGACCGATTCCCTTGTCCTCCAACGTTTTCACCAGAGACGCTTCGGTGAACCTGGGCGGAGGCTGGGTGAAATGCTGTTCCGGCTCGATCTTCAATAATTTCAGTATTTCCCCGGTTTTCAATTCAGGCAATAACCGGTCGGCGCCCAAAATTCCTTCGCTGATGCGTTTGTCGCTGGCTTCCAGATACACGCGAATGAAACCGTCCAGCTTCAACGTCGATCCGTTGGCGCGAAAAATATAATTTCCGCACTCAATGTCAAACTGCGTGGTGTCCAGCACGGAAGGAATCATTTGGCTGGCGACAAACCGGACCCAAATCAGTTCATAAAGCATGAACAAATCTTTTTCCAGATATTCTTTTACCGACGCGGGGTCGATGGCGACGTCCGTGGGGCGAATGGCCTCATGGGCGTCCTGAGCGGACTTTTTGCTTTTGTAAAAGTTGGGCGATTTTGGCACATACTTTTCGCCATAGCGGGAACCGATCAAACCGCGAACGTCCTCCAGCGCCTCTTGGGCGATCCGGGTGGAATCAGTTCGCATATAGGTGATCAAACCCACGGCGCCTTTTTTCCCAAGCTCCATTCCCTCGTAAAGACGTTGAGCCAGCATCATGGTTTTCTTAGGAGAAAAATTGAGCTTGCTCGATGCGTCCTGCTGCAGGGAACTCGTGATAAAGGGAGCGTTTGGATTGCGCTTGCGTTCCTTTTTTACTATGTCGTTGAGCAGGAATTCCCGGCCCTTGATATTTTTTAATATAGCGTCAACCGTTTCCTGATTGGGAATCTCGGCTTTTTCATTGTCGATCTTGAATAACTTGGCGGGAAAAACCGGTTCCTGGCTTCCCTCCACATCGATCGTGACGGTCCAGTATTCTTCCGGCTTGAAGCTTTTGATCTCCTGTTCGCGGTCGCATACAATCCTGAGGGCCACCGATTGCACCCGCCCGGCGCTCAATCCCCTTTGCACCTTTTTCCATAATATCGGGCTGATTTTATAACCCACCAAACGGTCGAGAATCCGTCGCGCCTGTTGGGCGTCG
Source organism: Nitrospinaceae bacterium (assembly GCA_029261575.1). GTDB lineage: Bacteria > Nitrospinota > Nitrospinia > Nitrospinales > JACRGP01 > JAJDBB01. The sequence continues at coordinate 92,499 of JAJDBD010000059.1, read as the reverse complement.
ACCTTATTGGCGTTGAGCTGGGTGGGATTCTTTAACGCCTCCAAAACCGCGCGTTTGGTGATTTCGTTGAACGATACCCTGTAAATTTGTTGGGTCTTGGAAAACCGCGAAACTTCGGTATTTATATGATGGGCAATGGCCTCCCCTTCCCGGTCTGGGTCGGGAGCCAGGTAAATGGTATCGACTTTTTTAGCGGCGGCTTTCAGTTCGGCAAGAATTTTTCCCTTGCCGCGAATAGTGATGTAGTCCGGGGCGAACCCGTTTTCAACGTCGACGCCCAGTTTCTTTTTGGGCAAATCCTTAAGGTGGCCCACCGACGCTTTAACAATAAAATCCTTGCCCACAATTTTTTTCAACGTTTTGACTTTAGTGGGGGACTCTACAATCAATAAGGACTTTCCCATCAGAACCTCTTTACATTTTTACATTAAGAAGAATAAGCGACGTAAAACATTTTCCCGTCGCGTTGCGAAATCCGGCCCTTCAACTCCAATTGCACAAGGGTCGCAGAAACTTCCGCCGGTGTCAAACTACTGTTCTCAATTAAAAAGTCAATATGTTTTTCATCTTCGGCAAGCAGAGCCACCAGGATTTTTTCCTTTTCACTCAGATCTTTCGTCGGGATTTCCAGCGCTTCCGGCTTCAATAACGCCAATGCGGAAGGCGGCAGTTCTTCCAATATGGCGTCCGGACCGTCCACCAGTTTCGCCCCCATTTTAATGAGTCGATTACATCCAACACTGGCCTTGGAGTTGATTTTCCCCGGAACGGAAAAGACGTCCCGCCCCTGCTCCAGGGCAAAATGGGCGGTGATCAAGGCGCCGCTTTTTTCTCCCGCCTCCACCACAAGCGCGCCGTAGGACAAGCCGCTGATCAGCCGGTTGCGCGCCGGGAAATTGTTGCGGTCCGGTTTCATAGACATGGGAAACTCCGACAACACGGCGCCGTTTTCCGCAATTTCTTTTCGCAATTTAAAATTTTCCGGCGGATAGGTATGCGCCAGACCGTTGCCAAAAACCGCCAGGGTGGAGCCGCCGGCCTGCAACGCCGCGCGATGGGCAATGGTATCGATTCCCCGCGCCATGCCGCTGACAATGCAAATCCCCCTCTGCGCCAGTCTCTTACTCAGCTCCTCGGCGACGGTTTTTCCGTAGGACGTCAGTTGGCGCGTGCCGACAATGGCGAGACACACAGGGAACTCATTCAGCTTTTTTCCCATGCAATACAACACCGGCGGCGGATCGTAAATGGATTTTAACAAGGCGGGGTATTCCGGACTTTCCAAGGTCAAAACCCGCGCGCCCAAATTATCCAGCAAGCGGAATTCCCGGTCGGCCCGCCCGACGACGTCCAGTTTGATTATTTCGTCCGCCGTCTTGGCGCCAATGCCCTCTACAGACGTCAACTCCCTGTGCGAAGCGCGAAAAACCTTCTCCGGAGACCCAAAGTAACGCAAAAGACGGTGAAACAAACGCACCCCGACCCCCGGCGCCATGTTCAAAGCCACCCATAACTTTTTTTGCTCCAAAGGCGGTATGTCAATCGGAACCGATTTTTTTTCTGATTGCGGGACTGGCATGGAGAATTTCAGCCTCAAGAATTGAAGGACGCCATAGGAAAAGCTCTAAAATACTAGGTGAAGGCGAATTGGAATGTCAAGTCACATCCCAAATTTAAACTCTAAACTACCTGCAATGTAATAATATTCACAACCGAAATTAAATTAATTTCTCAATGAAAACCGATAAAACCATTAAAATAAATGGGTTGTTAAGAGACGCATTTGAGGTATATATTTTTTCATTGACAAATACCCACATAACCGCTCTCCTGTAGGTGTAAATGGAATTTCTATTTAAAAATTGGCATGTTAGCGCAGGAAAAAGAACTCTAATAGGTTGGAACTAAAAATGAAAACAAGAATTTTTGGGCTATTTTTTGTTTTAATATTTTTCGCTGTTTTTTTCCCTGTTAGCATTGCCAGCGCACAAGATTTGACCGTCACCCCCAGCACGGATCGCGGGGCCGCCGCTTTTGTAGGTTCAACGCCTATCCCAAGCTCCTTTACCTATACGCTTGGCAACACCAGCGCGTCCTCTTTAACTTATGCATTCGGATTTACTGGAACGTTTCACAATTCTGTAACGGGAAATACCACCCCCAATAGCGCCTGGATTACCCTCCTGGATAACGGAACGGGAACTTTGGGAGCCGGAGCAAACTCCACCCTGGACGCTAATATAGGCAGTGGGTTGGCCGAAGGAATGTATATCGGAAGCATAACTTTTACGAACACTACCAACGGAAGCGGAAATACTTCGCGTAACGTGAATTTGGCGGTAAACCCCGTAGATGAAATAACAGTCACTTCCGGACCCAGCGGAACTCCCAATCCTGTAGGTCCTGGTAGCGTCGATCTGATTGCCGATCCTCATGCCTTCGATTTTATTGGAGCGCAACACGATTCGGTAAGCGGTGGCGTCGTTCAATTAAATGTCGCCGCAACGGATTCCCTGGGGCATACCCTGAACTATTCATGGTCGGCCTCCTGCCCTACGCTAGGCAGTTCTGGATTATTCAACAATCCCAATACTCAAAATCCTACCTGGACAGCGCCTGGAAATTTACTCGGCGGTCAACAGCAATGCACTATTTCTGTCCAAATAAATGATACTTTCCCAGGAACGGCGTCCAAGAATGTGTCCTACAGCCAGGGAGTTTTGGGAACCATTCAAAACACCCAATTTACCGTGAGCGCAATCAAGGAAAACCCTCTATGTTTTCGCGCAAACTGTAATATCCCAGCCTTTACTTTTTCCGTTAAAAATGAATCAACAGCGCCCAAAAATATTCAAATAACGGTCGACAAGACTTGGATAAGCATTGACCCTGGCCCAACCATAAGCGACCTGCCGATATCTGGAGATTCCCCCACCGCCTCAGACCTGGTTGCGCCTGGATCGACTAGCGTCGCAACAACGCTGAACGCGGGCCAAACCGCTACTTTTTCCGCCAAAATAAATACCAATATAAAAAACCTTTGGTTCGCGAAACACACCGCCTCTTTCCTGATTACAGACGTCGGCACCGGAAATATCGTCACTTCATTTAGTGGATCAATAAATCTGATTGAAAATCCAATGGACAAATCTCGGTCGCAAATGGTGATCGCCCCCTATTGGCAGGCAGAGGCGGGGATTTACAGTTTCGTTGTAGCCAGCCATCCTTCCCTGAAAAACATGAACTCCCAGATTGGCGTAAAGATGACCGCCATATTAGAAGATGGAGCGCCCTTCAGTTTGCCGGTAGAGTTTACGATCAATTCCAACGAATCGAAACGGGTTTTCATAACCTCCACCACCAATACCTTTATGACAGCGGATAATTTTCCTAACGAAATTGTCATGCAGGGATTGTTGACCGAATCCAAGAACGGGCAACTTGTCATTTCTCCGTCGTCAGACAAACCCCTGAGCCTGGCGGGAATAGCCAATTCATTAGGCCGCGGATTTCCCGACATTCGAATGTTAAGTTTTTGGGGAGCGGCAATTGTCCAAAACACCTCCACTGGCTTTACTATGGAGTTCATTGGGGACATGCAGGACTCGCGGGCTTTCAGTTCGCCTAACTTCTCAGGAGTGAATTGACCCGCCAGGGCGGCGGGGTCATTGGATTTGCCCCGCGCTTTATTCCATTTCTTCCAAAGCGACCACGGCCAAGTTGAATTTGTATATGGACTCGTAATACCCGCTCAACACCCGTGTATAAATGATCAAGGCTTCAAACAGATCGCCGGAACTGCCAATCCCGAAATCGTAATTAGCCACCTCCGTCACCAGCAGGGCGCGGGTGATTTTTCGGTTTCCAGCGGCCAATTTCATGACGCCTTGCTTCTCCTTCACCCGGATGAACGCCTTTTTTATATCCAGATCTGAATAGGTTTTCGAATCGCTCGCCTGTTTTGCCCTTGGAGAACGGCGATATTTCATATATTCGTCGAGAGTATCCAGCTTGAATTCCAGGGGACTAATATGCTCTTCCGCAATTTTACTTTCTGGCGAAAATTCCCGTCCCAGAAGATCGCCCAGAGAGACTCGAGCGATGGCCAGTCCGCTTTCCAGTTGAATGACGTCGTTTGAGGTTCCGGCCAATCCAAGTTTTAACATGGTGAGGTCTTTCTGCTCGACTTCGCCCTCGCCTTTCTCAAATTTCTCCGTCGCGCCTTTTAGGGCCTTTTCGAAGTGACCTTCCACCTCTTTGGAAATTTTCAACTTCTCCCGCTGGTACTGGATTTGATAATAAAAGTCCTTAACCTTTCCAGCCATCTGATTTTTACTCAAGTCGCCGTAAGATGAATTTTTCGAACGTTGGCGCTCCTGGGCAATTTTAACGGCGGCGTCCAACGTCGGGATATCGCTAAAGGTTTGGTCGGCCCCGGCATGCACAAGAGGCGTAACCAGCCATCCCGAAAGTAGAATCGTGATGGAAACCAGTAATATCAGAAATTTTTTATTAAAAGAAAATTCGTATGATGGCAAATTCGGGATCATAACCATGAGAAAATCTCGATTAGGATGGAATAGTTTTTCTTGCCGGGAGAAATGCGACGGTGAAATGCAGGCTCCAAAACGCAAAAAGGGATACTGAACTTTCCAAAAAAGAGACCTTGATGGCAACCAAGAATTTAACTCTTTTCGCGGAAAAGGCTGAAAAACAGGCCGTTGTTCAGTACCCCTTTGTTTAACTGAATCTATCATACGGCCTACCCCCTGTCAATATAATTTCGACTCCCGACCCCCGCCCCACCAGCCAGAACACATTAACTACTTATAAATAAAGCATTTAAACAAAATATTTCGATTTTTTACCAAATCATAAAATCAAGTAACCCATTATTTTTAAAGGAGTTATGATTTTAAAATCTTTCAAGCCCAAAAAACTCACTTAAATTTTAATTTTACATATACAATTCAATTAGTTACATATAGTTATTCAATTAATAAATTCAATGGGGATCGGTATAAATGTCACCGCAAATATAAAGACAGACAAGTAGCCCAACGCCTTATGCTTGAATTCCAGATCGGCCGATGCGTCCAGAGTGGGAGCATGTTGAAACCGAAAAACCAAGGCGGTCAACCCCGCGAAAATCCACCATCCCGACCAATAAAATCCCAGGCCCAACAGAACGACAAAAAATGATATTCCCAAAAGTTTATAGCCGTCTTTAAATAACGCGTAACTGATCTGACCGCCGTCCAGTTGCCCGATAGGCAATAGATTTAACGTGGTCACAAACAAACCGATCCAGGCCGCAAAGGCAACGGGATGCAAAAGGATATCGTATTGGGTTGAAAGAGGCGTGACTCCCAAAACCAATTTTGAAAACACGATTAGAAGAATGGAGTTTCCAAAATTAAGCCCCTGGACCAATGATTTGTCAATGACCTCGGAAAGGAACAGTCCGATCAGCATCGCCGGAACGGCGACCAAAAATCCCGCGATAGGTCCCGCCGCGCCGATTTCCATTAAAATAGGTCGATTTGGAATCGGTTGCCGAATATGAATGAATGCCCCGAACGTTCCGGCAATAAATAACGGCGGCGCCGGGAGGAAAAACGGCAGGGAACCGTTTATTTTATTCCGGCGAATGGCCCAGTAATGCCCGAATTCATGCGCCCCCAAGATCGACATCAGCGTCAGGGAATACATCCAACCGCCCGCCCACCAAGTGGTCCCGGCCGTCAGCGCAAAAAACAAACCAAACACAAGATAGTTTTTTAAGGTAGGCCGCCCTCCCATGGGGAACGAATTTTCATTTTCCAAATAGCGCGGACCGGATTGTTCCTCGAAAAGGTCTTCTCGCTTGTCGTCATTCATCAACGAAAATCCCTCACTTCAAAAATCGCCTTCCTTTGCGGCATTCAGTCGGCCCTTTTAACCGGCAGAGATTTATGCTGGAAGCTTTTCCCGTTCTCCCCGGAATATTCCGCTACCGTTTGGCCCTGCCCGAAGAGTTTATACTTGTAGATCACCAGTCCCTCGAGTCCGACCGGACCCCGCGCGTGAGTTTTGTTGGTGCTGATGCCTATTTCGGCGCCCAGCCCGTAGCGAAATCCGTCGGCAAACCGCGTCGACGCGTTCCACATCACGCTGGCGGAATCCACTTCGCTCATAAACCGTTCCGCCTGTTCCGGGTCTTCAGTCACGATCAGGTCCGTATGCCCCGAACCGTGGCGGTTGATGTGGTCGATCCCTGCCTGCAGACCGTTCACCACCTTAATGGATAGTTTGGCGTCCGTGTACTCCGTATCCCAGTCGCTTTCCTCGGCCGCTTTAATTTCCGGGCAGATTTCCCGGGTCCTGGCGCAACCAACCAATTCCACATTTTTCGCTTTAAATTCCCCCACCAGTCGCGGCAAAACCCTGGACGCGGATTTTTCATCGATCAGCAAGGTCTCCATGGCGTTGCAAGCCGCGGGGTATTGCAGTTTGGAATCCAGCGCCAGCGCGACCGCCTTTTCCTCGTCGGCGTCCTCGGCAATATAGGCATGGCACACTCCCTCGGAATGCCCCAGAACGGGTATTTTGGTATTCTCCTGGATGTAGCGTACAAATGCGTTGCTCCCCCGGGGAACGATAAGACTGATAAATTTGTCCTGTTGCAACATATCAGCCACCTCGGAGCGCGTTTCGATCATCTGTACCGCGCTTGCGGGTACGCCGGGAACGTTTCCGATCGCTTCCGACAAAAGGGAGACGATTTGTTTGTTAGAATTCTGCGCTTCGCTGCCGCCTTTAAGGATCACGGCGTTTCCGGACTTGAGACACAACGAGGAAATCTGCGGCACCGCGTCGGGGCGGGATTCAAATATCGCCCCAATGACCCCCAAGGGGCAACTCACCCGGCGCAGTACCAGGCCTTTGTCCATTTCCATGACCATTTGTTCGTTGCCGACAGGATCGGGAAGTGTGGCCACGCTACGGATTCCCGCCGCCATGCCTTTTACTTTGGACTCGTTCAAAGCCAACCGCGCAATCAGAGCTTGAGGCAGGTTTTCCTTGCGGGAAAACTCCAGATCCTTTTCATTGGCCTCCAAAATCCGGGCAATATTGGATTCCAAAGCCTGGGCCATTTTTTCCAACGCCGCGTCTTTAATATCCGAGGACAAACGGGCCAGTACCAGCGAGGCATTTTTCGCCTCTCTGGCGATCTGCGTCAAAGTGAGTTCGCTCATAATGATTGTTTCCGTGAGTTCAGGGAAAAAGGAAAGTTATCGCATGACGATTTGGATATCGCTTCCCTTCCTCCTTTTAAATGCCGCTCTCAGGCTGGCTTCTTCCAGATGGTTCAGGGTCAGGTCAAGCAGGTCGAGCTTCGGGAATGTTTTGGATTCAATCAAGGGAACAGCTCCCAAATCGGTGATTCCGTTTTCTCCCAGATAAAGTTTTCCCAGTTTCCCCAGGTTTTTAGACTGCGCCAGAGCCAGGGCGCCTTCGTCCCCGACCTCGTTGCGAAACAAACCCAGGGTTTGCAATTCCGGAAAATTCGTCGTCTGGGCCAACATTTCCGCTCCCGACGGCGTGATCAGGTTGTCGTTCAGCAAAAGAATTTTCAATTGGCTGAAATTCTTCGATTGCGCCATCAAATCGAGACCCTCGTCCCCCACCTGGTTTTTCCAGAGTTTCAATTCTTCCAGTTGATGAAGGTAAGGCGATTCCACCAGCGCCATGACGCCGTCGTCGCCCAGAAAATTTCCCCACAGATCGAGGCTTTTCAAATTGGCAAGATATTTGGAACCGGCCAAAGCCTGCATGCCGCGATACTTGATCTTGTTGCCCTGCAGAAGGAGCGTCCTGACTCCGGAAAGAGTCTCCAGTTGGGCCAGTTTCTGTGCGCCGCGAGTTCCCAGACTGGCCCCGCTCAAATCGAGTACCGTCCCGTCGTGGTTCAGCCGACTTTTCACCAAAGCTTCTACGTCCACCGCATGGGCAAATTCCAATTTAACGGGCAGGAACGCGATCAGGACTCCCAAGAGGCAAATTTTTATCAATCGGCGCATGACGTTCAGGTTATCAAATATTTGAAGATTGTATAAATAATTTTCGTCCCCGCTTTCAGGGTTCCCTCCACCGTTCCGGTGATTTTAGAAACTCCCACACGGTCGCGATAGCGAACCGGGATTTCCAATATCCGCAATTTCCGCTTCACCGCCTTGATCTGCATCTCCACCGTCCAGCCAAAATTGATATCGCGCATACCGATGGCTTTGAGGGCGTCGTAACGAATGGCGCGAAACGGTCCCAGGTCCGTAAACCGGTGGTTGAAAAACAGACGGATCAAGGACGCCGCCAGCCGGTTGCCGTAACGCGCCTGCGGCAACAGGGCCGCCCGGCTTTCTTTTAGAATCATTCGACTTCCCAGAACAAAATCCCGCTCGCCGTCAATTATCGGCTGGGTCAATTGGTCGATCTCCTCGGGAAAATCGCTGTAGTCCGCGTCCAGAAAAACCACTATGTCCGGATCGCTCAGAGCCTGGATTCCGCGCAGGCAGGCGCTCCCGTAACCGCGCCGGTCTTCCCGCACGACCCGTGCGCCGTTTTCCTGCGCGACCCGAGCCGTTCCGTCCGTCGAGGCGTTATCGACGACTATAATTTCGTGCAGTGTGGATTGAGGCAGGTCGTTAAGAACCAGGGGCAAGGACCGCTCTTCGTTAAAAGCGGGGATGATAACGGAGATTTTTGGACGCATTGGGGAGAGTCGCCCGGATCATGAAGCGGGTAAAAGAGCCTGTTTGATTCCTCCAATAAACTCTCCGACTTTTTTATCGCGGACCGCAGGATCGGCGTTTTCCTCAATCAGTTTGACAATGGCGCTGCCAACAATCACCCCGTCGGAAATCTGCCCCATCCGGCGGGCCTGTTCGGGACCTGAAATGCCAAAGCCGATGAAAACCGGAAGGTCGCCTACGGCCTTGATTGCCCCAACCTTTTCTTCAATTCCATCGGGAAGAGCGTTTCTTGCTCCCGTGGTGCCGGTCAGAGAAACATAATAAATAAACCCGCTACTGCGTTTCGAAATCATGCGCACCCGCTTCGGAGTGCTGGTAGGCGCCAAAAGGTAAATCATGTCCAGTCCCTTGGATTTGGAATAGCCCTCCAACTCGTCCGCCTCTTCCGGCGGCAGGTCCGGAACGATGATCCCATCCACTCCAGCGTCGACAGCCGCGTCGACGAATTTTTCCGGACCGAACACGAACACGGGGTTGTAACTGGTCATTAACACAATCGGGAGTTGGGATTCCTTGCGAAGGTCCGCGACCAGTTGAATGATCTTTTTCAGGCTGGCTCCATTTTTCAAGGCTCTCTGCGCCGATTTTTGGATCACCGGCCCGTCGGCGAGCGGATCGGAAAACGGCACGCCAAGCTCCACGATGTCGGCGCCGTTCTTCTCCAGCGCGGAAAATATTTTTTTGGTGGATTCCATGTCCGGATCCCCGGCGGTGATAAAGGCCGCCAAAGCTTTTTCGCCGCGATCGGAAAGGGACTTAATGCATTGTTGAATGCGGCTCAAATCTCGTCTCCAATCATGTCGGAAACCTGGGTCACGTCCTTATCGCCGCGCCCGGAAAGGCAAATGGCGATGATCTGGTCGGGTTTCATGGTCGGGGCCAACTTGGCCGCGTAAGCGATGGCATGGGCGGATTCCAGCGCAGGGATGATGCCCTCAGTCCGCGACAATAATTTAAATCCATCCAGCGCCTCCTGGTCGGTGATGGAAAAATACTCGGTCCGTCCGGTATCGCGCAGGTGACTGTGCTCGCAACCGACGCCGGGATAATCGAGTCCGGCGGATATGGAATGCGCCTCGCGAATCTGCCCGTCCCCGTCGTGCAGGAGGTAGCTTTTCATTCCATGGAGAACGCCCGCCGTCCCATGGCTCAGGGAGGCGCCGTGCTTTCCGGTTTCGATTCCAAAACCGGCGGCTTCCACGCCGATCAGGCGCACCCCTTCGTCTTCGATGAAGGGGTAAAACATGCCCATGGAGTTACTGCCTCCGCCCACGCAGGCGATGCAGGCGTCCGGCAGGCGATTTTCCGATTCCAGAATTTGTTCCCGGGACTCCTCGCCGATGATCTTTTGAAAATCCCGGACGATCATGGGGAACGGATGCGGTCCCACCACGGAACCAATAATATAATGCGTGCTTTCCACGGTGGTGATCCAGTTGCGGATGGCCTCGCTGGTGGCGTCTTTCAGGGTCCGCGTCCCGGAAGAAACCGGAATCACTCGGGCGCCCAATAGTTTCATGCGAAAGACGTTCAACGCCTGGCGTTTGATATCCTCCTCGCCCATGAACACGTCGCATTCCAGGTCAAACAAGGCGGCGGCGGTAGCCGTGGCCACTCCGTGCTGACCGGCGCCGGTTTCGGCGATCACGCGCTTTTTCCCCATGCGCTGGGTGAGCAAGGCGCTGCCGATGGTGTTGTTGATCTTGTGCGCCCCGGTGTGGTTGAGGTCTTCGCGCTTTAAATAAATTTTGGCTCCGCCGAGTTTTTTGGAAAGTCTCTCCGCGAAATACAGCGGCGACGGACGGCCCACGTATTGCTGCAGGTAATAACGCAGGTCCTTGACGAATTGCGGATCATCCCGCGCCTCTTTGTAAAGTTTCTCTAGCTCTTCGAGAGCGGGCATCAGGGTTTCAATGACGAATTTACCGCCGTAGTCGCCGAAATGCCCTTTCTTATCGGGCATGGGCGGCGTTTCTATTTTTTTTTCCTGTAAAGACATATCAAGATCGCTCTTTGGTTGTACTCAGGATTGTATCAGGTAACGTTTCCCGGTTTAAAAATATTTATACGCAATTTTCGCCGACGAGGGTCGGAGCCAGCCAGCCTAACGCTGGACCCAATAGAGCAAACGCTACGCGCTTGGGAACAATGGGCAAAAATCGATTGCGTAGTTGCCGATTAGAAAAAAACTTTCCATTCGCCAACTATTGCCTCCAGGCGCTTGCCTGGCAGTTTTTCGCCAGTTGAATGAACAGACGAAGCTTTTTAGAATCCTTTTGGCCGGGAGTTTTTTCAACCCCGGAACAGACGTCCACGGCCCAGGGCCGAACAATTTTAATCCCCTCTTCCACATTGCCCGGCGTCAAACCGCCCGCCAGGATAACAGGACCAAATTTTTTGGCGCGTTTGACCAGATTCCAATCGCAGGTTGTTCCCGTGCCGCCATAAGCGTCCGGGGAAAAGGCGTCCACCAGGATTCCGCGAACCGGGTATTTGGAAATCGGCGCCAGCGAAGCCGCGTTTTGAATCCGGAACGCCTTGATCACCTTGCATCGGATTTTTTTACAAAATGCAGGGCTTTCATCGCCATGGAGTTGGACCGCGTCCAGTTCGCAACGCTCGACGACCTGGTTGATCCGCTCGGCGCTTTCGTTGACGAACACCCCCACCGTTTCTATAAAAGGCGGCAGTTGCGCAATAATTTCCCGCGCCTTTTGGACGGAAATATAACGGGGACTCTTACGGTAAAATATAAACCCCAATGCGTCGGCGCCAGACTCCACAGCCAGTTTGGCGTCCTTCCATTGGGTGTTGCCGCAAATTTTAACCCGCGTCGGCGGTTGAATCGTTGCCATCCCCCAACAAGCTCCGTAGTTTTTTTGGAATATCCTCGGCGGTCATCAGGCTTTCCCCAATGAGAAAAGCGTGGGCGCCCAGTTTTTCGAATTTCTCAATCTCTTCCCGTCCCCGGATCCCGCTTTCGCAAACCAGAATATTATTCTCGTCAAACGAAGCCATGGGGATCAATCGCCGGGCGATACCCAATTCAGTTTTTCCGGTTTTCAAATCCCGGTTGTTGATTCCGATCAAGGTCGCCCCGGCCATGAAGGCTTTTTCCAGGTCGCGCTCGTCGTGAGCCTCCACCAAAGCGTTCATCCCAAGCTCTTCCCTGCCGAGACACAGCAAGTCCTCTATTTGGCCGGGATCCAGAACGTCGGCGATCAACAAAAACGAGTCGGCGCCAAAAGCCCGGGCCTCGTACACTTGATATTCCGTCGACAAAAAATCCTTGCGCAGGAGGGGAATGTTTTTCGCCTGTGCGCGCACCAAACGCAGGTTTTCCAGACTGCCGCCAAAATGCGTACTCTCCGTCAGCGCCGAAATTGCCGCCGCCCCGTTGTCCGCATAGGCTTTGCCGATTTCTGCGGGATCCACGTTATCGCGCAACGGACCTTTGAACGGGCTTTTGGGTTTGATCTCCGCGATGATGCGCGTCCCCTCCCCGGCCTGGCGGCGTAATGCCTTCGAGAAATCCAGCGGAGCGGCGGATTCCTGAATCAGGTCCTTGAGTTGGGACAGAGGAACCCTGCGACGAGTTTCCTCCAACTCCAGTTGTTTGTCCGCGAAAATTTTTTCGAGAATGGTGGCCATTAAATTTTACCCTTTCGGATCAACCAGAACCTGCGACCCGGCGCAGACCTTCGAGTTTTTCCATGGCGGCGCCGGAAGCGATGGATTCTTTCGCCAGCGCCAAGCCGTCCTTTGGCGTTTGAGCTTTCCCGGAAGCGGTGATCCCCAGAGCGGCGTTCAATAAAACAATGTCGGTTTTGGGTCCGGTTTCGCCCGACAAGATCCCCTTTATGATCCCGGCATTTTCCTCCGGCCCACCGCCCCGCAAATCTTCCGGTTGGCATACCTGCATTTCAAACCATTCCGGATGAATTTCAAATTCACTTATATTTCCATTATTTAACTCATAAACTATCGTGTAATTTGTCAAGGTGACTTCGTCCATCCCATCGTCGCCATGGACTATGAAAGCCCGTCGGCATCCCAATTTTGCCAGGACCCGCGCCAGTGTGGAAGCCCATTTTTTATCGTACACGCCGATGACCTGGGCATGCGCTCCGGCGGGATTAGTCAGGGGTCCGAGGATATTAAATATCGTGCGGATCTTGAGTTGTTTTCTTACCTCCACCGCGTACTTCATGGCCTGGTGCATGAGCGGGGCAAATAGGAATCCTATCCCTACTTCGGCCAGGCATTTTTCGACCAACGCCTTATCGGCCTCGATATTGACGCCCAGACATTTCAGGACGTCGGCGCTACCGGACTTGCTGGTCACCGCCCGGTTGCCGTGTTTGGCGACGACCACCCCGGCGCCCGCCACGACAAACGCCGCCGCCGTCGATATATTGAAGGTGTCCAACCCGGACCCGCCCGTCCCGCAGGTATCGACGATGGGTTCAGCCGAAACGTTCAGCCGCACGGCCTTTTCACGCATCACCCTGGCGGCGCCGACGATTTCGTCCACGCTCTCGCCTTTCATGCGCAGGGCGGTCAAAAACGCCGCCAGATGAACCGGCCCGGTTTTCCCCTCCATAATTTGCGTCATGACCGAGATCATTTCCTCTTCGGTCAGGTTTCTACGGTCGACGATGCGTTGCAGGGCTTCAGTGATTTCCATGGATTTTGTTATTTGCTATTTTTTAACGAGTAGAAACGGGTCGGTCCGCGTTTTCCAAAAAGTTTTTCAACAAAAGCTTGCCGGACGCCGTGAGTATAGATTCCGGATGAAACTGCACGCCCTCGATCCAACTCTCCTTGTGGCGGACGCCCATGATTTCATCCTCGTCCGTCCAGGCGGAAATTTCAAAACAGTCGGGCAGGGACGCTTTCTCAACGATCAGGGAATGATAGCGCGTGGCCTCGAACGGATTGGGCAGATCTTTAAACAGGGTTTTTCCGTCGTGATGGATCATGGACGTTTTGCCGTGCATCAACTTTTGGGCTTTGATAATTTTGCCGCCGAAGGCCGCGCAGACGGATTGATGCCCCAGACAAACTCCCAATAGAGGAAGCTTCCCAGAAAAGTGCGCCGCGACTTCGCAGGAAATCCCCGCCTTATCCGGCGTGCAGGGACCGGGAGAAATAACGATTTTTTCGGGATTGAGCTTTTCAATCTCCGCGACGCTGATTTTATCGTTGCGGAGCACCTGAATGTCGGCGCCCAACTCCCCCAGATACTGCACCAGATTGTAGGTGAAGGAATCGTAGTTGTCGATCATGAGGATCATAAGTCCAATCCCCTTTCGGCCAGTTCGATCGCCTTAAGCAGGGCCTTTCCCTTGTTCATGGTTTCCTCGTATTCGCTTTCCGGAACGGAATCGGCGACGATCCCCGCGCCCACTCCCAGGTAGGCGGTTTGATTCTTGATCACCAATGTGCGGATGGCGATGGCGGCGTCCATATTCCCCTCGAAGCCAAAATAACCCACGGAGCCTGCATACAGTCCCCTGCGGGTGGGTTCCAACTCGTCGATGATTTCCATGGCGCGTATTTTCGGCGCGCCGGAAACCGTCCCGGCGGGAAAGGCCGCGCGCAGAACGTCGAAACTGTCCATACCCTCTTTCAATTTCCCCCGGACGTTGGAAACGATATGCATGACATGGGAATATCGCTCTATCGTGAACTGCTCGTTCACGTCGACCGTTCCGGTTTCGGCGATCCGCCCCAGGTCGTTTCTCCCCAGGTCCAGCAACATGATATGCTCGGCGCGTTCCTTTTCGTCGGCCAGCAGGTCCTTCTCCAATTCCAGGTCCTCGGCTTCGTTTTTTCCTCGCTTCCGGGTGCCGGCAATGGGCCGAACCTCGACGTCCTCCCCTTCCCTGCGCACCAGGATTTCCGGCGAGGAACCCACGACTTGTAAACCCCCGAAATTCAAATAATACATGTACGGGGACGGATTGATGGAACGCAACGCCCGGTAAACGCTGAACGGATCCTGGGTGATTTCAAACTTCAACCGCTGGGACAACACCACCTGAATGGCGTCGCCTTCCAAAATATAATCCTTGATCTTGAGAACCGCCTCTTTGAATTTTTCCTTCTCAAAATTTGAAACAAACTTCGGCGGCGATGATTTTTGCTTTAGGGGTCCGCTGTTATTGCCTGCGGGCGCATTTTGCTTGAGTTTGTTCTCCAGGATCTCGATTTTTTTAATCGCCTCCCGGTAACTTGCGTCGGGGTCGTTGTTTTCAACGAAGGCGTTGGAGACGATGATGATCGTTTGCCGGACGTTGTCAAAAATCAGCAACGTATCGGCGATGATGAACTGCGCGTCGGGGATTTGCAGGTCGTCCGTTGTGTTGTCTGGAAGCTCCTCGAAATAGCGAACCATATCGTAACTGATGAATCCCACGGCGCCGCCGGTAAAGCGAGGCAATCCGTCGATTTTAACCGGACGGTATTTTTGCATTTGTTCTTTAAGAACGTCCAGCGCGTCGCCGGTTTCGCTAACGATTTCCGTTTTAGCGCCGTCGGTCTCGACGACGACCTTCCCGCCCTTCATGGTGAAAACGGCTTGGGGATCGCAACCCAGGAAGCAAAACCGCGCCCATTTTTCTCCGCCCTCGACGCTTTCAAACAGGAAAGAATACTCCCCTTTGATTTTCATATAGGCGGAAACGGGGGTGTCCAGATCGGCGAGGATTTCCTTATAAACGGGAATCAGGTTGCCGGACTGGGCATTCTTTTTAAATTCTTCGAGGCTGGGTTTGTACATGGCAATAAAAAAAAGCACAGCCAGGCTGTGCGGAAAAATAAAACTCAGTCCAACAAAGAGCCGAATTTCAAAAGGTTAATTGCTTAATATAGCGCCAGGAAGGAAGGCGGGTCAAGGCAATTGGCGGCTATAAATCAGCCCAAAAAAGACAGGCGATCATTAGTCCGCATTTCAGAAACCATCCCGACTATAATTGCGCAAAGAACTTTATGGGGAATCTCGGTTTAAAGTTTCCAGTACAACCCGGATAAGCGTCGATCAAAGGGCTATTTCAATTTTAATTTAACAGGGAGGAAGTAATGGCATTTTATAGCGGACTCTCGGGCATTGTGAAGGGTATTGGTAATTTTCTTACCGGCACCGTATCCGTCGTCGGTACACTTTTTGGCGATATTTTGGGGCGATTATTTGGCATTGTGGGCTTCTTCCTCGACCTGATCGGTATTCGGTTCAAAAAGAAGCTTCGATTAAAATATTTTATTTTACTCGACGAAAGGGGGACCCCGTTAGTTCCTCAAGAGAGTGTCGTTGAAAATTTCAACATAACGAAACGCATTTTCGACGAACAAGCCGATATCGAAATCATTCAAGCTGGCATATTGGAGGTCGGTGGCGCACCTGCAGGCGCCCTAGATGTGGCGGGTCCGGTGGAAGGTTTTTTTGAGAATTGGAGCGCGGTAGGAACATATTTTAATATGCTCGCCGGGATTGGGCCTTTCACGCGTGAGCTGTCTGTGATCATAGTAAGAACACTGGGGTGGGATCACACAGGTCGAGCACAAAGCTTCATATTTCCGGCGGCTAACTTTGTTATGGTAACAAAGGCGCGTATACATAGCGCCAACCCTGACACTGGAGAAATACTAGTGCCACCAGCAACAGCAACAACAGCCCACGAAATCGGTCACGCTTGTGGGCTTATACATCGCAAACCGAAAGAGAATCTGATGCATGATATACCAGGAGGAAATTCGCCCGTCCCCTGGGAACGGGGTGAAAAATTGAGCTTTGGACAAAGTCTCTGGGCACGCGGTTCCAAGTTTGTCTGGTATTTTTGAAGGCTAACGGTAACGTTATCCGGCGTTTGACTAAAAAATAAGAGGGGGGATTTGCCGAACTAAACTTCTTTCCAGTCCTCGCCGTCCCAGTGCATGATGATACCGTTGTCGCCGACGGCGTAGATGTTATCATCCGAGGGACCCCAGATAGCGGCCAGGAATTCTTCGGTATTGGATTCAATCGGGGTCCACTGGTCGCCGTCCAGAAAGAGGATCATGCCTTCGTCGCCGACGGCGAAAACCATATCGCGCGACGGTCCCCATACGTCGAGAATGAAGTTGCCGGTCCGGGTGGGCATTTCGGTAAACTCGACGCCGTTGAAGCGGTACATGGCGCCGTCCGATCCGGCGATAAACATTTCGTCGGGACCAAATCCGTATATGCTGTAAAGCTCCGCGTTTGAATTGAAGGTCAGGCGGTTCCAATCTTCGCCTTCGAGCTTGAGGACGAGTCCGTCGATTCCGACGGCGTACAAATCGCCTTCCTTGCAACCCCACAACCGGGCCACGTCGACTTCGGAATGGACCTTCATGTACTTCCAGGAATCGCCGTCGTAGCGGGCGATTTTTCCGATCCGGCAACCGACGTAAATTTCATTCTCCGAAAATCCAAAAATCCCCGACATGGGCGGAAAATTTTCCGTATCCTCCGGCTTCCATTCAGCGCCGTCGAAATGCAAGATTTTACCGTCTGTACAAACCGCGTAAAGATTATCCGGTCCGGTTCCCCACATCTGTTTGATCGTCCACCGACCGCCGGTTTCCATTTTGGTCCACTGGTCGCCGTCAAAACGTAAAACGGTTCCCTCGGCGCCGCCGATGAAAATATTTTTCTCGTCGAACCCGTAAACGCAGAGAAGATGACTTTCGGTCAGGCTGCTCATAGAGACATGTCCTTCCACTGATCGCCGTCGTAATGCAGAACGCATCCATCGTCGCCGACCGCGTAAACGCAATCGGAACGCAATCCCCGGACTTTGGTTAAATAACGTTCGGTTCCGGAATCCATCGGAGTCCACTGCTTTCCGTCGTAATGCAAAATCACGGAATTATCGCCCACGGCGAAGATATCGTTTGCGGAGTTCCCCCAAACGCCGAGGAGGTATTCTTTGGTTCCCGACTCCATGGGCGACCACGCTTCGCCGTCGAAATGCAGGATGACGCCGTCGGAGCCGACAGCGTAGACGTCGTTGGAGCTAGCGCCCCACACTCCGTACAGGGAAACCGTCTCCTCGGTCAATTCCTCCTGGCGGAGAAATTCCTTACCGTTATATAAACGGTAGGTGCCCTCCCCGCCCACGGCGTAGATCCGATCGATACTCTCTCCCCAAAAACAGAACAGGTCGTGGATGGTGTTGGGTTCCCGGTATTCCCATTCGCCGCTCCAGTAAAGGACGCGCCCGCCGACCCCGTAAATAAATAAACAGTCGGATGAAAATCCATAAATCCCGTTCAGGGAATCATAACTACCGGTGTCGATGGTTTTCCATTCTTTTCCCTCAAAATGCAACACCACGCCTCCGATACCGACGGCGTAAATGTCTTTTTCGTGAGCGCCCCAAACGCCCATCAAGGGATTGGTGTTGTTGGTCCGGACGGGGGTCCACTCGATTCCATCCCAGTTTTGGGGAATCCCATCCTTGCCCACCACATAAATATTTTTTTCGTCAAAAACCCATAAATCCAGGAGGTCTGGGTGCTCGCCTATAAACATTTTTGCTGAGTCCTTAAAACAAAAGAAGCGCCGGGGCAACCAGCGTAACGCTGGCTACTCGCCGCAGGGGCAGTAGGCGCCGCTTATACGGTAAATGCTGCGCGCTTAGGAACAATGAGTAAAAATCGATAGTGCAATTGTCGATTCGAAAAAAATTTCCATTCGCCAACTATTGCCTCCAGGCGCTTGCCTGGCCCCGGCGCCTTTCCGGGCCGGGGTCTATCAACTGGAGGGGGCGGCGACTTGAAAAATGACGTTGGAAAGTTTTTTTAAATTTGGAGAGTTTCTGATGAGTTCCTGAGCCTCTTCGCCGACGTCGTTGTGGATGAGAACGAGAGTCTCCAGCTTGGTAAGGTTTTTGGATTCGGCAAACGCCCTGGCGCCCGCGCTTCCAATATCCGCCTCATAAAGGTCGAGAAGCTCCAGGTTTTTAAGGTATTTTGAACTGGCAATCGCCTGAGCGCCGCGAGACCCTATCGGATTATAGGTCAGGGTCAGTTGGGTCAGGTTCTGTAAAGTTTCCGAAGCGGCCAACGCTTCGACGCCTTCGGCGTCTATATAGTTCCAATTCAGGTTCAACTCCGTGAGCGTCGCAAGATTCTTTGATTGAGCGATGGCACGGGCGCCCTCGTTGGTGAGGCCGTTGCGATAAAGCGAAAGCAGGTTTAAATGCGTCAAGGTTTCCGACTCGGCAATCGCGGCCGCCCCTTCGTCCTCCAGTTTATCTCCCAGCCAGAGGGACACGAGATTGGCGAGCTTTTTCGATTTGGCCACCGCTTTTGCGCCTTCCGCCGTGATATCGTTGTCGCTCATCACCAATTCCGACAAATTCAGAAAGTTTTTGGACTCCGCCAGAGCCTTGAGTCCTTCGTCGGTCACCTGATTTTTAAACAGATTCAAAACCGTTAAATTCTTGATCGAATTCGACTCCGCCAGAGCAATGATTCCCTTATCGCCCACCTCGTTAAACTCCAGAAACAGAGCGGTGACGTTTTTCATCTTGTCGGATTTGGCGATCTCGACCAGATCGGCGTCGGCCACTTCCTGTTGGCGCAAATCCAACTCTCCGTTTTCGACGTTGAAATTATCCTCTATGAGTTTTTCGAAATCTTTTTCCTGATCCTGAACTTCGGCCATGCTCTGCTCTCCAATTGCCTGGGCTAATAAATTTCAGTATGGGTTAAGCGGGCTATTTTAGGCAAGTTCTTCTATTTGTAAACCCCAAAATATACTTGAGCATGGATGGACTCGTCTGAAAAAGCCCGATTATCGCAAGTTCTTCACTGAAAAGGCTCAACGGTTGATCAAATGAAACAAAAATGAGAGACTCCCGGTCAACTCCAAAGAGAATTTTGAAATGAATAGCAATTTCACTCGCTCAGTTGAACTATCTGTAAAATTTCACGGTCAAATGGGAACTCCCGGTTTAAGGAATAAAAAATGAACCCAGTCATCGAGGTATTGATCAAATACCCACTGTTGCAACTTTTCCTTATCGCCGCCCTGGGATATCCATTGGGGAGGATAAAGTTTTTCGGAAGCAGTCTGGGAGTTGCGTCGGTGCTTTTTGTGGGTCTCGGCTTCGGGGCTCTCCACGAGGATTTGAGACTTCCGGACATTGTTTATGTTCTCGGCCTGGTTCTGTTCGTTTACACTATTGGATTGAGTAGCGGCTCCACCTTCGTTGCCTCGTTGCGACGGGAAGGTTTGCGGGACAATCTTTTCGTGGCGGGGGTACTTCTCATGGCATTCGGAATCACCGTGGTTGCCTCACGGTCGATTGGAATGCCCCCCTCCTTCACTGCGGGAGCGTTCGCGGGCAGCCTCACCAACACCCCCGCCCTGGCGGGAATTCTGGATACTCTTAAAGGTTATCCCGAGACGGGCAATCTCGATCAGCTTTTGGCGGAACCGGTGATCGCCTATTCTATTACTTATCCAATGGGTGTGTTGGGCGTGATGCTGGCCATCAACCTCGTAAAGCGGATTTGGAAAATTGATTATGCCGTCGAAGCTCGCGCGATGCGTGGGTTTGCTTCGGAAAGTCAGGCGATCTCCAGGCGCACTGTCCGGGTGACTCGCGAGGAGGCCACGCGGGACGCCATTCGGATCATGTCGAAAGCCCATGGATGGAACGTCGTGTTCAGCAGAACAAAACGCGGGGATCAGGTAACGTTGGCGGGAAGGGACAGCCCGCTTTCCCTGGACGACCTGGTGTTAATCGTGGGGCCGGAAGAAGAGCTTGACCGGGTTTCCCTGTTTCTGGGCGAACCCAGTGGGGAGCATATAGAACGGGATCAAAAAGATCTGGAAATGCGGCGTGTCTTCGTTTCCAATACGCAGGTTGCGGGCCGAAAGTTAAAAGACTTGCAAGTCGACCTTAAATTCGGGGCTGTGGTGACGCGCCTGCGGCGAGGGGATATGGACATGGTGGTCCGAGGCGATTCCACCCTGGAGCCTGGAGACCGGGTCCGGGTGGTGGCTCCACGCAGTCGAATGTCGGACGTCAGCGAATATTTCGGCGATTCCTACCGGGATGTGAGCCAGGTGGATATCCTGTCATTCAGCCTGGGGCTGGTGTTAGGATTATTCCTTGGGATTCTGCCCATTCCGCTACCTGGGGACATTACGGTTCGACTGGGTTTTGCGGGTGGACCTCTGATACTGGGGCTTATCCTGGGAGCTATAGGCCGTTCGGGTTCCCTGGTTTGGGACGTCCCATACAGCTCCAACATGACTCTGCGGCAGATTGGTTTGATCCTGTTCCTTGCAGGCATAGGAACACGGGCGGGGTCCGGGTTGACCGCCATTTTCGTACAAGGCGGAGCCCTTGATTTGTTTTTGGCCGGCGCCCTGATCACATTCGTCACTTCAATGCTGGCCCTGGTCGTCGGGTATCGTGTTCTTAAAATACCCTATGGGATCCTCATTGGAATGGTGGCCGGAATACACACCCAGCCGGCTGTTCTTGGCTTCGCTTTAGATCAGACGAAAAACGACCACCCCAATCTTGGATATTCTTCGGTTTTCCCCACCGCGACGATATTAAAGATACTCTTTGCCCAAATTCTCTTGTCACTCACGTGACATTCTTTTAATTCGGGATAAGAAAGGGATATCCGCGCTAATATTTTTTTAATGTAATTTTTATAAATTTTTTATAAATTTGTATCTTTGGTTTTTAACTCAATCCACCTGAACGCTCCTTCAATTGAAATGACTGCCATGTCGCAAAGCATAGAAGAGATCACCCAACACGTCCGCCAGCATGCGGGCTTTATCGAAAAAATCCGCGAGGAAATCTCGCGCGTCATCGTCGGCCAGGAATATCTGATCGAGCGCATGATACTGGGCCTGCTGACCGGCGAGCACATCCTGCTGGAAGGCGTTCCGGGACTGGCGAAGACCACCGCCGTGAAAGCCCTGGCCCAAACCATCAACGCCAGGTCCAGCCGCGTGCAATTCACCCCGGATCTCCTGCCTGCGGACCTTTTGGGGACGCAGATATACAATCCCAAAACCGGAGATTTCAGCATTAAAAAAGGGCCGCTGTTCGCCAACATCATTTTGGCGGACGAGATCAACCGTGCGCCGGCCAAGGTTCAAAGCGCCCTGCTGGAAGCCATGCAGGAAAGGCAGATCACTCTGGGCGGGCAAACGTTCGACCTCGCCCCGCCCTTCATGGTTTTGGCCACGCAAAATCCGATTGAGCAGGAGGGCACCTATCCTCTGCCGGAGGCGCAGGTTGATCGCTTCATGTTCAAACTCAAGATCACCTACCCGTCCAAGGAGGAAGAAAAACAGATCATGCGACGGGCGGGCGATCAAGCGATTCAAACGGCAACCGTCGTTCAGCCGGAGGATATTTTAAAAACGCGGAAAGTCATCGACTCCATTTATATCGACGAAAATCTGCAGGATTATATCGTCAATATTGTGAGCGCCACCCGCGACCCCAAAGCGCACAAACTGCACTCTTTGGCCAACCTGATCCAGTTTGGCGCCTCGCCCAGGGCCTCCATATTTTTATTCCGGGCCTCCAAGGCGCTGGCGTTCATGAACGGACGCGGGTATGTCGTTCCTCACGACGTCAAAAGTCTGGGTCTCGACATTTTACGCCACCGCGTCTTGTTGTCTTACGAAGCGGAAGCGGAAGACCTCGATTCGGACGCCGTTCTCAAACAAATTTTCGACGCCGTCGAAGTCCCCTGACCCGAGCCTGACCCGCGCATGCAAAATTTGTTTACTAAAATTTGGGACCGCATTCGGGTGCCGCCTCCCCCGCCTCCGCCCGAGGAAAATAAAATTTCTCCCGAATTGATGCGCCGGATTCGGGCCGTTCAGGTGCGCGCTAACTTTCTGGCCAACGACCTGATGGCGGGGGAATATGTTTCCGCCTTCAAGGGACGGGGCATGGAGTTCAGCGAGGTGAGGGAATATCAACCGGGCGACGACGTGCGCCTGATCGACTGGAACGTCACCGCCCGAATGAACGCGCCTTTCATCAAGGAATTTCGCGAGGAGCGGGAGTTGACCGTCATGCTGATGGTGGACGTCAGTTCTTCCGGCGAATTCGGTTCGGTGGAGCGGATGAAAAACGAGGTCGCCGCCGAGGCGGCTTCCGTACTGGCCTTTTTGGCCGTGAAGAACAACGACAAAATCGGGCTGATCGTTTTTTCCGATAAAATCGAGCATTACGTTCCGCCCAAAAAAGGCAAGGCGCACGTCTGGAACATCATTCGCACCATTTTAAATTTCAATCCCGAGGGACGCGAAACCAATTTGTCCCTGCCGTTGGAGTATCTGCTAAAAGTTCAGAAAAGAAAATGCGCGGCTTTTTTCATTTCCGATTTTCAAGGGCGGGATTACGAAACCAGTTTTAAACTGGCAAAACAAAAACACGACGTGATTGCGTTTTTCATTCTCGACCCCAGGGAATTTGAACTTCCGCAGATTGGTTTGATAAACTTTCAGGACGCGGAAACCGGAGAGACCATCATGGTGGACGCCTTGAACACTGAGACCGTGGAGCGTTTTCACGAAGGCCGACGCGCGGAACATCAAGCCAAAACCAAATTTTTAAAATCCATCGGCATGGATACCGTGGAAATCTACACGCATCAACCCATGATCAACCCCATATTAAAATATTTCAAAATGCGGGAGAAACGCCGTTAACATGAAAACTTCCCATCCAGAACCGCCAAAGGACCGAAGCGGTATTATTATAAAAGTTATCGTGGCCCTGCTGACCCTGGCCTTACTGGGCGGGCTGGGCGCGCTTGCGGGGAAATTGATTCTAAAAGTTTCATCGGACGGCGCCCAGGCTCCGGCGGATAAGGAGCGACTGTTGCCCCTTGCGGAAAAACTGGAACAGGCGGGACTGAAAGACAAAGCGATCAAACAATACGAAACTTATTTGCAGTCCGCCCTGTTACCCGCCAGCCAAAGCGTTCCGCTTTACATTAAACTGGCCGAACTGAATATTGATTTGCATGATTGCCGGGAAGCTATGGTCTGGCTGTTCAAGGCGGAGCTTGCCGACGAAAAAATTAAAGACGATTCCGCTTTCCAGACTCACAAACAAACTTGCCGCCAACAAATCGATCAATCCCTGATTGAATGACGCCGCTCGCTCGATTGAAATTTACATTTTGCGCCGCTCTGGTTTTTTTAATTTCCGCAGGCCAACACGCCGGAGCCGCGCCAACCCCAGCCCCGGCTGAAGCCGCCCTTGCTTCGCCCATCCAGGTGGAAGCCATTGTGGACCCGCAGTCCGCCACCGTCGGAGATTTGATCGCGTTCGCTATAAAGGTTTTGCACGATCCGGACATGCAAGTCTCGCCGCCAAACTACAGCGGAATTTTGGAGGGTCTGGAATTTGTGGATAAAAGCGAGACGTCTCCTCGGCAGGTAGAGGGCAAAATCGAAAGGGAGTTTTCTTACCGATGGCGAGCCGACCAGGTAGGGACATACCAAACTCCGAATCTTTCAATTTTGTTTAAGGTACCGGACGCAAACCATCCAGATCAAAAAATCGAAGGCAACATCAAAGTTCCTTCCATTAAATTTGAAGTAAAATCCGTGCTGAATTTACAAGGAGAGCCGAAAGATATTCGCGACATAAAAACTGTGGTCGACATTCCGCAAAAATGGCCGTGGCATTTATTGGGTCCGCTTTTGGCCTTGTTAGCGCTGGCGGCGGCCTTGTTCATTCAAAGAAAAAGAGGGTCCTCCGGGAATTCAAATCACGCGCGCCCGCTTTTGCCTCATGAAGTAGCTTTGCGCGAACTGGAAATTCTGCGCAAAAAACAGCTTTTGGAAAGGGGCGCCGTACAGGAACATTATTTCCAGCTTTCAGAAATTTTTCGCCGTTATCTTGGCGCCCGGTTCGGCGTCCCGGCAATGGACTGGACCACAGAGGAAATCGCCGGCAACCTCGACCGGCTGGAGGGTTTGAGCGACTCCCTGAAAGACGCCCTCGTCGCCATTCTCGGTAAAGCCGACCGGGTAAAATTTGCCAAGGCGGCCATCGACGACCGCCTGTCCGCAGAAATCATGGATTCAATTGTGCGGTTTGTTCAAACGACTAAATTCATTCCCGAAGAACCCAGGGAATTCACCCCCTCGGCATTAGGCCCATGAGTTTTTTTCAATTCCAGGATCCGCTGGTTCTACTTTTGCTTCCCATTCTTCCCCTTTTGATTTATCTGAAAAGGAGGATGACTCCCGGAGCGATTCATTATTCCAGCATTCAACCTCTGAAAACCGCGCAGGCTTCGGGGGCGAGCTGGTTCGCCAGGCTTCCGCAAATTCTCCGGGTGTTGGCTCTGGTTTTTCTGGTTCTGGCATTAGCGCGCCCCCAGGAAGGTCGAAAGCGGACAGAAATCTTGTCTACCGGCGTGGATATCGTTTTGGCGCTGGACGCTTCGGGGAGCATGCGCGCCCTGGATTTTTTTAAGGACGAAAACCGCGTCAGTCGCCTGGAAGTCGTCAAGGACGTGGTCCGGGACTTCGTGAGTCAAAGAGGAAGCGACCGTCTGGGCATGGTCGCTTTTGGCAGCGAAGCGTTCACCCAATGCCCGCTCACTCTGGATCACGATATTTTTTTATCTTTTCTGGACAAGTTGAAAATTGGAATGGCCGGCGACCAAACCGCCATAGGATCCGCCATAGGAATCGCCGTCAAACGTTTGAAAGACTTGAAATCCAAATCGAAGGTGGCGATATTGCTGACCGACGGCCGCAACAATGCGGGAAACATTTCGCCCCTGAAGGCGGCTGAAATAGCCAAATCCCTCGGCGTCAAGGTTTACACCATCGGCGTGGGAACCCAGGGCAAGGCGCCGTTTCTCATCGATTCCGTTTTTGGAAAACGCTACGTCTATCAAAATGTCGATCTTGATGAAGACACATTAAAAGCCATCGCCGAGACCACGGGCGCCAAATACTTTCGCGCCACGGACCGGGAAACTCTCAAGGATATTTACGGGCAAATCGACCGCCTGGAAAAGTCCGAGGTCAAGGTCAAGGATCACTCCCAATACACGGAACTTTTTCCCTGGTTTGTCTATCCCTGCCTGGGCTTTGTATTTTTGGAAATCCTTTTGACCAATACGCGGCTGAGGAGGTTTCCCTGATCATGCGTTTTGGCCACCCCCAACTTTTGCACTTTTTATGGCTGATCCTGCCGTTGATATTTTTTATCGCCTGGGGCGCGAAAAAAAAGCGCGCCCTGATAAACCGGTTTTGTTCGCAAGCCTTACTGACCAAACTGGCGCCTGGGGATATCTTCGCCCGACATAAATTCAAATCGGCGTTGATGGCGATCGCCTTGGTCTTTCTCCTTTTATCCCTCGCCCAACCGCGCTGGGGATACCAATGGGAGGACTTGCATCAACGCGGAGTGGATATTATCGTCGCTCTGGACGTTTCCACCAGCATGCTGGCTCAGGACGTCAAACCCGACCGCCTGACGCGCGCCAAACGCAAGGTCGCGGATTTATTGAAGCTGTTAGAAGGCGACCGGATCGGGTTGGTCGCCTTTGCCGGAACGAGTTTTGTACAGTGTCCGTTGACGCAGGATTATTCGGCGGCGGAAATTTTCCTGGGAGCCATCGACACGGACTTGATACCCGTCCAGGGAACCGCCATTGGCCGCGCGCTGCAAACTTCGATCAAGGCCTTCACCACGCAGGAAAAGGAATCCAAAGCGATCATCCTGATTACGGATGGCGAGGACCAGACGGGCGAGGCGCTGGAGGCGGCCCAATTGGCCAAGGACGAAGGCGTCAAAATTTTCGCCATTGGAATCGGCCAGGAGACGGGAGTTCCCATTCCCGATCCGGAAGGCGGCTTCAAAAAAGACCCACGCGGGGAAGTTGCGATTTCCAAACTGGACGAAAAAACCTTGCAGGAAATCGCCTTGCTGACCGGCGGAGCCTATGTCCGGTCGGTCACCGGGGATATGGATTTGAAAAAAATCTACTTGGAAAACATCAAGCAAACGCTGAAACAAAAGGAACATCAATCCACTCGCCGCAAGCTGTGGAGCGAGCGTTTTCAATGGATGTTGGCCCTGGCGCTGATCTGCCTGTGCTGGGAATGGTTTTACCGCGAGACTTGATAAACGGACATGGAAACTTAAATTTCCAATGCG
Source organism: Nitrospinaceae bacterium (assembly GCA_029261575.1). Taxonomy (GTDB): domain Bacteria; phylum Nitrospinota; class Nitrospinia; order Nitrospinales; family JACRGP01; genus JAJDBB01. Next base: position 65,492 of record JAJDBD010000059.1, on the reverse strand, counting down.
GTTTTTATCACCTTGAAGAGACAAGAGAAAGTCCCTAGTATGTAAATGGACGAAATCAGCTTTATTAATGTAGTTTTTTAAATATATGGCTCCTAAATGAAAGGTCTTAATCAATATTACTCGCAACCCAACAAAGCTCGAAGCCCGTTCAGCCCGGGCAAACCGGTTCCAAGAGAATTGTTTGTCGGTAGAAAAACCGAAATCGACCAAATTCTTAGGGCCGCCAGTCAGGTTGCCATGGGAAAACAGGAAAATATATTTTTAACCGGGGAATATGGGATGGGTAAAAGCTCACTTGGGGCTTTTATACGTTTCGCCGCGGAAGAAGAATACAAGCTGGCCGGATTTCATGTTTATCTTGGTGGGGCAACCACCATTGAAAAAATGATGGAACAGGTGATTTCTAATATCATCCATCAAACCCATAGCAATAAAAACTTTGACAAAGTAAAAAGCATTTTAGAAAAGTATGTTCAGGAAGTAACCTTGTTTGGCGTTAAACTTAACCTTGGGACGATCAAAAAGGACGCGCCTGCGCTGGCCCATGGTTTTTTGCCGTTCTTGCGCCAAATTTATGATTCATTAAAAGATGAATACCAAGGCTTGACCTTAATTCTGGACGATCTAAACGGAATCACCAGGACTCCGGAATTTGCCGCTTTATTAAAAAGCATGGTGGACGAAATCGCCACCAGCGGGCTTCCCCTCCCCCTATTGCTTATCCTGACTGGAGTTCCCGAAAGACGCGAAGAAATTCTTCAGCACCAACGCTCCGTTGAGCGCATCTTTAATATTGCCGAAATCAAACCCTTGAGCGCTCTGGAGGTCGATTCTTTTTTTAACGACGCATTTGCAAGCGTAAATATAAGAATTGAAGAAAGCGCTTTGAAAATATTAAACAAATATTCCGGAGGTCTTCCAACCCTGATGCATGAATTGGGAGAAGCCACATTTTGGTGCGATAAAGACGACCTTATTGACGATGACGATTCGTTTGATGGAGCGTTTGACGCCGCCGACGCCGTTGGGAAAAAATATTTCCAACCCATTCAAAGGGCCTTGCGTAGCTCGGATTATCACTCTATATTGAAAAAATTGGGTACATTGGGCCTTGAATTGAGCTTTTCAAAAACCGAAGTTGAAAAAAAACTTACCGTAACGGAAAAAAAGAAATTTTCAAATTTTCTTCAACGAATGAAAAAACTTCAGGCATTGAAGTCCGGCGACCAAAAAGGGGAATGGGTTTTCCCCAACCGATTGATTCGGCTTTATTTAATGATGGAATCACGAAGAAAATGATCTTCTTGACAAGACAATATTTGGATTTTATTTGAACAAGGACAACAAAAATTAACCGATAATTTAGAAGGATTTAACGATGCAAAACCCTATGTACGCTAGTAGCGCTGAAACCATCGCCGCCGAGCAGCAGCGGTTCATGGTAAAAGTTTATAACTGGATGGGCATTGGACTCGCCACCACCGGCTTCATGGCCTTTTGGGTTGCCAACAGCGAAACCATGACCAACCTGATTTTTGGAAATCAAATCCTGTTTTTCGGATTGATCATTGTGGAATTGGGACTGGTGTTTTATCTTGCCGGTTGGATCGAAAAAATGACCGCCAGTCAGGCGACCGGCGTTTTCATCCTCTATTCGGGACTAAACGGCCTGACGCTGTCGTTCATTTTTCTGGTGTACACGGCGTCGTCCATCACCAGCGCTTTTCTGGTCACGGCAGGCACCTTTGGGGCGATGAGCCTTTACGGCTACACGACCAAAAAGGACCTGACCTCCTGGGGAAGTTTCCTGTTCATGGGACTGATCGGTATCATCCTGGCCTCCGTGGTCAATATGTTCCTGCAAAGCTCGGCGATGCACTGGATCATCACCTATGCCGGAGTATTGATCTTTGTCGGCCTCACCGCTTACGACACGCAAAAAATCAAGGAAATGAATATCCTGGGCAATGAAGGCACCGACGAGGACCATAAAGAAGCCATCTCCGGCGCGCTGACCTTGTATCTGGATTTCATCAATTTGTTCCTGATGATGTTGAGGCTTATGGGAGACCGGCGGTAAAAAAGTTTTCTCGGGGAAAAGGGTTTTTCGTTGCAGGAAAAACCTTGTTCCCCGGTTTTCCGGTTTTTCGGTAGCCCTGCGGGACGATCAGGAGGGTTTTTCCTCTAGCACGACGGATACAATAGCGGAGCGGTTTTTTCTTAAAATTTCCAGGTTGAGGGCGTCGCCGACCTGGTGACGCTTGACCTCCCGAATCAGGTCGTCCATGTCCAACATTTTTTTGCCGTTGAGACTCAGGACCACGTCTCCACCGACGGGCACGCGGTAATTGCCGACAATCATTTCCCGGTCGCCCCCGCGCAGTCCGGCGTTGTGGGCCGGGCTTTCGGGATAGACCCCGACAACGAGGATTCCCTCGTCGCTTGATATTTGCAGGACGTCGGCAAATTCCCGGTTCAGGGCCATTCCGGAAATCCCCAACCAGGGTTGCGCAAACCTTCCGTTGGCGATGAGTTGCGTGGCCACTTCCCGGGCGCGGTTCACCGGAATGGCGAACCCGATTCCCTGATACCCGCCGGACAAGCTGAATATGGCCGTGTTGACGCCGATGACTTCGCCGTTGGAATTGAGCAAAGGTCCGCCGGAGTTTCCCGGATTGATGGCCGCGTCGGTTTGGATCAGACCGGTCAAAACAGCGCCGGATTCTTCTTTAAGGTCCCGGTTCAAGGCGCTCACCGTGCCGGTGGTGAGAGTTTGCGACAAGCCAAAGGGATTGCCAATGGCGATGGCTTTTTGTCCAACGCGGACTTCGTCGGAATTTCCCAAGGGGGCGACGGCCTCTACTTTGGATTTGGATACTTTGATCACCGCCAGGTCGTTGGACGGGTCGCGCCCAACCAATGAAGCCGAAACTTTTTTTCCGTTCCCGAAGGTGACGGTGATTTTTTGCGCGTCGGCCACGACGTGATTATTGGTCAGGATGAATCCCCTGTCGTCGATGATGAAACCCGACCCCTGGCCCTGCTGGGGAATCACCTGCATCCAAAAATTTACGGTGAGCGTCGTGGCGACGATATTGACAACGGCTTCATGGACCTTTTCAAACACGTCCATATTGATCTGCTCGTCCCGGGAAACGACGAGGGGCCGGTTTCCGGAAAGATTGCCCGGCTGGTTGAAAGCCAAATCCTGCGGGTCCGGACGACCAAAAATAAACAGGTTGATTCGCGTCCAGTTTTCAACCGTAAGGGAGAGGACAAAAATCAATACAAACCAGATTAAAAAATATTTCAGAAGCCTGCCGGGCATGCAATACCGCCTCCAGATTGATCGAGCTTCCCAACCCCCCGGGTAGAAAAGAAAATTTTTGCGGGGAAAAATCCATTTAGATTAATATATTATCAAAATCATTCGCGGGTAAACAGTGTGGTAAAATAGATAAATTCTATACGTGATTTCCAAAACCGCCGCATTCATCCATTTTATCCAACAACCCTCCACAAAGTTTATGCGCTTTTTTCCAGTATATATATTTTGTTTTGTCTTAAATGGTTTTGCCCTGCTTATTCCGCCCTCCGGCAACGCCCAGCTTTTTGACAATCCTGCTCGTCAGGGAATCGAAGACTACAACGCGCAAAATTATTCCTCCGCCGTTCAATCCTTTAAATCCGCCAAAGAGGACCAACCCGATAATCCCGGCGTCGACTACAACCTGGGCAACAGTTTTTATAAACAGGGTAAATTTCAAGAAGCGCTTTCCGGTTACAGCCAAGCCGCCTCCGGGGAATCCAAATTAAAACAGAACGCGCTTTACAATTCCGGCAACGCCCTGTATCGGCTGGGAAAGCTTGAGGAATCCATTGCCTCCTATAAAGAGGCCCTCAAACTCGATCCTACAGACATGGACGCCAAGTTCAATCTCGAATACGCCCGGCTCCAACTCAAGAAAAAAGAACAGGAGCAGGAACAAAAAAAAGATTCGGCCTCCTCCGACCCGAAGGATAAAAAACAAAACGACGACGACAAAAAGAAAAAAGACAAGGATAAGGCGCAGGACAAAAAGCCGGACGAAGAGAACGCGAAAAACCAACCTTCGCAAAACCCCCAGGACAAAAAAGAGTCCCGCCGGGAAGAAACGCAAACCGCCCAGGCGCGTCCCAAAGAATCCATGAGCAAGCAAGAGGCGGAGCAATGGTTGCGTTCGTTGGAAGAGGCCCCAAAAAAATTCAACCGCAAACAAGCTCTCGAAGAAATTTTCGAGTCCCCCGCATATCAGGGAAACGATTGGTAAGCGATGAGATTCTATTTGATATCGAGATATTGCGCTTATATCCTCTGCGGCTTATTTTTGACGGCCGCCCTCCCCGCTGCCCAGGTTTATGCCAAGGAAATCGGGTTAACGGCCTCGGTAGACAAAACGGAAATCTCTCTTGAAGACTCGGTCAATCTTTCCATCGCCGTCAACGGAGTAAAGACCGCCCCCTCCCCCGCTCTTCCCGACCTGAAAGATTTTGATATCCGTTCCACGGGAACCCAGACTCAGGTCCAGGTAATCAACTCCCAGGTTTCCAAATCCATCGTCTTCACCTACAACCTGGTTCCCCAAAAAGCGGGGCAACTGGAAATTGGCGCGGCCAGGCTGGAATTGGACGGAAAAATTTATTCCACTAAACCCATTATTGTTACGGTAAAACAAGTTGCCGCACAATCCCGCTCGGGAAGACTGGTGTTTGCCGAGGCGTCCATTTCGAAAAACAAATTATTCGTCAACGAACAGGCGATTTACACTTTCAAACTGTTCCGCCGGGTCAACGCGAGAAACATCAACCTGAAGCAAACCTTCGACGGTTTCCGCGAGGAACCCCTGGGCCAGGACAAGCAATATTCCCAGGTGGTGGACGGACTCCAATACAACGTTTACGAAGTCTCCAAGGCTTTATTTCCTTCAAAGGTCGGCGTCCTGGAAATCCCTCCGTCTCGGGTGGATATCGATATCCTGATTCAGGATAAATCCCGATCCCATTCCGACCCTTTTTTCGACCGGTTTTTTAACGATCCGTTTTTTGGGGGAACCAGCAGCGCGCATAAAACCCTGCGAACGTCGACGATACAAGTAGAAGCTCTGCCGCTTCCCGAACAAGATAAACCCGCGGGATTTTCCAATCTGGTGGGCCAGTTCGCCATTTCGGCGAGACTGGGAAAGCATGAGTTGGAGTTTGGCGACTCCACCACGCTGACCCTGACGATATCCGGAAAGGGAAACGTTTACGATATTCCCACTCCCAATCTGGACGTCCTGGACCAATTCAAAGTTTATCCGGACCAGCCGGATTTCAAAAAATGGATCGACGGTAAAAACCTTGCGGGCGGAAAAACTTTTAAATGGGCGTTGGTGCCTCTCCGGGACGGCGATTTACAAGTCCCCCCGATCTCCCTGTCCTATTTCGACCCCGCCGCCGGAAAGTACATCACGAGGCAAACAAAAAAAATCTCTTTAAAAATCACACAGGCCCCCGCCAGGGAAAAATTGAAAATTGTTCAGGCTCCCCAGTCGGCCATCGCGCCCCAGGCGCCCGAGGTGAAAATTTTAGGAGAAGACATCCTTCCCATTCACACCCGACTGTCCGATTTTAGCAATCAGGCCCTGACAGGCCCCCGGCGGAATTATCTTTGGGCGGCTTTTTTGGCGCCGGTATTTTTATTTTGTGGAACCGCCTGGTGGGTTCGCCACAAGGACAGATTAAAATACGACCTTGCCTTTACGCGCAACAAGAACGCTTACAGGTCCGCCAAGAAACGTCTCCAGAAAACCCAATCCGCAGGCAACGGAGAATCCATCGTCGAAATTTCAAAAGCCCTTCGGGAATATGTCGGCGACAAACTGAATTTGCCCGGCGCCGCTTTCACTCCCGTGGAGGTGGAACTCAAGTTAAGGGAAAAACGTTTCCCGGAAGAATCCGCAAAATCAATGCGGGCTTTGCTGGAAAAATGCGAGGAAATTCAATACCGGGGAGGAGCGCAACGGCCCGTGGCTTCCGATAAGTTGATCGAAGAGTCTTTTGAAGTTTTGGAAAAACTGGAAAAAAAATTATGAATCCGCGACCGCTTTGGCAAATCATGGTTTTATTCTTTTTAATTGCATTGGCTCCCGTTCATTGCGAGGCCCTGGATACCCAAAGAGACGTCGCCCGAGCCAACGATTTGTACGAAAGCCAACGCTTCCAGGAAGCCGCGAAAATTTATGAAAGCCTCGTCGGGCAAGGCGTACAAAACGGCTATCTTTTTTATAATCTGGGCAACGCTTATTATCGACAAGGAAAAAAAGGGTTGAGCATTTTAAATTATTTACGCGCTCAACAACTTCTCCCCAGAAACGCGGACTTGCAGGCCAATTTGAATTATGCGACACAAAACACGGAGGATAAAATCGCGCCAAAACGCTCCGGCATATTGCGCAACTTGTTTTTTTGGCTGGACTCTATAAACCGTAATGAAAATTTACTGGCGTTGGCGCTCGCCAATTTTCTTTTTTGGACGAGTCTGACCCTGTGGCTGATATACCGCAACCGCGTTTTCGATATCCTGCGAAAAACCGCGCTGGCTTTGACGTTGGCGGGCCTGATTTCCAACGGAGCCATGTCTTACCTGGACTTCGGGAGTAGGAATCAACGGGGGGTGGTGTTAACCAAGCTTGTGGAGGTTAAATCTTCCTTTGGAAAGGGTCATGTCACTTTGTTTCGATTGCATGAAGGAGCGGTGGTATCCATTCTGGGAGAGAAAGACCAATGGAACCAAATCCAATTGGAGGAAGACAAAAAGGGTTGGACCCTTAAAACCGCTCTCGGAGCGGTTTGATCGCCTCCCAATCGGCAAACCTCACTTTTTAAACTCCCGGATCGACTCCAATCAAAAACCCTTCAATCCTCGCCGCCAGTCTGGGATCTTTCGATTGATAAATCCGTTTTAGAATTTCCGTCATGCTGTCCAGTTTGAAATTCCTGGGTTCCAGAACGGATTCCTCGACGACCGACGCTCCTTCGTCGTTTCCATCGCTATTGAAACGTTTGAGTCCAGTCAGCAACCAGCAAATATTCATTTCTGTTTTAACGCAAAACTGGGCGAGCGTCGTGGCGGAGGGAAGCGATTTATCGTTTTCCAATTCCGACAGCGCGCTTTGAGAAATTCCGATTTTCTCGGAAACCTGCTTTAGGGTCAGAAAATCCGTTTTTCTCCAATTCCGAAGCCGCTTGCCCACCGTGTTTTCCATAGGGGTAATATTCGTCGAATTCTCCATCGCGTTCTCCTATATATTATTTCCAATTTGTTTCGGCGTCATTGCCTTGATTTCAGGTTAAGGCATGAACATTACGATATGATTAAGAAAGGGTCACAAATTGGTCACAATTGGAGGCGTTTCAAACAGAGCGAATGAAAATTCTTCGGGAAGCTTTAAAATTATCGGAGAAAATTAATTTTGGGCGGGAGAAAAATTAAGTAGAGGAAATGAACTTTTGCAAATAAGATTTTGGTCAGGCCTTATTAAACCGATATCCCACACCGCGGATGGTTTCTATGGAGTGTCCGACGTCTAGCAATTTGGTACGCAACCTTTGGACATGGGTGTCGACGGTTCGCGAATAAACCCCGTCGTTATAATCCCAGATTTCCTCCAAAAGAAATTCGCGCGTCTTCACCTGCCCCGGACTTTCCATCAGGGTGGCGAGCAGGTTAAATTCTGTGAGCGTTAAAAAAATTTTCTCTTTGCCGACCCAAACCTCGTGATTGACGTTATCAACCGTCAACTCTCCCAGTTTAACGACCCGCTTCTGTTTTAACGGCTTGGAGGCCGTCCGCCTCAATATACTTTTGATTCGAAGCAACAATTCCCGGTAACTGAACGGCTTGGCAAGGTAATCGTCGGCGCCGAGTTCCAAACCCAATATGCGATCCATCTCTTCGTTCTTGGACGTCAACATGATCACCGGAACGGTTTTGGTGCTCCCCGCTTCCTTTAAATTTTTGCAGACGTCCAAACCCGAACGCCCCGGCATCTTGACGTCGAGAACGATCAGGTCCGGCGGCTTTTTTTGGGCCAGACTCAACCCCTCCTCGCCGTCGAGCGCGGTCAAGATATCGAATCCGTCTTTTTCAAATTTGGTTTTCAACAAATTCAATAAATCCAGATCGTCGTCAATAATTAAAATGGACTGTTTCATGGCGTGGACTGATTGTTTTGCAAAAGAGCCGATTTCTCCTGGAGTCGATTACATGTTGACAGTTCGTCGCGGCAAAGCTCGCAAACCTTACGCTTTTTATCCAAAAACTCCGAAGTTTTTTCGCAGGAACCGACGGAGATCTCGTTCAGGTTAGAAAGGAACGCCAGCCATTTTCCCAGCATCCTTTCCCTGCGGTCCGGCGAGATTTGCCGGGAGCTGATAATATTATCCTCAATATCGCAGAGCTTTATTTTTTTCGCCTCCAGGCTCCAGCCGTTCATCAAGCTGGCGTATTCCAGGCTGGGAAGCTCCGGAGGTTTGGTCAAATAGTCCACCAGAGATTCTACCGTGGGTCCAAACTCACGCTCAATATCAGGTAAACTCAACTCGGTATCCTCCACCAAGTCGTGGCAAAGACAGGCAATGGCGCCGTCGAGCGAGTTAAATTTGTACTTCAAATAAGCCTTACATACCCGTTTTGGATGGCAGTAATAAATCTCTTTCAGGCGGCCTTTACGGAATTGTCCCGCGTGGCCTCTCCGGGCCAAACGAACCGCCAACCTCAATCGCTTGAAACTCTCCGCTTCCAAACTCATACCTGTTTGATCAAATGAAATTCGGAAAAAAATTCAAAACAATCCTCAACGATCCAGCCGATACGCGACATAAGGGTGTGGTCGGAATCCAACTCTACCAACCGGACCCAGGGCCGGGTCGCGGCAAACCTTCGCGATTCCTCAATATCCACCGTATCGTCGTGAACCCCGTGGACAATTTTGCAGGGCAAACTCCGGTCCAATTCAAGCCGATCCCAAGCCGCAGCGTCGGCGAACAAACCAGTACTCAACCATCTAAAATCATTGTACCGATAATGAAATACCTTTATCAAGCCGGGAATCGCCCCGTCTTCCCCGAACTCGCAACGAACCTTTTCCGCCCATCGGGCCGTGAAATTAAACCCCGGAGCCATGAGGTACATCGCCGCAACGTTGGGGTTCGACTGCGCCAGCAAAGCCGCCAAATAGCCGCCCATACTGCTCCCAATCAAGCCATACCTGTCTTCCGGAAATTGATCCAGGCATTGCCGGGCGATTTTTATCTGACTGGATACCGTCAAATTTTCAAAATTCCCCCCGTCCAGTTCGGGAACGATCAGATCGATTCCTCTTTTGGAAAACTCTTTTTTAAATCTTGAAGCTTTGAAAGAACCGGGACTGGAGGCGAAACCGTGCAAATAAAGAAACCGGGTCATCCGTGCGCTTTAAGCCCCTCTATTCTCGATTTCATGCGCCAAAGAAGAAACAATCCGGGCAAGGCCGCAAGGAAGGTGATGAAGAAAAATGTAATCCATCCCAATTCATCAGCCAGGAAGCCGGAGGGCGGACCGACAAACACCCGGCCTAAAGAAGCCAGCGCGGAAAGCAACGCGAATTGAGTGGCCGTATAACGATGGTCGCAAAGCGTCATCAAAAAAGCCACAAAAGCCGCCGTCCCCATGCCCCCGGCTATATTTTCAAACGCGATGGTAAAAATCATCATGTAGTAATTTTTCCCCAACCACGCGAGTCCCATGAAGGAAAGATTGGAAACCGCTTGCAGGCACCCGTACAACATCAAAGAACGATACAATCCTAACCGCGCCATCAGCGCGCCGCCAAACAAGGCGCCCACAATGGTGGCCAAAAGCCCCAGCCCTTTGTTTACGGTCCCAACTTCACCCACCGAAAACCCGACCCCGCGAATCAAAAAAGCCGTGGTCAGACTGCCGGCAAAAGCGTCGCCAATTTTGTATAGAATAATAAGCGCCAAAAATCCCCAGGCCGCTTTGCGACTAAAAAACTCAGTCAGCGGATGGGTTATGGCTTCCTGAAGTGTGCGGGGAGGGACAATTTTATCTTCCGGCTCAGGACCCGTTAAAGACGCGCCCATTCCGATGACCATCAAAACGGCCATCAACAGGTAGGTTGTCTGCCAACCAATTGACTCGGATAAAACCAGGGCCAGCGCGCCGGAAACCAGCATGGCGATTCGGTAACCCGTCACGGACGTCGCGGCGCCCAGTCCGCGCTCTTTCTCTTTCAGAATATCCGCCCGATAGGCGTCAACCACGATATCCTGAGACGCGGAACTGAAAGCCAACCCTAGAGCCAAAACGGCCAAAAGCATGGGGGCCTCCCGCGGCGACGCCTGGGAGATTAGAAAAATAAGGCCCATCAAGGCAATTTGTGTCAGAATCAACCAACCCCGTCGCCGTCCTAACCAGGGAGGAACAAAGCGGTCCATCAAAGGGGACCATAGAAACTTTAGCGTGTAAGGCAAGCCAACGAGGGTAAAAATACCGATGGTTTTAAGATCGACCCCCTCCACGGTCATCCAGGCTTGAAGAGTTCCACCGGTCAGGGCCAAAGGCAGGCCGGAAGAAAACCCCAACAAAAAAACCGCTCCAATCCGGCGCTTGGAAAAGGTTTCAACTCCATTGCTCATAAAAGTTTTCCCGCTGGAATCAACGCCCCTATGGGTCCGTCCAACCAGGCGACAGAAAAGACGAAACCCTGTAAAAATTTAAACTTACAGGGATATTGACGTGCACCAAGAGAGTTGCATAAAATCTAGGTAAAGCAAAAAAACCACATTTCGTTGATTTTAAATCGTTTAAAGTCATTTTATTATAAGCTTTTTTGCCGTTTAAACCGATAAATCAACAAAAACCGGATCATACCATGCAAAATCCCGAAACCCTACAACTGGTTAAAGAGCAACTAAAAATCACCAATCAGAAGCTCAAGAACCAGACCCGGATCATTGAAAAAACGGAAAAGAAGATAAAAGACGTCGTCAAGCTCAATCAAAAAAAGATGGCGGAACTCCAGGTACTGATCAAAGGCAAAGAGGAGGAAATCAAGGAAGCCCAACAAGCCGCCTGGGCCGCAAGGGCCGCAAGGCATGCCAAAATGGGGAAGTCCGGCAAGGAAGGAGACGGCGAGGACCTGGATTATTCTACCGATCCGCAACTTTTAAAAAAATTACAAGAACTCAAAAAGAACGAGGCCGCCCTCAAAGCAGAAATTGAGAAAAACGAAAAAATCCGCTCCAAACAAAACCGTGAAAAAAAGGTCCTTTTAAAAGAGCTAAAAAAACTAAAAAAACTTGGAGAGGAAACGGACGTCCTTAAGGATAGAAACAAGGAATTGAGACAGGAGTTGGATAATTTGAGGAGAAATCCCGGCCAATCTCTTGTGGACTACGAAGAACTGATACGCGAAAAAGACAACGTCATAGAATCCTACGAAAAAATGCTGTATGGAGACGCGGCTCCGGGCCAGGAGGGCATGCTCCCTTCGGAAATTATTTTAGAATTGCGCGAGGATCTGGACATTCTGGAAGAAGAACGCAGGAAAATGGAATTGGAAATGGAAAAACTGGCTCAGTCGAATACGGAACTGGAAATGAAATTGTCCATGGCCGATGAAAAAGACTCCGCCGGCCGGCTCGACTCCAGAATGAACGTTGAAGGACGGGGCGCTCAAACGGCGGAGTTCTCTTCGGGACTGGAAAATTTCCTCATCACCTATTCGGACATGATCACCCTGCTCCTGGTAATTTTTGTTTTGCTGTACACGGTTTCGAAATTAAACGTAGACAAGTTCGCCGAGGCCCTGTCTTCTTTCCAGTCCAAAAAAGTGCGCATTGAGGTATCCAACGTCTGGTTGACCGGCCAGGAAGTGGCCATGCTGGACCGGGTGCGCGAACTGGTCAAGGACAATGTCGATCCGGAATCCCTGGTGCGAAGCGACACCCGGACCATTCTGATAAGGTTGCAGAACTCCGACCTGTTCGGACCGGGAAGCGCGGACCTCCTGGAAGGCGCCGACCAGATCATTCTGGACGCCATCCGGGGTCAAATGCAAGAGGGAGTGAAACAGGCTTTGGTCGAAGGCCACACGGATAACGTTCCCATTAAAAACGATCAATTCCCTTCCAATTGGGAATTGTCGTCCGCCAGGGCTTCCAGCGTGGCCCGCGTTATCATCGAGAAATTAAATTTTCGCCCGGAACAATTAGTGGTCTCCGGATACGGGGAATACCGCCCCCTCAAACCCAACGACTCGGACGATAACCGCGCCTTGAACCGTCGGGTGGATATTAAAATCCTTAAAGACAAGGAAGTGGCCAAAGAAGAGGAAAGCGCAGGCCAGTTAGGCAAACAATTATCCAAAGACAAGGCCCCACCCGCCGGGCAGGCGCCCAGCGGCGAAGCCCCGACTAAAAAGTAAAAATAGGACGGCATTTTTATTTGAAATTCTTTATACTATCCGAAACACCGCCGTCAACAAGCGTATAGGGCAATAGAAAACCCCATGACCACAACCGCGCCAGAAACCACGGATATTTTATTCGAAAATCGCCAGGCCTTCCACAGGTTCAATCGATTCAAACTCACCCGCACGTTTCAAACCCTGCGCTCGGGAGAGCGCTGGATATTTTATTTGATCCCGCGGTTGTTGCATATCAATCAAGAAGGCTTCCCCGGTTATGTAGAGGGCGACGTTCCCTGCGGAATAGGCAACTTCAATCTCACCAAAGAATCCCAGGTCGCCTGCGAATTCATGTTTCCAGACGTCATTGCCAGCCGCCCCAAAAATCTGGAGCCTATCATTCATACCGTATTGCTGATGGGGAGCGTGGGGTCCATCGCGATGACCCAAAAATCCGATCTCGATTACACGTTATTGGTCCACAAAAATTCCATTTCTCCCGAACGGATGGAGCTGTTCAAAAAGAAGCTGATGTTGATCGAAAAATGGGCGTGGAAAACTTTCGTCATCGAGGTCCATTTTTTTATCAACGATATTGAGGAAGTCAAAAAAAACATTTTTGGGGAAAGCGACAGCGAAAGCACCGGTTCCGCCCTCGCGAAATTATTAAAAGAGGAGATGTACCGCACGGCCATCATCGCCGCCGGCAAAATCCCGTTGTGGATGATCGTTCCGGTGGAAACCAACGACGAGCAATACGCCGAGTTTCTCCATCAACTCCAGAACGGGCAATCCATTCTGAATCCCAACGAATTTGTCGATATGGGGAACGTGGACGATATTTCCCAGGGAGAATTTTTTGGCGGATCCATCTGGGCCTTGATCAAATCGTTTCAGTCCCCTTTCAAAACCCTGATGAAAATGGGATTGCTCGAAGAATACATGTTCGGCCAAACCAAATCGAATCTGCTGTGCCACCAGGTCAAAAATTTAATTTTCAACGGCGAAGAATATTTGACCATCGATCCCTACCTCATGCTGTTTGCTCGGGTCGAAAAATACTTCAAGGAAACCAAATCCGAAAACGAAGTGGACGCATTGCGAACGGCGTTTTATCTAAAAGTCGGAACCCAGATCGCTCCTGAAGAACTGGATGAAAAATCCGAATTCCATACCAAGCGAACTCTGATCGCAATGATTCGCGAATGGGAATGGACCGCCAAAAAGCTGGAACAGTTGAACGATTATAAAAACTGGCAAATAATGCAAAAAGTGAGCTTGGGCAATCGGGTGAATAAAATCCTGATGAATTCCTACAAAAAAATCTCGGAAGCAAATAAAACCCTCGCTCCCGGCGAAAGCTTGATTTCCGACCGAGACACCCATCTTTTGGGACGCAAACTGTTCAGTTACTACCGCACCGCGCCCCACAAGGTGGAATGTTTATTTGTTTTAGTGGACGGAAAAAGTTCGGAGCGGGAATTGACCTTCCTGTTCGACAACGAAAAACCCCGGGAAGGCGGCAACTGGTTTTTAATCCGGGGGAAAACCCTCGCCTTCCTGGAGCACGTTCCCAAGGAAAACATTATCCAGAACGCGACCGGGTTGCCTTTTCTGATAGCCTTTGCCGGTTTCAACCGGCTTTACAATAACAACACCACCATTCTGTTGCGGGCGGAAAGACAATCCATCAAGGACGTCGACCTGCACATGATGTTGGAGCAAATCTCCAGATTTCTCACGAAGATCAATATTGCGGCCATTTCCAACGAAGAGCTTCTCGCCGAATCCGAGGTCCGCAAGATTTTTTTGATCGTGGATTTTGGTTATCCGCTTCCCAGGGATATAACCCTTGGGAATATCAACGACTGCAAGTCCCTGGAGGATTACAACGAGTTTCTCCGTCGCCGCCTGAGCGCTGCGTTGAACGTAACGCCCGTTTATCTGACTTCCTGGGGCGAGCTTTTTTGTAAAACATTTTCAGGTCAAAACTGTATATCCAGATTCATCAACGAGCTGGGTCCCAAAATAAACCTTGAGATCGAGGATGAAAATTTATTAAAGGTTTTCGTTCCTTCCGGCCGTAAAGAAACACTAGAGGTTCCCTGGCTGCATGATTATATTGAAATGAGCCTAAAGTCCAAGGCGCAAGCCCAAGCTCAAAAACTTGCCAGTTAACGTTAACGACCGAAGTCTATGGCTACCGCAGTAAAAGAAAACGAAGCGATCCCAAAAGCCGCGTCCATCGAACCCGCGAAAGAAGCGTCCGGGGTCGATCTCAGCACCATCATCGGCGCTGCTTCGGGAATTCTATTAATCAGCATCGCAATCATTCGCGGCGGCGATTCCGAAACCTTCCTCAATCTCAATAGCGCGTTTATTGTTATGGGGGGAACTATAGCCACCACTCTCATCGCCTTTCCATCGAAAAAAATACTTGGAATGGTGCCGGTCATCATCAACGCCTTCAAACCAGACGTTCTTCAACCCGCCGATTACATCGACGAAATCATGACCCTGGCGACCAAGTACCGGAGCGGGGGAATGAAGCAACTGGAAATGGAGGAACGGCTTCTCAACAACCGGCACTTGAAAAACGGCATCGTCATGATCGTCGATGGATACCAGGCCAGGGAAATCCAGGAAATCATGGAGCGCGAGTTGAACACCATGGTGGAACGTCACAACGCCGGGCAAAAAATCCTCAGGTTCATGGCCGTGCAGGCTCCCGTATTTGGCATGGCGGGCACCTTGATCGGCTTGATTCAAATGTTGATGCGGATTGCCGACCCTTCCAGCATCGGCCCTTCCCTGGCCACCGCCCTGATCACCACATTTTATGGGTTGATGCTCGCCAACCTGATCATCACCCCGGTCGTCGCCAAATTGAACGCCCGGACAGAAAGCGAAGCCACGCTTTTAAAAGCCATCCGGGTCGGCGTGATGGGAATTCACGACCGCATCAATCCCATGAAAATCCAAAGAAACATGAACGCCCTCCTGCCGCCGGACAAACATAGAAATGTCTAACATCGACGAAGTCCTTCGGCTCACCGCGCAAAACAACTGCCAGGACGGGATCAATCTCAGCGGCAACGATCTCAAGGGAATCAGTTTAAAGGGGACCACCTTTGTCTACGGAACGCTGGAGGAAACCAATCTGGACGATTCGGATCTTACCGAAGTCAACTTCAGCCAGGCCAACTTAAAAAAGTCATCCTTCAAAAATGCGCATTTGACCAATATCAACTTCAGCAACGCGGAACTGGAAGAATCCAGTTTTGAAGACGCCACATTCACAAATTGCAATTTTGTAAACGCAAAAATACTCAACGCAAGCTTCGACGCCTCCCAGTTCCAGAAGTGCGATTTCCGGGGCGCCACCCTGAACCATTCCAGTTTTTTTTCCTGCGTCGTTGAAGGCGGGGATTTCTCTTTCGCCCGGATGATGTATTGCTATATGAAGGAAATGAAAATTTCCAAATCGGACTGGAAGGGGGTCAACGCCAGAGGAACGGATCTTAGTTTCGCCAAAATCAGCGACGCCGATCTCCATGGGGCCGTATTAAAGTACGCGGACATGAACTCATGCACCCTGGAAAAGGTCAACCTCACAAGCGCCAATCTGACAGGGAGCGAACTGAAAGATTGCCATGGGCAGGAAGTCGATTTTTCCGGAACCAATCTGGAAGGCGTGGATCTAACCTACGCGAATTTCGAAGGATGCAACCTGGAAAACACGTTTCTTCTCGAAGCCAACCTGCACGGCGCCAACTTCACAAAAGCCAACCTTAGAAACGCCTACCTCATCGACGCCAATATCACCAAGGCGATCACCAAACAGGCAAACATGAACAATACCATCCTGGATTAACGCCCGGCTCACTCCGGTTTCGCCGTCTCCAAAACGCAACGAAAACCTACATTCTCGTAAACCTGACCAGGGTCCACCTCCGTCCGGTGAAAAGCGAACCGGTAGGCGGGAAGAAAATAGTGGCCGGCTTTTTGAAACGCGTTGCCTCTTAAAACTTTCAACTGCTTTCCGTAGCGCTCCGTCGCGAATTTGCTTCCCGGATACGGCAGATACCAGTCCCGGGTCCATTCCATGACGTTGCCTTCCATATCGTAAACCCCGTAAGGGCTGACGTCCCTGGGATAAGCCCCCACCGCCGAGGTTTCCCGGTCGCCGTCGATTTCAATATTAGCGTCGCCCTTTTGATATTCATTCCCCCAGGGGAAAGTGCGTCCGTCGGTTCCCCTCGCCGCCTTTTCCCATTGCGCCTCCGTGGGCAAACGCTTTCCGGCCCAGAACGCATACGCCGAAGCCTGCGCCCAGGTTATGTTTGTCGCCGGATGGTCCCCCTTACCCTCTGAGAAACTTTCATCCTCCCAGTTTTCTGGAACGTCCACGAATTGGGTTTCGTCGACAAACCGCTTGAACTCCCGGTTGGTAACCTCATAGCGATCTATATAAAAATCTTCCAAAAAAGTTTTTCGCTCAGGATGTTGATCCACATACAGAGGCTTGACCGTTCCAATTTTCATATGGGTATTTTCCGCGTCCACACGGTCGGTTCCCATGATAAACTCGCCTTCGGGGACAAGGACCATTTCCTTGCCGTCGATTTTGGAAACCATTTGCTCCGGGCGTTTTTCATTGCCCGGACCGCATCCCGTCGACAAAGAGACGCCCAAACATAAAATCAAAATCCAAAATTTAATCGAAGTCGTCATAAACCTAATTTCAATTCAGGTCTTTTAGGAAAAAATATGTTCGCCCTAAAAAAACCGGGAAAAACTCTTCGCCGCCGAACGATTTTTTTCGGAATGTTCACCATCGTTTCAATCTGGACTGCGCACACGGCCTTCTGTGGTCCGCTCCAGGCAAAGACAACGGGGAGCCTGTACCCGCATATCCTCAAAACTGAAAAGTATACTTTAAATACGTCCAATGTGAAGGTTCTAAAAACATCTGGCCAGGACCTCTGGATCGGCTCCATGAACGGAATCGTTCGATACGACGCCGCGACCGCCGAAAGGTATAAGGTCTACGACAACCGGAACGGACTCTTGAGCAACGGAATTTTCTCCATTGAATTCGACAAAACCGGCATGCCCTGGGTGGGCGCCTATGCGGGCGGATTGAGCCGGTTCGACGGCCAACAATGGACCCACTATAACATCCCCCATGGGTTGTGCGACGCTTTCGTTTACGATATTGAAATACGGGACGACGTTAAATGGATCGCCACATGGAGCGGGGTCAACCGCATTCGCGGCGATCCGGACGCCCCGGAAAACTGGGAGACATTCACGATAGAAAACACCGGCGGCGGGTTGATCGACAACTGGGTCTACGCCATCGAATTGGGAAAAGACGGACGGGCGTGGTTTGGAACCGAATCAGGAGTTTCCATGTTCGACGGCGCCCAATGGAAAAACTGGAACCACGCTACCGGACTCGGAGCCTCCCTCGACCGGGTAAAAAAAGCCAACGCGGGAGCGGTGGGGAAATTCAAAGGCTCACACCACGCCAACCAGCCGCGGGCCATCGCCAATCCGGACTCCGGAGAATATCGCCCTAATTACGTGGTCTCCATGCTTTTGGATAAAACAAACCGGCTCTGGGTCGGACTCTGGGGCGCCGGCCTGGCCTTACTTGACCCCGAGACCCGCCGCATCAGAAACTTCACAACCCAGGACGGCTTGCCGGGAAATTACGTCCTGGCGCTCCAGGAAGGCCCCGGCGGCGACCTGTGGATTGGAACCAATAACGGATTGAGCCGTTTCGACGGCGCAACCTTCACAAACTTTTCCACCCTCAACGGATTGCCGGGAAAATTCATTTCCAGCCTCGGGTTTGGCGCCGGGAATTACCTTTGGGTCGGGGGACGCGGCGGATTCAGCCGCCTGCAAATCGATCCCCGAACCCACAAGTTGATCAACCGGTGACGAGTCGCGATTTAAAAATCATCGTCATCGTCGTCGTCTTCGCCCTCCGCCGCCAATCCTTTTTCCATTTCTTTATGTTCCGCCTCGTTGATCATATCGTGAATTTGCTGGTACCCCGTCGTCAGGTGTTGGATATTGATCAGAAGATGAACCAACTCCTGATTGGGCATTTCCTTGATTCCCGCCACCAACGCCCCGCGCTCATCTTCTTCGTATTTCTTGTCAAAATCGTCAAAGGCGCTTTGAATTTTATCTTTGCAATGGATCAAGTCGTAAAAAAACGGCTGGATTTCAATTTGCGGCATGATTTATTTTCCCCTTAATCTCTAAAATTTTTAAATTTAATAAACCGGTTATTTCTCAAAGAATAAAATTCTCCTCGAAAAATACAAACCGTCCCGAAGAAAATTTTATTGCAAACAAAAAGCCTGATATTATATAAAATACTAAACGAAATACCGACTCTATCGTCAACAATTTTTCAAACCCGCCTCTGATATGGAAGAAGAAAGCGAACGATTCAAGGACAATGGGGACGAAACCCTGACCGACTCCAAATACAACCTGATGTGGTTCAAACAGGATACCTACCAGCTAAAAGCCAAATGGTGCACCCACAAGCAAGCCAAAAAATTTGTTCAAAGAATGAACGAGGAAAAGTTTGCCGGGCACGAAGATTGGCGGGTTCCCTCCAGCCAGGAGTGCCGGAACCTTTACGATCACGATTGCAAAAACATGGATTTTAACGACGATATCGTGCACATCGACTATATGTTCCCCGAAGGATGCGGCACTAACGTCTGGTGCGTTGAAGAACAGGGAAACAACGCCATGATCTATAACTTTTATAGCGACCGCGGGTATTATGTACGCAAAACCTCGTCGGAAGACAGTTTTATGGTTTGCCGCCCCGTCCGCACCTCCGGACCCAAAGTCAAAAAATCCGGACGGTTGTCCGCAACGGGCAGATCCCGCCGGGAATAGAACCATTCCCGCCTGCGCCTGGAAAACAAAATTTCGCGCACCCCAACGATCCACTTACCTGGGAATTAAAACCCCTCATGCCGCAACGAGCCACCTACGCAGAAATTAACCTGAACGCCTTTCGCGGCAATTTAAGAACCGTCAAAACCGCGCTGGGTCCCGAAGTGGGAGTTCTTGCCGTCGTCAAGGCGGACGCTTACGGCCACGGCGCAGTCCCTTGCGCCCAGGCGGCTGTCGAAGTCGGCGCCGACTGGTTGGGCGTCGGTATCGTCCAGGAAGGGATCGAGTTGCGCGAAAGCGGTTTGTCGGCCCCCATCCTCGTGTTGGGAAGCGTCTTTCCAAACGAGGTCGAAGCTCTGATCCAACACGACCTTTCAACCGTTCTGACCACCCACGCTCTTGCCGACGCTCTGGAAAAAGCGGCCGCCCAAGCCGGAAAAACCGTCGGCGTTCACGTTAAAGTCGATACCGGGATGGGGCGTTTGGGCGCGACTATGGAGGACTTTCCCTCCCTGCTGGAACGAGTCGGAAAATCAAAAAATCTTGTCGTCCAGGGAGTCTCCACGCATTTTTCCTGCGCCGACGAAGAGGATCCCGAATACACCCGGTTGCAAATTTCCAGATTTCGGGAGGTCTTGGAGCGGGCGGAAAAATCCGGGTTGGACGTTCCTTACATACACAGCGCCAACAGCGCGGCGATGATCAAATATCCCGAAACCTGGCACAACCTGACCCGCCCCGGCCTGATCCTCTATGGGGCCTTGTTATCCGAAGCGCTAATACCCTTTGCCGAGAGCTTTGCAAAGGGAGTCGGCGGATTCCAGCCGGTCATGCAATGGAAGAGCCGGATCATCCAGGTAAACACCCTGCCTCCCGGCGCCGGGTTGAGTTACGGCAAAACGCAAAGTACGCGTCGGGAAAGCCGCATCGCCACCCTGCCTCTGGGTTACGCCGACGGACTGGCGCGAAACCTGTCCAATAAAATGCATGTCCTTGTGCGCGGACGCCGGACGCCGCAGGTGGGAAATATTTGCATGGACATGATTTTGATCGACGTCACCGAAGTTCCCGAAGCGAGGGAGGGCGACGAGGTCGTGATCATCGGAACGCAGGGAGAGGAGAGCATCCGCGTGGAAGAAGTCGCCGCCCAAAGCGGAACCCTGCCCTACGAAACCTTGTGCGCCGTCGGTAAACGCGTCCCGAGGGTGTACCTGTCTTGATTCCGGCTAAGGCAATCCCTTTCCCCCGGTTTTCCGGTAGTGGGATTCGAGGCCGTCGAGGATCTTCATTGTAACTGCGGGGTCGATGAAATTAGCCGTGCCGACTTGAACGGCTTTCGCGCCGGCCATTAAATATTCCAGCGCGTCCTCCGCGTTTGTTATCCCCCCAATGCCGATAATAGGAATCTTGACCGCCAGCGCGCATTGGCGAACCAGAGCCAACGTGATCGGTTTGATGGCCGGTCCCGATAATCCGCCCGTCGCATTGGCTAAATAAGGCTGGCCGCGCTCGACGTCCATCTTCATTCCCACATAGGTATTGGCCACGGATAACGCTTCCGCCCCCGCGCCTTCCGCCGCTCGTGCCATTTCCGCAATGTCCGTCACGTTGGGGGACAGTTTTACGATCAAAAATTTTTCCGTCGCCCGTCGCGTCGCTTGTACTACCTGCTCGACTATCCCCGACTCAGAACTAAAAAATGTTCCGCCCGCAGAGACGTTCGGACAGGATATATTCATCTCCAGGGCGTCCACGCGCTCGACGGAATCCAGAGCGGCGGCCATTTCGGCGTATTCTTCCAGGCTTTCGCCAAAAAAATTGACGATGATTTTAGTTTTGTAGGCGTGAAGGAGGGGCAACTTATCCCGTAAAAAAGCTTCCAGCCCGATATTTTCCAACCCGATGGCGTTCAGCATTCCAGACGGGGTTTCCACCATCCTGGGAACGGGATTGCCTTGCCTGGGTTTTAGCGAAAGCCCTTTGGTTGCAAACCCGGCCAGACGGTTCAGGTCGACAAAAGGGGCGTACTCCAATCCGTACCCAAAAGTTCCGGACGCCGCCAGAACCGGATGGGCCAATTGCAGTTTGCCTAAATTTACCGATAAATCCATCCGACGCATCCTAGGTCGCCGCCGGATTTAGCTGGCACAACCATTTGATTTTTAATGAGATTTTTAATTTTTCCGGCTTCGGTTTCTCTTGACAGCTTAAAACTACATGGATATACTAATGAAAAATTGAACAAGGTCAATTAAATTAATAACATAGGGCCTGATGATTTTGATCCGGAGCGCAAATTAAAATCAAACGCAATTTCATCCATAAGCCTAAACCCGTTGATTTTTGAACCTTTCAACCATCCAACACAAAAAAGCCATGATCAATCAAATTTCTCATCCACACGACCTTTTTACTCCCGAGTCTTTCGAAGAAAAAAGTAAGTACAGCAAACGGATTGAAGAAATCATGGAAGACGCGGAAATCGAAGCTGAACTGGAAGCCGAGCAAAAAGTTCGCTCCAAGCACTCCAAATTGTTAACCATGTCCGCAGTGGCTGTCGTCATACTGTTTGGACTTTATTTTTGGGTGGACAGCTCCAGCCGAACCTCCGAGAACGAAACCCTGTTGCCGGAAGAAGACGTCGCCGCCCTGTCGCCATCGGCCAGTATTGGGGAACAACAACTCCCTGCCCTGCAGGAAAAGTTACCGCCCAAAACCGTTCCCGCTCCGGCGATCAAAAATGAGATTCCCAAAAAGGCGTCCGACTTTCTGCCTCCGCCGGTTACTCCCGAAATTAGAAAACCCATCGCCAATATACCTGCGGTTCGCGCGGTGACCAAAACTCCCGTCCGCCGGATTGAAAAAAAATTACCTAAAAAATCAGTTCCCATCCCGGCGCCAACTGTTTCCGCTACGCCGGTTCAATCGGGCGCCGCCGCCAAGGGATTCTATATCCAGTTGGGCGCCTTTGGCAATAAAGCAAACGCCCAGGACTTTTCCAGAAAACTGCAGGCCAAGGGTTTCGCGCCCTCCATTTGGGCCAAATCCCAAACCGCCAGAGTACACGCCGTCTATGTGGGAGACCATCCTAACAAAACCAGCGGTCAATACCAGTTCGATCAGCTCAAGCAGGCCGGATTTTCGCCGCAATGGGAAAACTCGCCCAGCGGTTCCTACACCTTCTTGCTGGGAAAATTCAAAAGCCAGAGGGAAGCTGAAACTCTCCAGGACAGGCTCAGCATTAGGGGCTTTCTGTCGGGCAGGAAATTTAAAAACAGCCAAGCCTCTCTTTATTACGTGAAAACCGGTGGATTCTCCAGCCGGACCGAGGCAGTGCGGCAACAAAAAAATCTGGCTTCAAAAGGTTTCAAAAGTTCGTTTATCCGGTCGGAAGGCTAGCCCTTCCCCACTTGCCGTGGGGGCAGTTTGCGATAACTTGCCCCTACGAGCCGTCTTTTTTGCTGGAAAACTAAACGGGGAAAGGTTCGATGTTTCCCCTTTAGAGTTCCCTGTTTCATTGCCCTCCCGCCAGACAAAACCAAAATAAAGCTTCCAATTTCCGGCTATTTATCCCCCGCCCCGGTTGATATAATATTTTTTCGTAAGGTATCGCCGTTACTTTCGACCTATACACAATGTACTGAACTGGCTGGCATTTTTTTTATACAAACATCAACTTAGGAGTTAGCAATGAGTCATCTGGCAAAAATTTCCGTCGCGTTTCTGTTTGCCCTTGCCCTGTCCTTTCCCGCAAACCTTTTGGCTGACGATCATATGGACGAAGGCAGCGACTCGAAACAAACCATGAAACCCAAGCCCGTGGAAGAAGGCAGCGGAACCTCGGCGGTCCACACCTCCAGCGAGGGCGACCATAAGGAATACAAGGACAAGCACGGCAAGGAGTATTCCAAGGCGGAAGGCAGCGAGGGTAAAAATGACATGAAGGGCGAACATGATAAAATGAAAGACACTTCAAAAGAGCATCGCGGAGGAATGGAAGAAGGCAGCGGCGGCTCCAGAATGTAACTTGAAATTGCCAAACGCGCCCTCGGTCCTGGCGCGTTAATCGCTCAATCGCTTTAATAGAACCAGAAAATCCCAACGGGGTTTTCTGGTTTTTTATTTGACCTCTCCCTCCGGTTTCTTTTGCCTTCCTCCTCCCATTTGTTAAAATCTGATCCGGCGCCTTTAATTCCTCCCAAAGATAGAAAACAGAATGAGCGAAAACCATTTGATTCAGGATCTGACGATTTTATTGCTGGTCTCCCTGCCGATAAACGTTTTGTTTCATCGGCTGAAATTGCCCTCCGTCATTGGGTACCTGATTGCCGGAATCCTTATCGGCCCACACGGCCTGCAATTGATCGGCGACCCGGAATCGGTGGAGTCCCTGGCAGGAATCGGCGTCGTCCTGCTTTTATTTGTCATCGGACTCGAGTTCTCCGTCGCCCACTTGCTCCGCAACCTCGCGCAGATACTTGGAGTCGGGAGCCTGCAAATTATTTTCACCTCGATCCCGTTTATATTGCTGATCGACTGGTATTTTGAACTCCCACTCAATCAATCGATATTCCTGGGACTGGCGGCGGCGCTCAGTAGCACAGCCATTGTCCTTAAAATAATTACCGACCAGGCCGAACTCGACGCCGTGCATGGAAAAACCACCGTAGGCGCGCTCCTGTTCCAGGACGTCTGCGTGGTCCCTTTGATGCTCATCGTCCCCCTCCTGTCCCCAAACAACGAAGCGGGAACGGGACACATCATCCTCGCCCTTTTGGAATCCATGGTTGCGGTAGTGGTGATTTTTCTGCTGTCCCGAAAGATCGTCCCAAAGTTTTTAAACGCAATTTCCAAAACCGGGAGCAAGGAACACCTCACTCTCCTCACCATCCTGATCATTCTGGCCACCGGCTGGGTTTCTGAAAGCCTGGGCCTGACCCTCGCCATGGGCGCGTTTATCGCGGGCCTCATCCTTTCCGAATCCGAATTCAGCTATCAGATCGTTTTGGACGCCTTGCCCCTTAAAGATTATTTCGTCAGCATCTTTTTTATTTCCATCGGCATGTTGTTGAACTCCAGCCTTTTATTCGACTCTTTTTTCATGTACCTGGGATTGACCTTGCTAGTAATTTTCCTCAAGGCAATTTTCGCAACGGCCGCCGCCTGGTGCATGAAATTTTCATTGCGCGTTTCGTTGCTCGTCGGGATTCGTCTGGCTCAAATCGGAGAGTTTTCTCTCCTGGTGGCGGGAATGGCCCGGGATTCCAAATTGCTCGACGAGCCGTTGTTCCAATCGTTCCTGATAGTCTCCATCGCCAGCATGTTGCTGTCTCCGCTCATCATCCAGTATTTGACGAATACGACGGTTTCATTTTTATCGCGTATTTTTACGACGGCAGGAACCGACGACGAGGCAAAAGCCTCCCCGCTTGCGGATCATGTTATCATCGCGGGCTACGGTTTGGGCGGCAGGCACCTTTCCCGCGTTTTACAGGAAACCCACGTATCGTTCATCGTGGTCGACCTGGACGGTGAAAGCATTAGACAGGCGGTAGCGGACGGCGTTAAAACCTTGTTCGGGGACGCCACTCACCGGGATATTTTGCGGCGCGCGGGAATCGACGCCGCAAAGATGATCGTCTTTCTCTTTTCCGATTCCGCGTTGACCGAACAGGGCGTCAAGCTGGCCAAAAACCTCAACCCGGATATTTACGTGATGGTCCGCACCCATTACGCCAACCGGGTGGAATTATTGCGGGACGCAGGGGCCGACCAGGTGGTTCCGGAAGAATTTGAAACCTCCATTGAGATATTTTCGCGCGTCCTCAGGGAATACCGCATCCCCAACAACATCATCGAACAACAAATCGAACTGATTCGCCTGGAAGGTTACGCCATGTTTCGCGGCGTATCCATCACCACCGAGGGTTTGGGGAAATACTCGCATTACCTGACCGCCAGCTTGACGGAGTCGTTTCATGTTTTGGACGACTCCTGGGTCAACGGCAAGACCTTGCGGGAGATTTCCCTGGAAGAAACCGCCGGAGTCTCCCTGCTCGCTATCGTCCGCAACCGCAAGGTTCAAGCCCATCCGCCCGAGGATTTTCTTCTGCAACACCGGGATATCCTCATCATATTCGGTAGCCACGCCCAACTGGACAAGGGAATGCGGGCGCTTCGCGACGGTCCGGCGCAAAATAACCCTTCGTCATCGAAAGAAGGATGAGTTACACTCCTCCAAATAATCCGCGCCTTGCAATTTTGTTTTCGGGGATTTTTGAATGTTGATTGATCTTTTGATGATCGCCGCAGGACTCGTCGTTTTGTATTACGGAGGCGATTTTTTAATCACCGGCGCGGTGCGCATCGCCCGTCAATTTAAAATCAGTCCTTTTGTTATCGGCGCCACGGTCATCGGTTTTGGAACCTCCGCCCCGGAGTTGGCCGTCAGCGTTCTGGCGTCGTTCCAGGGATCCCCGGAACTGGCCTTGGGCAACGTGATTGGAAGCAACATCGCCAATGTCGGGCTGGTCCTGGGACTCACCGCTCTCGTATCGCCTTTGTGCATCGCCGAAAAACGCCTGCGCGATGAATCCATCCCCTTGCTGGGAGCCACTTTTTTAATCCTGGGCCTGGCCTGGAATCTCCAGTTATCGCGGGTCAACGGCGCCGTCCTGATTTTACTTTTGGCGGCGTATATCTGGCGGAACCTGAGCAAGAAAGAGGATTCGATTTTCGAAGTCGAAGAAGACGAGCGCCTGTTTCCCGAAGGAGGCATGGGCATTCAGGTCTTATTGATAGTGGTCGGATTGATCATGCTGGTGCTGGGCGCCCACTGGCTGGTCAAGGGCGCGGCCAGCATCGCCCGGTCGTTTGGAATCAGCGAATGGTTCATAGGAATCTCCATTGTCGCTGTGGGAACAAGTCTGCCGGAAATTGTTTCTTCCATCATCGCCGCGAAGCGCGGTCATGCAGAGATGGCCATTGGCAACGTTTTCGGCAGTAATATTTTTAATATTCTTATGGTCCTGGGCGTGGCCGCAAGCATCAAGCCACTGCACATTCAGGAACCCATTCACCCCGACCTGGTCGTCACCACCGTTCTGACCTGCCTGCTCATTATATTGATTCGTCTGGAACATCAACTCTCAAAACGCGACGGCGCCATCCTGTTGATCTGCTATTTTTCCTATATAGGCATGAAGGCCGGAGGAATATTCTAACCGGCGAGGCGCCGGAGCCAGCAGGCGCCAGGCAAGCGCCTGGAGGCAGACTAGTCATCGTTTAGGGTGAATGCCGTAAACCACGGCGGATTTGCATCTCGAATACAATAGCGAAAAATCGATGGGTTGGATTCCGGATTGTAAAAAATTTCTCAATCGCCAACCGTTACCACCGGCGGTACGCCGGTTATTTTTTTTCGAACCGTTCTAATTGACGCTGGTAATATTTTTTCCCCGGCGCCAACTTGATAGCGACCTGCATACTTTCCACTGCCTTCTCCGCTTCGCCTTTGGCAAAATACAATTCAGACAAGGTGTCGATGTACTCGTGTTTTTCGGGGAATTTTTCGAGAGTCCTTTGCGATAAGGCGATTCCTTCGTCCAGGTTGATTTTCTTTTTTGCATACAGCCAGGCGAGGCGGTTCATGGCCTCGTAATAATCCTTCTTGAGTTCCAGGGCTTTTTGGCAATGCACAATTCCCGCCGTGTAAAAAACTTTTTTCCGATAGGCGTTGCACATCGCCAGTTGAATTTGAGGATCGCCCGGCGCCGCCGCCTCGGCTGTTTTTAAAGCGTCGAGGTCGTCGGCGTAATTTTTTTCCGCCAAGTTTTCCCGGCCCACCGCCAGAAGAATTTCAGGATTTTCAGGTTGATCGGCCAGGTTCAATTCCGATTCTTTCTCAACCGGCGCCGGATCGCTCAATTCCTTTTCGGAAACGACCTCGTTTGTTTCTACGCTTTTGGCGGTTTGGGATTTAATAAAATCATCCAGCACGTTTTTCTCAAAATACCAATCCTCGGCGCGAATTTGTCCCTGAAAATCCTGAGGCAAAAGTAACGCGGCTTGTTTAAAGTATCGGTAAGCTTCCTGCTTGTAATTTAATTCCAGGAGCGCCTCTCCCGTCTGAATGATAAACGACGGATCGTCTTGACGTATTTTTAAAGCCTCCTGAAATTGCCGCGCGCCTTTTAATTTTTTCCCCTGCCGGATCAATCCCTTTCCCAGAGCCTTGCGAAATTCAAAAACTTCTGGAGCCAACTTCACCGCTTGCTGTAAGGCGGAAACGACCTGGTCCGGCTTCTCCTGTTCCTCGTAAACCTGGCTCATTCCATAAAATGCCGAATGATTTTTCGGATCCAGCTTCACTCCGGTTTTGTACTCGTCCAACGCCTCTTCCCAACGCTTTTCGGCCCGATAAACGTCCGCCAGCCGCACATGGTATAAGGCCGTTTTCGGAGCCAGTTTTATGGCTTTCTTCAATGGAGAACGCGCCTTATGAAATCTCTTTTTATCGATATGTATTTCGGCCAGCCCAAGATAGGCCCTGGGATCACGGGGTCGTATTTCGACGGCCCGGTTGAACTCCTTGATCGCCTCCGGTAGTTTTCCGGCCTGGACAAATACGACGGCATTTTCAAGATGAATTTCCACCTGGCCTTTAGACGTTTTCAAAAAATAATCGCTCCCACTCCAAATCAAAACCGCGAGGCCGATCAGAAGCGCCACTCCCGCAACGCGTCTCCCAAATTTGAATGCCTTCTTAACCTTCGGAGACGGGGCGGAATCGTTGGACCGTTTTTTCTTCGATTTCTTTTTCTGAGAGATTGTTTCTTCGGGAGGGGTGGTGGACAGTTTGTCCTTCGGGGCCTTGGCCATTTGGCAACGACCATTAAAACCCGCTCCTTCCTCTATGGCGAATTGATAGGCCGTTATGTCTCCGCAGAGTTGGCTTTGGCTTTTTAAATCGATTTTATTGGAGGCGCTGATATCCCCCTCAATGACTCCTTTATTGGTAAGATCGTAGGACTGTATATTCCCCACGAACAATCCAGAGCCATCGACCACAAATAATCCCTGAGACTCCACCTCGCCGCGAAACTCTCCGTCCAGACGAACGGGATTTTTAGCTTTCAGAACGCCTTCCAGCTTCACGCCTTTTTCAAAATATGAATCCATAGGGCTAACACGTCCATTAGATTTTGTGCGAGGATCAATTATAATTTTAAAGCAATGAAAGTTTTTTTACCAAGCTTTTGCCTGCCTTTAATTGTGCGGCGGACAATTGATATTCCTATGATTTGCTGGTATTTTAACCAGCCAAACGAAACGAACTGATAATCCATTCATTAAATCATCCGGAGATTTCCATGGTCAAAACCGCCGCCCGCGCTCAAAACGCACTGCGAAAAGTTAAAATCACCAAAAACTATATCATGCACCCCGCCGGTTCCGTCCTCATCGAGGCTGGAAACACCAAGGTGATCTGCGCCGCCAGTCTCGAAGAAAAAGTCCCTCACTTTTTAAGAGGCAAAAAACAGGGGTGGGTGACCGCTGAATATTCCATGACGCCAAGTTCCACAAATACGCGAACAATCCGGGAGGCCTCGCGCGGAAAACTTTCCGGCAGAACGCAGGAAATCCAAAGGCTCATTGGCCGGTCCATTCGCACCGTGATTGATCTTTCCAAACTGGGAGAGCGAACCGTTTGGATCGACTGCGACGTGATCCAGGCCGACGGCGGAACCCGTTGCGCCTCCATCACCGGCGCCTTCATCGCCCTTGGACTGGCCGTCAAGTCCCTCATGAAACAAAATCTGATCGAGAAAAACCCGATCAAGGATTACATCGCCGCCGTCAGCGTCGGAATCGTGAACGGAAAAAAATATCTCGATCTGGATTACGAACTGGACTCCCAGGCCGACGTGGACATGAACGTCGTCAAAACCGGTTCGGGAAAGTTTGTAGAAATCCAGGGCACCGCCGAGCAGGAGCCGTTTGACCAAAAGGAAATGACCGATCTACTCAAACTGGCCGACAAAGGAATCAAGGAATTGATCGCTTTGCAAAAAAAGACCATCGGCGCTTTGTAAAAAAAACCTCAGGTTCGCCCCGCCTCAACGATGGCGGGTCACGCCCATTTTGGGGCAAAACTCGGAGATGCAACAGGACGAACAAAGTGGAGAAATCGGCCTGCAACAGTTTTGCCCCAAAGCCACCAAAAGAAAATTGAATTCTTTCCAATAGCGCTTCGGCAATTTCTTTCGCAGGACCCCTTCCGTTTCATCCGCCGTGGAAGCCTGAATGTATCCCCAGCGCCCGCATATGCGGTGAACATGCGTGTCCACGCAAATTCCCGGTTTGTCGAAACCCAGTATCAGGGTGAGATTGGCGGTTTTTCTTCCCACGCCTTTCAAACCCAGCAGGGCTTCCATGGAATCCGGAACTTTTCCCTCGAATTCATCGCACAACTGCCTGCCCAGCGCCTTCAGCGTCCGAGCCTTGTTGCGATAAAACGCCGCGGGATAAACAGCCTGTTCAATTTCCTCAACGCCCAGGTCAGCCAGGCGCTTCGGATTTTTCGCCAACGCGAACAACCGGATCGAAGCCTCTTCCGTAATGGGGTCCCGCGTCCGAAGGCTTATCAGGCAACTGATCAAAACCTGGAACGGGTCCGGCTTTTTACCGATTTGAATCACCACGGGGGTTTTCCAGGATTGCGCCTGCTTTCTCAAACCACGCAGGACTTTAGCTATTTGACGGTTGTCCAAAGGCTCTCCGCGATAATTTTTGGCCCAATTATTCAAACAAGTAGAATAATCAAGGCTTTTTTGATATTATGCCTGTTCCGACTTAATCGCCGAGACCTGTTTTTCCGGTCTTCCATTAACCCCTAATCCACAAGCAAGCGAATGCAACACACCATTTCTGTACTTATGGTCAACCGTTTTGGCGTTCTTTCCCGGGTTTCCGGCCTGTTCAGCGGTCGAGGATTCAACATCGAAAGCCTCAACGTGGCCGAAACTTACGACCCCTCTATCTCGCGCATGACCATTGTCACCCGAGGGGACGATAAAAAGATAGAACAAATCACCAAACAGCTAAACAAGCTCGTCGACATTATCAAGGTGGTCGATTTGACCGAGGAAAATTTTGTGGATCGCGAATTGCTCCTCATTAAAATGAACGCGGAACCGCGAGTGCGGGAAGAAATCCTCCGCATCGCGGAAATATTTCGCGCTAAAGTAGTCGACGTCAGTTCCAAAACCTATACGCTTGAAATCACCGGCGACGAAGGAAAATTAAACGGGTTCATCGAGCTACTCAAACCTTTGGGGATCAAGGAAGTGGTGCGCTCGGGCCGAATCGCCATTTCCCGCGGGATGAAAACCATTAACTGACAACTAATAACTGAATTGTAAAATTGTAAGGAGATTAGAATTGACCAGCCTATTTTATGATAAAGACGCCGATTTAAATCTGCTCAAGGGCAAAACCCTCGCCGTTATCGGCTACGGAAGCCAGGGCCATGCGCACGCGCGTAATTTGCACGACAGCGGAATGGAAGTGGTGATCGGCCTGAGAAAGGACAGCGCGTATTGCGCCCGCGCGGAAAAAGACGGTCTGAAAGTCATGACCGTTTCGGAAGCTTCCAAGATCGCGGACGTGATCATGATCCTGATCCCGGACGACAAACAAGGGGCCATGTACAATAACGACATTCGCCCCAACATGAAGGAAGGCGCGGCTTTGGCCTTCGGCCACGGGTTCAATATCCATTTTGGCCAAGTCGTTCCGCCGGAAACGTCGGACGTGTTCATGGTGGCGCCCAAGGGACCGGGCCATCTGGTGCGCCGGACTTTCGAGCAGGGCGCGGGCGTTCCCTGCCTCCTGGCCATCCACCAAAACGTCAGCGGCAAGGCGCGGGATATCGGTCTCGCCTGGGCCAAGGGCATTGGCGGGACGCGGGCCGGAGTCATCGAAACCAGCTTCCGCGAAGAAACTGAAACCGATCTGTTCGGCGAACAGGTCGTCTTGTGCGGCGGCGTGACCGAACTCATCCGCGCGGGATTCGATACTCTGGTGGAAGCGGGATACAATCCGGACCTGGCGTATTTTGAATGCCTGCACGAGTTGAAACTGATCGTCGACCTGATCTATGAAGGCGGCATCGGCAATATGCGCTATTCCATCAGCACCACCGCCGCCTATGGCGACGTGACGCGCGGGCCGAGGATCATTACTGAAGAGACTCGCAAAGAGATGAAAAAAATACTCGGAGAAATCCAGACCGGCAATTTCGCCAAGGAGTTTATTCTGGAAAACCAGGCAGGCCGTCCTTCGTTCAACGCCATGCTGAAAAAGGATTCGGACCACTTGATTGAAAAGACGGGAGAAAAACTCCGGGATATGATGCCCTTCATCGGCAAAAAGCTCCAGTGAGGGCGGACCGCCGATGAGATTGCCAATCGCTAAGGACGGACTCCGATTTATTCTCCCGCTGGGAGCGCTGACGCTGGGTTTCTGGTTTATGGGATTTCCCTGGGTCGCCGGATTTTTTGGCCTGGGCTTTTTGTTTGTGACCAATTTTTTTCGCGATCCGGAAAGGCCGATCCCCTCCGGCGACAACGTCGTTGTTTCGCCGGCGGACGGGAAAGTCGTTGCGATCGTCGAAGAGGAAAAGG
Organism: Nitrospinaceae bacterium; assembly: GCA_029261575.1. GTDB lineage: Bacteria > Nitrospinota > Nitrospinia > Nitrospinales > JACRGP01 > JAJDBB01. The sequence continues at coordinate 33,379 of JAJDBD010000059.1, read as the reverse complement.
ATCCCATCTTGGGAGAGACTTTCACCCGGATCAGTATTTTTTTAAACGTGTTCAACGTGCATGTCAATCGCATGCCCGTGGCTGGGAACATTGAAAAAATCCAGTACAACCGGGGGAAATTTTTGAACGCGTCCAATCATAAAGCGTCGCTGGACAACGAGCAAAACATTCTCCTGATCCAGCACGGCAACGTCAAGGTGCTGGTTCGGCAGATTGCGGGACTGATCGCGCGAAGGATTGTTTGCTGGGCGAAGGAGAACCAAACGTTTGAACGTGGGGAGCGGTTCGGCTTGATTCGTTTCGGAAGCCGGGCCGACGTGTTCCTTCCAAAAAACTCGCGATTGGAAATCAAAATCGGAGATATCGTCAAAGGCGGAAGCAGTATCATCGCTTATTTGCCGACGGATTAATCAGAATGAAGAATCGAACCATTTCTCCAAAGCGCTTCAGGAAGGGAATCTACATCCTGCCCAGCCTGTTCACCACGGGCAACGTATTTTGCGGGTTCTACGCCTTCATTGCGGTGATGAACGAAAACTATACGGTGGCCGCCTGGGCCATTGTGTTCGGCATGATTTTCGACATGCTGGACGGACGGGTGGCGCGTCTCACCAACACGACCAGCGCCTTTGGCGTTCAATACGATTCGTTGGCCGACGTCATCACCTTCGGAATGGCCCCGGCTTTCCTGATGTATTCCTGGGTCCTGAAACCTTTTGGCCGAATTGGCTGGATGGCGGCTTTTTTATTCCTGCTGTGCTCGGCCCTGCGCCTGGCACGGTTCAACACCATCAAACCGGAAACCCAGGGACCGGATTTCTCCGGCCTGCCCACCCCGGCTTCCGCCGCCATTATTTCCGCCATCGTCATTGCCAGCGGCGAAGACCTCATCGAAAAAGCGAGTCCCGGAGTGATCGTTTTTATTATTTATACGTTGGCGTTTCTCATGGTCAGCAACATTAAATATCCTTCCTTCAAACAAACTCTGAAAAAGAAACGAGTCACCTTTCCCCGCTTTCTTTTCGTTATTTTATTATGCTATTCATTGGCGACCGTGCCAAAAATATCCTTATTTTTTCTCAGCCTGGCTTATGTGTTTCTGGGACCGCTCGTCCTGTGGTTCAATCAATCTCGTAAAAAGGCCGCGCCGGAAAGCCAGCCGACCAATGCCGACGGCAAAACGGGAAGATCCTGATTTCTTCGAGGCCCTTCCAGCGCCGTTCATTTTAATAATTACCCCTATTTCCCATGTCCTGGTTAGATAAAGTAAAATCCACCGCCGCCAACCTGGGGAAAAAAATCTCCAAGCAGGAGCAGGAAGATTGGTTTGGGTGCACGCGTTGCCAGGAGATCCAATATCCTTCCAAACTTGATCAAAATCTCTACGTTTGCCTCAAGTGCGATCTTCACTATCGGATCGATGGACAACAACGCATCCGGCTCCTGGTAAACCCGGATTCTTTTCAAGAGCGCGACGTCAACCTTGTGTCCCTGGATACGCTTAAATTTAAGGACAAAAAGAAATACAAGGACCGGATCAAACATTATCTTAAAGATGGAAATCCAAAAGACGCCATTATTTGTGGAACCGGCAAAATAGGCGAACACGAGGTTGAAATTTGTAGTTTTGATTTTGGCTTTATGGGCGGGAGCATGGGTTCTGTTGTGGGAGAAAAAATAACCCGGAGTATTGAAAGGGCTATTAAAAACCAATCGGCGCTGATCATCGTTAGCTGTTCCGGAGGCGCGAGAATGCAGGAAGGGATTCTTTCCCTCATGCAAATGGCCAAAACCGTTTCTTCCCTGCAACAACTTTCCGAGGCAGGCATTCCCTACATTTCACTTCTGACCGATCCAACCACGGGCGGGGTGTCGGCAAGTTTCGCCCTGCTGGGCGATGTTATCCTGGCGGAACCTGGGGCCACCATTGGGTTTGCAGGCCCCAGGGTTATCAAACAGACCATTCAGCAAGAACTCCCCGACGGGTTCCAGACGTCCGAGTTTTTGCTGGAACACGGTTTGATCGATCAGGTCGTTCACCGCCGCGATCTTAAAACCACGTTGGAAAATCTGTTGTCATTGTTAAAAAACAAACCCATTCCCAAACCTCGCGCGGAACTTAAGGAAGACAAAAAAGTTCCCCCCTCCCCGCTGGATAAGGCGACTTCCCTTTGATTTCTTAATAACTGATTGGAGTCGATCAAATGAGGCCCATTTACCTGACTGCCCGTTACAGGGTTAAACGTGAAAGTATCGAAAAAGTTCGCAACGCGGTTTGCGATCTGGTGCGTTACGTCAAGCTCCACGAGCCCGGCATAACCTCCTATACGGCGGGACAGGAAGTCCTGGATCCATACAGCTTCCAGCATGTGATTGTATTTGAAAACGAGGCGGCTTTGAAAATCCATCAAAGTTCCAAGGCTTCGGAACTTTTCGTCAACGCGGTGTATCCGGAAACCCTCGAGCCGCTGGAATTCAAGGAATACAATTTAACGGCGGTAAAATAATTAGGGACCTATTGCAACGGGGTAGCAGAGTTTATTTCATCCAACATTTCGGATATGCCCGCGAGGCGCTTTTTTAAATTTTCCGATGGGCGGGACGGTGGTGAGGATGGCGTATTTTCAACCGAAGCAAACAGTCGTCCCAATTTACGGTGCTCGCCCAACTCGACCCACCTGTTTCCATCCATGGAAATTTCATCGGTCCGGCGCAGTTTGCCTTTTTTAATTCCGCCAATCAGGGAGGGAACCGAAACCTTTTCAACCACCCGGTCGCCGCGCCTTAAACGGACCGTTTCCTTTTGGCTTTCCGCTTGATCCATTTCCGGTTTATCCATTTGCAGTTCCTTTCTCGCGGGCCTTGAGCGGCCCGATAAAACCTTGATCAACTCAGATAAATGGTTCGCGTATCCAATCCGCCCAAAACCGGTTCCACGACGATCTTTCGAAAGCCGGGCATTTGGTGGCTGTCAAAAACGTCGTCCGGCGTCGAATAAAACTCACAGGCCGTCGACGGGCTTACGTGGTAGGCGATACCGGAAACAGTTTGGGAATGGCTTTTATGAGCGTGCCCGGAAAATACATGCCGGACCCCTCCCCCATTTTCCCTTTCCAAAACTTCGCAGATTTTTTCGCGGCCATTCAGCACGCAATGCGTATCAAAATAAGGATGATCGCATTCCCTCAAAGGATGGTGAATGAACAGCAAGGGACGCCTTCCGGAAAAATGTCGCAACGCGTTTTCCAGAAACGCCAGATCCTCGGGAAGCGTTTCCTCCGTCGACGAATCCATAAAAATCATGGGAGCGGGATGATCCACAAAACGATTTAATTTTCCGGCGTTCAACTCCATTCCGAAAATTTCCGCCGTCAAGTCCGATCGGTCGTGGTTTCCCGGCAGAATATGATAGGAAGTTCCGCAAGCGTCCAAAACATTTTTTATGTAGCGGTAAATTTCCGGATGCGGGTCTTTGGCCGCCAAATCGCCGGTAACGATAAGCGCCTCAGCCTCGTGGACCTCGCGGGTTTGCAATACCCGGTTCAAACTGGCCCGCGTATCCACCCCGCGAAACCGGTCTTCGGGAGAAAGCGTTATATGTAAATCGGAAATTTGAATTAGAGAAAGCATAAGAAATAAAGGAAGAGAAACGTATAAGACGCGCCGGGCAAGCGCCTGGAGGCAACCGGCGAGGCGCCGGGACCAGTGGTTTGGATTTTCAAACTCAACCTAGCTCTTATAGCATTCACCGTAAAAGGTTACCTACTGCCCCTGCGGCGAGCAGCCAGCGTCACGCTGGCGGCGCCCAGCCGGTTATCGCGCCGTCTTGAAGGAACGAAGGGAGAACAACATCAGCAGGGAAATGGCCAACGTAAAAATCCCTATAAACTGCGAGGTGGAAAGAACCCCCTCGACGGCAAAGCCTCGGTCGTCCCCTCGAAAGAACTCAATGAGGAAGCGTCCGATAGAATACAGCGCGCCGTAGGCCCAAAAAATCTGCCCGTCAAAAGTTTTTCGTTTCCTCAACCAAACCAAAATGCCGAGGATGACCAACGCGTTCAGGGAAAGATAGATTTGCGTCGGGTGCAGGGGGATATTAATTGGAGCCAGGGATTTAGCGTCGGTAAACACGATGGCCCATGAGACCTCTGTTTTCTTTCCGTAACAACAGCCCGCGAAAAAACAACCCCATCGCCCGATGGCCTGCCCGATGGCCAGGGAAGGAGCGATCACGTCCGCAACTTTCCAGACGGGCATGTTGTGCTTGCGCATATAAAAAAAGGAAACCAACGCGCCCAGGATCAAGCCGCCGTAATAAACCAGCCCGCCTTTCCAGAATTTAAATATTTCCAGGGGATTCGCGGAAAAGTATTTATATTCCACCAGCACATAAAGCAGGCGCGCGCCCAGGATGGCGGCGACCAGAATATAAAAGCAAAGGTCCAATACTTTTTCCTGGTCCAGCCCCTCGGCCTTGGCCTGCCAGCCCGCCAAAACGATAGCGACAAAGAATCCCGAGGCGACAAAGACGCCGTAAGTAAAAATTTTTATGAAACCAAATTCCAGGAGGACGGGATGCATGGGACGCTTTCGTGGGCGTTTTCGTGAAAATCCTGATAAAGACGCGAAAAATTATTTTCAGGAAGCTGAAGGGTCGGAGCCAGACGGATTTAAAAACATATCCAGAAACATCAAACCGACCCCTATTGTAATACATGAATCGGCGATATTGAAGGCCGGGAAATGAAAATCCTTGTAAAAAAAATAAATAAAATCGATCACCTCGCGGTGCAAAATGCGGTCGATCAGGTTGCCAATGGCGCCGCTGAAAATCAGTATCAAACCGTTCAGCGACAGTTTATGCCGCTCCGGAGTGCGGTGAAAAAATCCCAGGATCGCGGCGATGGCCACCAGGGAGATGGCAACAAAAAACGTAGCCTTGTTGTTCTCCGCCTGGCCGGCGAACAAACCAAAAGCCACCCCGGAGTTTCTAATATGAGTGATATGAAAAAAATTGTCGATAACGGGGATGGAGTCGTGCAAAGGAATACGCGACGCCGCCATGAATTTGGTGAACTGGTCGATAATGATCAACGCGTTGGAAATGAGGAACAAATGTAAGTACTTGTTTCGCACGGAAAAGTTTCGTTTAGGCTTTGGCTGCGTCCAGGTGCTCCAGGCACCGGAGGCATATGGACGCCGAATCGGAAGATCCCGCGCCGTCGTCGAAATAGTTCCAACAGCGTTCGCATTTTTTCCCCGGCATGATTCCCACTCCGATCCGCAGACCGTTGATCGATTCGCTTTCGTAAATTTTATCGTCCGCTTCCAACTGATCGACGACGTCGGCGCCGGAAACGATAAAAATAAATTTCAGCTCGTCCAGGTTGTCTTTCAAAACTTCCCTCAAATCTTTTGGAAGGATCAGTCGAACCCGCGCGTCCAGGGAGTGACCGATTACTTTTTCCCTGCGGCTGATCTCCAGAGCCTTGCTGACCTCTCCCTTCAACTCGATGATGCGATCCCATTTGTTCATCAACTCATCGTCCAGAGCCAGGTTGTCCAAAGTAGAGAATTCGGAAAGAAACACGCTCGACGCCTCGCCGTCGCCTTTGGGGAGATAGGACCAGATTTCTTCCGCCATAAAACTTAAAACAGGGGCCATCAGGCGAGTCATGCTCGTCAATAAAGTATGAAGCGCGGTTTGCCCGGACCGGCGAGCCTGGGAAGCGCGCGGATAGGTGTAAATCCGGTCCTTCAGAATATCCAGGTAAAACGCGCTCAAATCCACCACGCAGAAATTGTAGAAAGAATGGTAAAACACGTGAAACTCGTAATTGTCGAACGCTTTTTGAATTTTTTCATTCAAAAGCTTCAACCGCATGAGGATGAAACGGTCGATCTCCTGCATTTCCTCGACCGGCACGCCGTCTCTCTCCCAATCGAAATCTTCCAGGTTGCCGAGAAGGTAACGAAACGTGTTGCGGATTTTCCGATAAGCTTCCGTGAGCCGTTTTAAAATTTCTTGCGAGATGCGAATGTCTTCGCGGTAATTTTCCGAGGCGACCCACAGCCGCAGGATTTCCGCGCCGTACTGATCGATGATTTTTTCCGGCGCTATAACGTTGCCTGCGGATTTGGACATTTTTTTGCCCTTGCCGTCCACCACATAACCGTGCGTGAGAACGGTTTTATAAGGCGCCCGTCCGCGCGTGCCGACAGATTCCAAAAGCGAACTGTGAAACCAGCCTCGGTGCTGGTCGCTGCCTTCCAGGTACATGTCTGCGGGCCAGGCGGAATTCGGATCGTTTTCCAATACCGCCGCGTGGCTGACGCCGGAGTCGAACCATACGTCGAGAATATCCATCTCTTTTTTGAATTGCGCGGAGCCGCAGGAACACTGGGTCCCTGATGGGAGAATTTCTTCCGGCTCCTTTTCAAACCAGAAATCAGCGCCCTCCTGCTCTACCATTTTTGCCACGCGCTCGAATATCTCGCCGGACGCCAAAGGTTCATTGCAGGATTGACAGATGAAAATGGCGATGGGAACGCCCCAGGTTCTTTGCCGGGAAACGCACCAGTCGGGGCGGTTCTCCACCATGCTGTAAATCCTCTCCTTGCCCCAGGCGGGAACCCATTGGGTTTTATCGATCCACTCGAGAGATTTTTTCCGCAAATCCCCCTTGTCCATGGAAATGAACCACTGGGCAGTGGCGCGGAAAATAATGGGTTGCCTACACCTCCAGCAATGGGGATAAGAATGCTTGATCGTTGAGTCGGTTACCATCAATCCCAGCGCGCGCAATTTTTCGATAATCTCCGGGTTCGCCTTTGTCACGAACTGGCCGGCGAAAAATTCCACTTCCGGTTTGAAAATCCCCTTGTCGTCTACCGGATTGTAAGGTTCCAACCCGTACTTTTGTCCCACAACATAGTCGTCCTGACCATGCCCCGGAGCGGTATGCACACAACCCGTCCCCGCCTCCAGCGTAACGTGGTCGCCCACAATGACTATGGAATCGCGGTCAATAAAAGGATGCCGTGCGACGACGCCCTCCAGGTCCTTGCCCGCGCATTTACCCAGAATTTTATAATCCTCGAGCGCCCACTCCGCAACCAACGCGGGCAGGAGCTCTTCCGCAACGATCAAATCGGCGCCATCGACGCGCACCCCGACGTACTGAAATTTGGGATGCAGGCAGATCGCCAGATTGGCGGGAAGCGTCCAGGGCGTGGTGGTCCAGATAACAAAGAAGGCCCTTTCGGGATCGATACCCTCGATTCGATCCGTCAGCCCATCTTTAACGGGGAATTTGACGTAAATTGAAGGCGAGGTGTGATCCGCATATTCCACCTCCGCCTCCGCCAAAGCGGTCGCGCAACTCGTGCACCAGTGAACCGGCTTGAGTCCTTTGTAAACCATCCCGGCTGTAACGAATTTCCCAAACTCCCTAATGATCGTTGCCTGATACGAATGGTTCATCGTCAGATAAGGATTTTCCCAGTCGGCAAAAACGCCCAAGCGTTTAAACTCCTCCCTTTGAATATCGACGAACTCTGCGGCGTACTCCCGACACAGTTTACGAATTCCGCCCTTGGGAGTTTCGACCTTTTTCTTCTTTTGCTCCTTGAGCACCTGATGCTCAATGGGCAAACCATGGCAATCCCACCCCGGAATAAACAAGGAATTAAAACCCTTCATTCCCATAAATTTAACTATAAAATCCTTAAGTATTTTATTAAGCGCATGCCCCATATGAATATGGCCGTTCGCGTAGGGCGGACCGTCATGAAAAACGTATTTGGGCTTGCCAGAAAACCGTTCGCGCAGAAGGGAGTAAATATTTTCCTCGTCCCACTTTTTCAATATTTCCGGTTCCCTTTGAGCCAGATTGGCCTTCATGGGAAATTTGGTTTGCGGTAAATTTAGAGTGTCTTTGTAGTCCATAGTCAAGTCTTGTTGTTCCTTTATTTTTGAAAGCGCATGGCTTTTTTGGCCTCGCGAAGAGTGGCTTTTGCGACCAGCCTGGCCTTTTTGCTCCCTTCCTCGAGAATTTCATCCAACTCTTTTGGCTTGGCAATGATCTCCCGGCGCTTCTCCATCGTCGGTTTCATTTGCTCCAACATGTTCTTGGCCAGGATGGCTTTACAGTCGCCGCAACCGATGGCGGCGGTCCTGCAATCCCGATCGATTTCCTTTTGAGTTTCCCCGTTGGAATAAATTTTGTGGAAGGGGTATAGGTTGCAAACGTCCGGGTCGCCGGGGTCTTCCCGCCTCTTCCTTTGCGGATCGGTGAACATGGAGCGGATTTTTTTACCGATCTGATTCTCGTCGTCGGAAAGGTAAATGGCGTTGTCATAGCTCTTGCTCATCTTCCGCCCGTCCAGACCGTTGAGTTTGGGAATTTCCGATATTTTGGCCTCCGGCTCGATAAAAACCTCCTTGCCGTATAAATTATTAAACCGCCGTACAATTTCGCGCGAAATCTCCAAATGCGGCGCCTGATCGATACCCACCGGCACGGCGTCTGCCTTGTAAAGGACGACGTCGGCGGTTTGCAAAACGGGGTACCCCAGAAAACCGTGGGAACTCAGCTCCACGTTTTTAATTTCGTCCTGTTTTTCTTTATACGTCGGGTTGCGTTCCAACCAGGGAACGGGAACGATCATCGACAATATCAGGTACAACTCGGCGTGCTCCGGGATTTTGGATTGCACGAACAGAGTGCATTTTTCCGGGTCGAGTCCGGAGCTTATCCAGTCCGCCGCCACTTCCCGCGAATATTTACGGATCAACGACGGATCGTTATAAAGCGAGGTGAGCGCGTGCCAGTCGGCGATGAAATAGAAACATTCATAGTCGTCCTGCAAGGCGATCCAGTTTTTTAGCGCGCCGAAATAGTTTCCCAGGTGCAAGGGACCGGTGGGTTGCATTCCGCTCAAAATTCGTTTTCCAGCCATATCAGTCCTTCAATCAACCAAAACTCATCATCAAAACCTGTTGCAGGAGCGGAAACGCCTCCTGCGTCAGCATTTGAACGACCATCAAAATCGGCAGGCCAATCACCCGCCAGATAATTCCCGTATGCGCAAAGTGGTCCATCAAAAATATACCCAGAATCAGGACCGCGCCGTATCGGTCAAAGAAGGTCAAACGGAGGGCCATCTTATCGGATACCAAACCTTTTAAAACGCTGGCTCCGTCCAGGGGATACACCGGCAACATGTTGAACACGAAAAGCGCCACGTTTATAAAAACGGAAAAACAAAGGAGGTAGAATACCACCGGATTTTCATAAGGAGAAATCATTCTTATAAAAAAACTGCTCAAGAAAGCCAGGCCGACGTTGGCCAAGGGTCCCGCAATGGACACATACATCATGTCCCGGCGCGGATGCTGAAAATTTCTCCAGTCGACGGGCACGGGCTTGGCCCAACCGAATCCGACAAAATAAAAAAACAGGATACCCATCAGGTCCAGGTGCTTCAAGGGATTGAAGGTCAGGCGCCCTTGCCGTTTCGCCGTGTCGTCGCCAAGATAATAGGCCACCCTGCCATGAGAATATTCATGGAGGGTCAGGGAAAACAGAACCACGGGGGTCATCAATAATAACAACTGCGTCTTGGTCAAAATTCCTCGGGGGGATGGAAGAAGAAAAAAGGTTAACCGGTCGCGTCAATTATCATCGCGTAAATCCGGGTCGCGGGTTTTTGCATACTTAAGGTAGGTATAAAAAGCGTTGGCTGTCGCAAGAAACAATCCCAAACTGCCTTCCCTAAAGCCCTGCTGTAAAACGTAAGTCTTCAAAAATGCCAGCGGAGGCCGAAAGAGCAAATCCGACCATGAACTCATCCTACCATTTTTAAGAGAATTTTTTGCAAACAAGGTAGAATAACGGTTTTGCCGGGCGATGTAATCCTCCATACCCAGGTAGGACCAATGCAACAAGGGGCTTTGAAACCGACCGGTTTCCAACTCTGGAACCAGCTTCTCGTGAACCGGCGGTTCCGAAAACCGCACCCGGGTTTTATCGTACAGCCGGGCGATGCGGTCGGGAAACCAACCGCCATAGCGCACCCAACGTTTGCCAAAATAATTTTTTCTAGGAAAAGAATAGATCGACCGGTCCAACCCTTGTTGAAGAGCCGTTTGGATTTCCCGCGCGCATTCCCCTGAAACCTCCTCGTCGGCGTCGACATTCAAAATCCAGCGATGGCTGGCCCTGTCGGCGCAAAGGTTTTTTTGCCTGCCATACCCCTGCCAGCTTTCCTGAAAAACCTTGTTGGTATAACGTCGGCAAATTTCCACAGTCCGGTCCTCGCTACCGCTGTCCATCACCATAATTTCGTCCGCCCATTTAAGGCTTTTCAGACACCGTTCAATATTTTTTTCTTCATCGCAGGTGATGATCGAGACTGAAATTTTATCCACAATGTCCCTATTTGTTGAACAAGATAAAAAGCCCGTTTTTCTCAATGCGTCAGCAAAATTTTACCATAGAAACTTGAGGCAAACCTGCTCCAAGTGATTAATTTTACTGATTTTACTCATTTTATGCTACTATGAAAGCGAAAAAATTATTTAACGCTTCATATCCAGAATTCACATTCAGAAAAACCCTGATCCTCCCAAAACGGCCTATCAAAAAAAATCCGGCGCCCAAAAAATCGAGTCATGAACAGCCTCCCAAAATTTAACAGTTCGGGAATCGCCCAAACCATTTCTTCCTGGTTCAAGGGATCGGGTTCCGAACTCAATACCATGAACCTTACCATTTGGATTCCCACAGTTATTGGGCTATTGGTCGTTTCGTTCGCTGGCTGGTATTTTTTTCGTCTTTGGGCTAAAAAGAAACGCAACCATCGGGATTATGAAAATGACATTTACGAAAGCAGTTTTTTTGATCGGGATGAACGGAATCCCAAACGCAAATCCAACCCACTGATCATCGAACCCACAAGACCCCGGGCCGATCCTTTCATCGAGGGATTGGAGTTTAAGGAAAGACAGCAAAGACAGGATGATGAAAAAGCCTTTCCGCTTTTCCCGGAAGATGCGCATAAAAACTCGAAAACAAAACCTACTCCAACGGGCTTTGACGATGGAGGTTTTTTTGATCTTGCGGACCAGGACCCAGAATCCCCCACAGAAAATCAGGACCCTTCGCCTCCTACGGACGATGACGACCTGCTTCTCCACAAACTGAAAAAAGATTTCAACGATTTGGAAAAAGAGCTTCGAAACATCAAGGAAAACGAAATCAGGAAAGAACCCGCCGAATCTCCTTCACCCGTTTTCCCGGATTCTTCCGACTCCTCCGATTTTTCTGATTTCTCCGGCAACAAAAATTCTCCAAGTCAATTGGACGATGAAATCATAGCGGATTTTGAGGCGATTCTGGCCGGAAATCAAATCGAACCAGTCGTTCCCGTCCAGCCGGAAGATTCCCCGGTTCCCGAACCGTGGGAGGAACCATCAGCCCAACCGACCTCCCCTCTCTCAGAAATCCAAAACGACGAAAGTTCTGCGGAACTGGAACGGGAGATAGATCAACACGACGAGGCGATTTCCAAATTGAAGCAGGAAATGGAGCAAACCATCCACGAGATTTCCTCCCAGTTGAACGAGGACCTGGAGAATGAAGAAGAGGTCCCCGCTTCCGAGGACTCGTCGACCCCGCCTCTCCAGGCCGAACCGGCGGCGGATTGGGTTCAAAAACCCATCACCAACCTGGGTCCGGATTTCTCCCGGATCGAAACTCCGGAAGAGAGCGAAAAAAAGTCGGACCAATTGATCGGGCAATTGAATCAATTCCAGAAAAACCTGGAAGACCGTTTCGCGCTCATAAGCGCAGAAACCACGCGCCAGAAAAATGTGGTCCCGGACTGGTTGCAAAAGTCTCCCTCGCGCCCCCTTGGAGGTTCAGACGTCAAAGGCGGCCCCGGCTTCTCCTGGAATCGGCCCGACGTCCAGGAACTGCTCGAATCGTTTATATTCACCTCGAAGCAAAGAAAGAAAAATCCCAACCCGAATAACGGAATTAACTGAGCGCTCCACTCGATCGAGAAGCCATGGCAAACCCCAAAAACATCATCGCGGTGGGTGGCGGAAAAGGCGGCATTGGCAAAAGCCTGCTCAGCGCCAACCTGGCCGTAGGCCTGGCTCTCGGCGGCTACAGAGTGGTATTGGCGGACACGGATTACGGCGCTTCCAACCTGCACGCCTTATTGGGAATCGTCAACCCCAGGTTGGGATTGAGAGATTTGATCCATTATCAGGAAAGCGATCCGGGAAACCTTTTGATGGATACCGGAGTGGGCAATCTGAAGTTTTTAAGCGGAGCCGGCGATCTTTCCGGAAGTTTCCCCTTATCCCGAGAGGCCAACCAAAATATTATTTCCATCATCGCCGGGCTGGACGCTGATTATGTCGTGGTCGACCTGGGTCCAGGCGTCCACTCCGATACTTTGGAGCGCTTCAATCTTGCCAGCACAGGCATCGTGTTGACGCTTCCGGAAATCCCTTCGGTAATGAACGCTTTTAGTTTCATCAAATCCGTTCTGTTCAAGAAGATCCAAAACGCATTGCCGGACGGCGACAAAACCCAGGAACTTTTCCGCGATTCCGCCTCCAGCGGCGGGCGGAACGAGCGGGACGAATTGTGCTCGCTGGACGATTTGAAAGAAAAAGCGGCTCTAATTGATCCGAATTTGGTTTTGGCCATCGACGAGGCGACCGCAAAATTCAAGCCCAACCTGGTGGTCAACCGGGTCCGAAAGAAAAAAGATTTGCTGGCGGGAGACAACCTGGCGCAACTCGCAAAAAAGTATTTGAACGTGAACCTTAATTTTCTGGGATTCATTATCGAAAGCGACAGGGTCCGCGATTCCGTCGACGAAATGATTCCCTTCCTGATCAAGGACCCGCAAAGCAAACCCTCCGAGAACCTGCAACAGATTCTCGGAAACCTGACCCAAACGGACTTATACCTGGTGAAAAAGGACGGGGTCATTTTTTCATCCAAGCGAGTCGCTCTGTCCTCCGACTGGAAAGTTTAAAATCGCGCCACTGCTCGCCAAGTATTCAAGCCTGTTTTCCCGCCTCTTGTCAACGCGCCATGACGCCACGGACAAAAAATGAAACAACCCGATATCACAAACTATCTAAATAAAACTCTGGAACTTTCCCGGCGGGCAAATACCGAAATTTATTTAGTGGGCGGCGCGGTCCGCAACCACGTCATGAACCTGCCCGTTTCCGATTACGATTTCACCTGCAAGGGCGCCGCGTCGCTGGCCAAGGAGTTTTCCGAAACGTTGAAACTTCCCCGGGTCCCGCTCGATGAAACTCCGGGACGGGAAACCGTGCGCGTCGTCCTTCCGGGCAATATCTATTTTGATTTTTCAGAATTGCAAGGCGTCGACGTCCTAGAAGATTTGGGACAAAGAGATTTTACCTGCAATTCCATGGCCGTTAAACTGGACGATTATCTTGAGGGGAATATAGAAATACTGGATCCCTTTGGAGGCCGAAATGATTTATTGTCAAAAACGTTAACCGTTCTTCCCGGATCGGCTTTCGAGTCTGATCCTTTGAGAATGCTCCGAGCCTATCGCTTCGCGGCCGCCTTTGGATTTCAGATCGCTCCGGATACTTTAAAAAAGATAGAGCAATGCAAAAATCGTATCGTCGCAACCGCGCCGGAAAGAATTTGGTACGAACTGGTTCTGTTTTTTCAAGGGACCACAACCGCACCCCTGTTGGAATCCATGTTCCAAACCGGGATTTTGAACTGCATCATTCCCGATTTGGATGACGCGAAGCCGGACGATTGCGAGTGTATTTTGCAATCTTGCAAAAACCTGGAAAAATTTATTGCATCCAATCCTCCCGAATTGATTAAATATTGTGAGCGCCAAAAGGCGCGGGATGAAAACAGGACCTATGCCCTTTTAAAAATTTCCGTTTTGCTTCACTTGTTGGAAACGGTCCCAGAAAAAATTGGAGGCGTTGCTAAAGTTTTGAAAGGTCTTCGCGCCTCAAACGCAGACATTCAATTTGTAGAGCGAACGATTGCAATTCAAGAGTCGGCGCAAGCCAACGAGTTGGGATTTTCAGCCCAGCCGGTCGACTCGAATAAAATGTACGCATTCGCCAAGCGCTCGGGAGACGAATTGATTCCCGCTCTGTTTTTAGCGCGGGCCATTTATGCCGCCCGTAAGGGGAATGCTGGCAGCGTTCAAACCTTCGACAAAGCGGCGGCTAATTTACAGAGTTTTTATTACAACCAATATGTTCCCATCAGCGAGCTATCCCCGTTGCTGGATGGGGATGATCTCAAAAACAAATTTCATCTGGCGCCTTCGCCCCTTTTCAAAATCATCCTGGAACAAATCGAGCAGGCCAGGGTGTTGGGCGATATAAAGACCCGCGAAGACGCGGAGAGCCTGGCGCAAAAAATAATCGACGATCAATAACTCTGGCGAAAGCGAAACTATGTCTACCCAATACAGCACGGTTGAATGGAACGGTATTAAAGTAATCCTCGGCGAACCGGAGGAACCCCTCGCCTCGCCGGCGAATTTGCTCGTCGGGTTTCATGGCGCGGAATCCACGCCGGAAAACATGCTGGTTCACGGCAACCGCCTTGCCTTGAAAAACGCGGCTTTCATCTATCCCCAAGCCCCCGTGGACGCCGGCGAGGGTCTGTGGAGCTGGTGGGCCGACGGACCCGGACAGGCCAAATCGGTTTCCGCGTTTCTGGAGTATACGGGCGGCTTTCTGGACAGCCTGGAGAATTATTTTCGCGAAACGCGGCCCGGCGTTGAGGCCCGCATTTGTCTTTGGGGATTTTCCCAGGGCGGCGCGGCGGCTTTGGTTCTCAGCCTGCTCGGTCGACACACGATTCATAAAACCGCCACGGTGTGCGGTTTCCTCCCGGAAATACCGGCGCCTGCGGACCGGGAGTCGCGCGCCGAAATTCTGGGGATTTTTGGCGAGAACGACGACGTGGTTCCTTCTTTCCTCGCCGAGCACGCTCTCGACCAAATGAAAAGTTTTGGTCATACCGCCGCAGTTCAGTCGACCGCCCAGGGACACGAAGTCAGCGAACAAAATCTCGCCGACGTCTCCGCATTTTTGAACGCATGACGATTCGCCCAATCCATTCCCATATTGACAAGCCATTGTTATTTGATACTCTGATTTGAAATGCAATTGTCCTGAACAGACGCAAGGGAAGACGGTGCAAATCCGTCGCGGACCCGCCGCTGTAACCGGGGACGAAACCAGCAAATCCACTGTTATTTTTTAACGGGAAGGAGCTTGGGAGTAGCCCGATCCGGAAGCCAGAAAACCTGCTCTGAACAGGCTTCACAAACTCTTCGGGAAGTACAAGAGGTGAAGCAAATTTTTCCGGGTAACGCAGTTTCTCCCATCCCTCCCAAAAGGGATCGGGGATTTTTTTTATTGCAGGATTTTATCAAACCAGAATGGAGGTTCGGGCTTTCGTCTCTCCTATGGGGCGCCGCCCTTTTTCTGGTTTCTTTTTGCGTTCCACAAACAAGTTTCTCCGACGCCGCCTCCCATCCCCTTCCCCAACGCATTGTTTCCCTGTCGCCAGCCGTCACTGAAATTATTTACGAACTGGGCGCGCAGGACCGCCTCGTCGGCGCCACGGACTTTTGTAATTATCCGCCCGCGGCGACCCAAATTCCCAGGGTCGGCGGCGTCGTCAATCCAAACTTCGAGTTGATGGTTGCTCTGAAGCCCGATCTCATCATCCACCAGGACGACAATTTTAATTTGGACAAACACGCCCGAACGCTTGGGATAAAAAGTTTGCCCGTCACTCTTGTCAATCTGGAATCCATACAGGAATCCATTCTGATTATTGGAAAGGCCCTGGGCGCGGATCCGGCGGCGCAAAAACTTCTCCAACGCATTCAAAACGGCGTCCGGTTTTATGAAAACAAACTTAAAGGCCAAAAAAGAAAATCCGTGTTTTTCATATTCGACGACAACCAGAACGCTTTGAGAGATTTATTCGCCGTCGGCAAGGGAACCTTTTTGGACCAGTTGCTGACCGTCGCGGGGGGAGACAATATCCTTACGGACTCATTCGTTCCCTACCCAAAAGTTTCCAAGGAATACGTCGTCAAAACTTCTCCGGAGGTGATCATAGAATTGCATCCCGGAGCTGAGAGGGCAAGAGATTACAAAGAGCAAAGCAAGCGGGACTGGCAGCGGTTTCCCACGGTGACCGCGGTAAAAAATGGAAACATCCGATTCATCGACGACAGCGTAATGGTCATCCCCGGTCCCAGGGTATTGGAAATCGTCGATCATCTTGCAAGGGCCGTTCATCCTGAACTATTTGGAGATTCTCCTCTTCAACTTTCGCCCACGGGAGACAAAAATTGACGAGCGAAATGCATTCAAATTCTCTGCAGGAACCCCGCTCGCTCATGGAATTGAAACATTCCGATTTTAAATACGACCGGGAACCCGTGATCCAAGATTTTTCCCTCAAAATATTTCCAGGGGAATTCGTCGGCGTCATCGGACCGAACGGTTCCGGGAAATCCACTCTATTAAAGTTGTTGGGCGGAATATTGCCCGGCCCAAAAAACTCGGTTTATTTTGACGGGTTGGATTTGCGCCTTCAGAAGAGGAAAACTCTGGCGCAATCGATCGCCTGGGTTCCCCAGGAAAACCCGATGGTTTTTCCTTTCAAGGCGTCCGAAGTCGTCCTGATGGGCCGTCACCCCTATCTTTCCGCCCTGGCGTTTGAGTCGGAAGAAGATTGCCGAATCGCCCGCCGCGCCATGGACCTCACCCATACCTCCCAATTTGCGAACCGGCTTTTCAACGAAATCAGCAGTGGAGAAAAGCAAAGGGTCATGATCGCCGCAGCGATTGCCCAGGAACCCCGGGCGATGTTGTTGGACGAACCGACGTCGGCGCTGGACCTCAAGTTTCAAATGGAAATCTTAAACATTCTAAAAAAAATGAACCGCGACCAGGGCGCAACCATCGTCATGGCCCTGCACGATTTACATTTGGCCTCCAAGTTTTGCGACCGGCTGGTCCTGATAAAAAATGGTCGCCTCGTGGAGGAAGGCCCTCCTGCTACCGTTTTGCAAAGAGACCTCCTGAAAACCGTTTATGAAATCGACGTAAAAATAATTCGCGACGAAACCGACGGCAGTTTTCTTATTTCCCCGGAAGCTCAGGGTCCAAACTCATGACCTTTAATTTCATGAACAAAAAGCGCTACCTTACCGTCGTCGGGCTGTTTTTCGTCCTCTTGGTAGCCACCCTGGCTGTCGCTCCGATGATCGGCTCCACGAAGATCGATTTTTCCAGGGCGTTTTCGAACCAAATTCCCTTCGCGGACAATGTGGACGCCAACATCCTGTTCATCGTCCGACTGCCGCGCATACTGCTCGCGGCCTTAACAGGCGCGGCTCTGGCCGTTGCAGGCGCCGTCTTTCAAGCCGTATTGCGAAACGACCTGGCCGCTCCCATCACGCTCGGCGTTTCCGGGGGCGCCGCGCTCGGCGCGGTGATCGCCATCCGCCTCGGCTGGGCCTTCACCTTTTTGGGATTCTCCAGCGTGCCCGTCTTCGCCTTCCTGGGAGCCATGACCGCCCTCGCTGTCGTGTTCTCGCTGGTTCGCGTCCGACACAGGGAATTACCCACCTCCTACCTTCTACTGGCCGGCGTGACCGTCAATTTTTTCTTCGCCTCCATGGTCATGATGATTCATTACCTGTCCAACATCACTCAATCGTTCCAAATCGTGCGTTGGCTCATGGGCGGGTTGGATATCACGGATTATCAAACCCTGATTTCAATCGCGCCTCTGGTGTTCGGTGGAATCAGCGTCATCATATATTTGGCCCGCGACCTCAACCTTCTCAGCGCCGGAGCCGAACCCGCCATGAGCCGGGGAGTGGACGTGGTTAAAACCCAACTCGCCGGACTGCTAGCCGCAGCCCTGATCACCGCCGTGGTCGTCGCCGTCACCGGTCCCATAGGGTTTGTCGGCCTGATCGTTCCGCACATCGTGCGTTTGATGATCGGCCCGGACCACCGGCTACTCATTCCCTCGGCCATGTTTTTCGGAGCCAGCTTCATGATTTTTTGCGACACCCTGGCCCGCACCCTGCTGGCGCCGACGGAAATTCCGGTAGGCGTGATCACCGCTCTCATTGGCGGTCCGTTTTTTTTCTGGTTGCTCAAGAAGCAACAATCGTCATGAGCGCCAAAACTTTAATGATTCAGGGGACCGGTTCCGGAGTGGGCAAAAGCGTCATCACAGCCGCATTTTGCAGAAAGTTTTTTCTGGACGGCCTGCGCGTCGCCCCATTCAAGGCGCAAAACATGTCGTTGAACTCTTACGTGACCGAAGACGGCGGTGAAATGGGACGCGCCCAGGTTTACCAGGCCGAGGCCTGCGGAATCAAACCCTGCGTGAACATGAACCCGGTTTTGTTAAAACCCATGGGAGACAACCTTTCGCAAGTGGTCGTCCTGGGCCGGGCGGTCGAAACCCGAAACGCCAGGGACTATTTCAACGGCAGAGGAAAATATATTCCGGAAGTTAAAAAGGCCCTGGAGACGTTGATGAATGAATATGAAGTCGTCGTTCTGGAAGGCGCCGGAAGTCCGGCGGAAATCAATTTAAGAGCCTTCGATTTCGTCAACATGAAGATGGCAGAGGCGGCCAACGCGCCCGTGATCATCGTGGGGGACATTGACCGGGGCGGCGTTTTCGCGTGGATGAAAGGGACCTACGACCTGCTCGCCCCCGATGAAAAGGAGCGCGTCGCCGGATTCATCGTCAACAAGTTCCGGGGCGACCTCAAACTTTTGGAGTCCGGCCTTAGAATGTTTGAGGAGATGACAGGGAAACCTATTTTAGGAGTGATTCCCTTTTATCGCGACCTTTACGTCGACGAGGAGGATGGAATCCCGCACGCAAACAATCCCGTAGCCTTGGGAGGTCCCTCCATCCTGGACGTCGCCGTTTTACGACTGCCCAGAATATCCAATTTTACCGATATGGCCCCCTTGGTCCACGACCCTTCGGTTTCCTTGCGCTACGTCTGGTCGCCGGAACAAATGGGAAATCCCGATTTGATTATTATACCCGGAACCAAAAACACATTGGACGATCTTGAATTTCTAAACGCGCAGGGACTTTCCAAAGCGATTCTGGACAGGGGCCAAAATGGTTCGGTCTTGCTGGGAATTTGCGGAGGCTTCCAAATGCTGGGGACGGAAATTCGCAATCCCCATAAAGTGGAAAGCCAAACTCCTCGCATGAAGGGTTTTGGATTGTTTGAAATGGATACCGCTCTCGAAAAAGAAAAAATCACCCGGCAATTACAAGCGGTCGCCCTCCCCGGTCCTGTATTTACGGAGAGGTTGGCGGTCCGGGGATATGAAATCCACATGGGGAAGATTCGTTTTAACGCGTCTTATCCCTCGCTATTCGCAAACGAGGATGGCGCGGAAGACGGCGCCTTGGGCGTTTGCGACGAGAGTGGAATGGTCATGGGAACCTTTGTCCATGGTTTTTTGGACGAGGAAGGTTTGCGCCGGGATTTTCTTCGACATGTAAGAAAAATACGGAGAAAACCGGAGCCGGAAAGCTCATTCGATTACCAGGCGCACAGGCAAAAAGGGCTGGACAGGCTGGGGCGGATCGTCGCCGATCATATCGACATGGATCGCGTACACAAGATAATGGCGTAGTCATGGAACTATTAAAATTCGACAGCGCATATAAAGAAAAGACCCTGCCAAGATCCCTTGCCTGGTCTCTGGGATTGCACCTGATTCTTTTTTATTCTATAGCCTCCATCGTCTCGACCCAGATTCAACCGAATAAAAACGAAACTTTAATCAAAATCCGAGCAATCCTGATTGAAGAAAAAACCAGGCCCACCGACTCTTTCCCGCAACAGAATGAGCCGCGTCCTTTGGCTCAAAACGCAGAGCTAAAACCGGCTCCGCTTTCGCCGGATAATTCAAAAAGCAGGGCGATTCAGTCCAGTCCAAAACCCAAGATAAACCAATATGAGATGTTTTCATCAGTGCAAAGACTGCCTGTAAAAACCCAGGCAAGAGTCCAGACCAATCCTCCAAAAACTCCGCAAGCGGTCTCAAAAAAAATGGAGATTTTTGAGCCAAGCAATTCTCTAAACATCCTTCCTGTTACCCAAAAATCAATAGAAACAAAATTGCCTGGGTCGCAGTCAGTTTCTATTTCTCCCATTCAACCTTCGGAACAATTCGCAGGAAGCGTTTCGCAAAAAATGCAAGCTTCCTTGATAAGCCGGGATTTAAAACCAGGCAGTCCCGTGGCAGAGCCAATAGGAGCGCGGCATTCCATCCATTCGAACAAAATGATTGAAAGGCAAGCGGCCCAAAAACAAATCATCTCGAACCCGGTTCAAACTCTTCCAATCAAAAACCAGACCCAGGCGAAGACGATTAAAAGCAAAGCGGGTACCGCTCCAGTCACGCCGAGCGGAGTCGCCAAAAACATGGAAAAAACTTTTTTTCTTCAGTCCTCCGCAAAACCTTTTATACTGTCGACAACAGACCTTGAGGAGGGCCATACGGAACCGGGCGAATCGAATCAAAATATTGAGGCTTTAAATTCAGCAGGCTCGACCAAGGATAGCCAGGCGTCCTTAAAATTAAATCGCGAAGGGACAGATCAAGGTCCCCGCATTTCAGGAGATGAATTTAATGCCATTCGAAGCGGATTTGTTAAACGAATCCGGGACAAAATTGAGCAAGTGAAAAAGTTTCCCCGGCGCGCAAAAGTTAGCGGTTGGGAAGGAACTCCGGTCGTCCTGTTCACTTTAGGTAAGGAGGGCCGACTAAATCATTTAGCGCTTGCCAAAGCGTCGGAATTTCCGACGTTGGACGAGGCTGCCCTTGCAACGATTAAAGAGGCGTCGCCGTTCCCCAAAATTCCCAAATCCTTAAATGTGGAAACAATGAAATTCAAATTACCCATTTCATTTGTATTGGAGTAAACATGAATACATTCACTTCTGTGCGGTTTGCTATTTTTATTTTTATATTGGTTCCGGTTTTTCCGGCATTTGCCGAGGTCAATAAAATCGACTCCAATTTCGACGGCGTGATCGATCAATGGCATTACATGGCCTCCAACAACGCAATTCAAAAAATCGAGTTCGATAAAAATAACGACGGCGTGATCGACCAGCGCGACGTTTATGAAAACAACCAGTCTCCCGTTCGAGCGGAACTCGACCGCAATCGCGACGGCAAGATGGATCAGTTCCAGTATTACTCCAAGGATGGAAAACTCGTCGGGGTAGAAAAGGACACCCATTTTAGCGGCCGCCGGGACATGAAGGAATATTACGGCGACAACCAGAAACTGGCCAAAGTCGAATGGGACAAAAACGGCGACGGCAACGTCGACCAAATCCAATACTTCGGCGCGGATGAAAAATTAGCCCGCGTAGAGTATGATTCCAACTACAGCGGTTTTGTCAATCGGTGGGAAAATTTTTCCGAAAACGGGGAATTGGCTTCCGCCGCCTTCGACACCAACACGGATAAAAAGGCCGACCAGTGGCAATATTTTAAAGCGCCCAATGCTCTGGAGAAGGTTCTGTACGATACCGATCACGACGGCAAGGTCGACCGCTGGGAGATTTATGGTCCCGACGGCGCAATCAAACAAATCCAGTTGGACCGAAACCACGACGGCAAGGTGGATTGGATAAGAGACAAGTAATAAAATGATCCTTACCAGATTAAATATCTCTCAATGGGGAACGGTTTTCGCGTTCCCCATTTTTCTTGCCTCCTGTAGCGCTCCGCAACCCGCCCTGCAGGTTCCCGAAGTATTTAAAAAGGGCCAAAAGATTTTCCATCGGGCTTGTTCCAATTGCCATAACTCGGACGCTCTGGGAGGCTTGACCAAGGCGCCCAAACTTATCGACGCGGAATTCTTGCCGACCCCCTTCCCCGATGAGGACATTAAAGACACGATTCTAAACGGCTCTCAATCGGGAAAAATGCCTTCTCAAAAGTCCAAGGTTTCCTCGGAAGAAATCCCCGAAGTCATAAAATACCTGCGTTATTCGCAGAAGGCGGCGGGACTCTCCGAGGACGAAGAAGAGAAAGAAGAGGATATGGACGCGGAACTGTCTGACGACGCCTTCGAAGACGAAAATGTTGCTCCCTCAAAATCGCCCGCAAAATCCTGATCTCCACCCATATCTGAAAAACTCCCAAAATCGTCATTGCGAGCGGAGCGAAGCAATCCAGGAAGCTGGATCGCCGCGCCGCCACAGGGCGGCTCGCGATGACATTCGGAGTGAAGGACTCAGAATGACATGCGAAATAGTTTTTCAGCGCCCTGATAGTAACCCCCCCTCATACCCTTCCAATGTCTTGACAGGTTCAAGCTTTTTGGCTAGATTGGTCGGCTTGGTTTTGCACGCCCTTTTGTCCTAAATAAATCATTTTTGGAGAACGTTTGAATGCCGTCCAATGAAAGTTATATCCAGAGTATATTCGCCAAACGCCTGGGAGGCGACCAATTTGGCAAAGACACGACAATATACAAATTCGAAAAAATCAAACGGGCCAAACGCGCGGCGCAAGCGGCCAATCCCGGCAAGGAACTTTTCGATATGGGGGTGGGGGAACCGGACGAGATGGCCTTTCCAGGCGTTGTGAAGGCCCTGCAACTGGAAGCGGAAAAACCGGAGAACCGCGGTTATACCGACAACGGCGTCGACGAATTCAAAGAAGCCGCGGTGGAATATATGAAGGATATTTTCGGCGTCGAGGGTTTGGACAAGAGCAAGCACGTCAATCATACCATCGGTTCCAAACCCGGCTTGGCCATGACGCCCGCCATCTTCATCAACCCCGGCGACGTTTTGCTAATGACCGTTCCCGGCTATCCGGTCATGGCAACGCATGCCAAATATTACGGCGGCGAGGTGGTCAATATGCCGTTGACCCAGGAGAACGGATTCCTACCCGACCTGAAAAGTTTGGACGCGGAAACCCGGAAACGCGCGAAACTGTTGTACCTGAATTACCCAAACAATCCCACGGGAGCGCAGGCGACGCGAGCTTTTTACGAGGAAGTCGTGGCGTTTGCCAAAGCCAACGACGTCGCCGTTGTTCAGGACGCGGCCTATTCGACTCTGGTTTACGACGAGCAACCGATGAGCTTTCTCTCCACTCCCGGCGCCATGGACGTTGGGGTCGAGTTCCATTCCCTGTCCAAGGCCTACAACATGACCGGCTGGCGCATCGCCTTTATCGTCGGCAACGAACTGGTGGTCAAGGGATTTGCCCACGTGAAAGACAATATCGATTCCGGTCAGTTCGCCGCCATCCAGAAAGCGGGAATTTACGCGCTGGAACATCCGGAAATCACGCATCAGATTGTGGAAAAATACAAACGCCGCCTGACCCTTTTGGTCGACGCGTTAAATTCGGTGGGGTTTTCCGCGAGCATGCCGGGCGGATCGTTTTTCCTTTACGTCAAAGCGCCCAAGGGAATCCAGGGCGGCAGGCGTTTTGAGTCCGCCGAGGAATTCTCCCAATACCTCATCACGGAGCATTCCATATCCACGGTGCCGTGGGACGACGTGGGAGCGTTCGCCCGTTTTTCCGCAACCTTCGCGGCTAAGGACAACAAGGACGAAGCCCGGATCATGGAAGAAATCAAGAAACGCTTATCGAGCGTAAGGTTCGAATTTTAATTCCCAAGAAACGCTCCGCAAAATTATTCCCGGATCAGGCATGCAAAACCAGGCGTTCATCGGTATCGGGTCCAATCTCGACAACCCGATGGAAAAATGCCGCGAAGCCGCAACGCTCCTGCAGGCGATTCCGGGGATCACGGTCGCGGCCCTTTCTTCCTATTATAAAACCGAGCCGCTGGGCCAGCCGGACCAACCCTGGTACATCAACGCCGTCGCGGAAATCCGATCCACCCTCGATCCTCTGGCCTTGCTCCACGCCTTATTGCATATCGAAAAGGAAATGGGGCGGGAGCGCACGGATAAATGGGGACCGCGCATTATCGATCTCGACTTGCTTTTCTACGGCAACAGCGTTTTAAATATTGCCGCCCTCAAACTCCCGCATCCGGAAATACCCAATCGAAAATTCGTGTTGGCGCCTTTGGAAGAAATAGCGCCCGATCATGTTCACCCGGTTTTGCAAAAAACCGTCCGGGAAATGTTGAACGATCTTCCCGACGATCTCAAAGTGGAGCGTCTCGCTCCGTCATAAAAAGACGCCGCCCTCACCCAGCCCTCTCCCGTCAAGGGAGAGGAATTATTTTATGTTTTGGTTTTGAGACAGCGCTTCAAAATCGGATCAGGGCCAGAGAAAGCCGTTCGATTATAACTCGTCGCAAACGATAACCTCGGCGGCTTCCAAAGCCGCTTTCTCCAACTCAGCCCAGGGATACTTCGCCTCGTCTTTTTCAAGCTCGGGAATTTTGCTTCGCGTGGCGGGCCGGGGCGGCATGAACACGGAGCAACAATCGGGGTGAGGCTCGATGCTGATGGGATAGGTATCGATGTTTTTGGCCCTGCCAATGATCTCCACCTTGTCCATTCCGATCAAGGGACGGAACACGCTGATTGGAACCACGCAGGAAACGGCGGCAAGATTTTCCAGAGTTTGCGATGCCACCTGCCCCAGCGATTCGCCGGTCACAAGCGCCAGGCAGGACTGCTCCCTGGCCAACGCGCAGGCGATCCGGTACATGGCGCGTCGGTACAAAACCACGCGATGGGGCGGGGAGCACAAATCGCGAATTTGAACTTGTATGTCGGCAAAGGGAACGACGAACAATCG
The DNA here is from genome assembly GCA_029261575.1 of Nitrospinaceae bacterium. Classification (GTDB taxonomy): domain Bacteria; phylum Nitrospinota; class Nitrospinia; order Nitrospinales; family JACRGP01; genus JAJDBB01. Next base: position 8,484 of record JAJDBD010000059.1, on the reverse strand, counting down.
CGCTCCCCTTTGGTAGGCGTTGAGCCGCTTGGTCAACCGCAATACCTTGTCGTATCCGCCTCGCCCCAAAAATGTCCGGTTATCAAAAAAAACAAAATGCGAACGGCAACCGCGCCGGATCGCCATATGCGCCGCTACGGGACTGTCGATGCCGCCTGAAATCAGCGTCAGCACGTTGCCCGCGCTACCGACCGGCAGGCCGCCCATGCAGGGAACGCGGTCTTTAAAAACCACCGTCTCTCTATCCCCAATCTCGATCTCCAGGGTGAACTCGGCCCGCGTTAAATCCACCGTCAAACCCTTTTCGCTCAGCCGCTGTAAAATTTTCGATCCCACCTGATGATTGAATTCCGGGGAGGGAATGGGAAACGATTTATCGGAGCGTTGAGTTTTTACGCGAAAGCTGAGCGATTCCTTGTCCAGTAATAAGGGTTCGATCCAGTCGACCCCCAGATCGGCGATGGAATCGGCGTTGGGTTCCATGGAAACCCCAACACTCAACGAAGCGATCCCCGGAACAAACGTCAAAAGATGCGCGCACTCCTGGGCGGCGCTTTCGTCGGCGTAGATAAATATCCTCCCGTGAGGAGATTGATACCGGACGTCGGGAACGTCCCGAAGCTTGTATTTGATATTTCCGAGCAGAAGGTTCTCGAAGTATTTGCGATTCTTTCCCTTCAAACCGATTTCGTCGTAGCGGATAAGGATGAGGCGGGAAGCGGACATCTTAGGTTGCGGAGGATTGACAAAAGGCTGGATACAATGCCCGCCAGGCGCGGGCAAACTCCTGAAGGAAGGCGTCGACGTCCTCCTCGCGGTTTTGGGGGCCAAAAGAAATTCTTAAACTGCAACGCGCTTCTTCTTTTGTCAATCCGATCCCCGTCAGAATTTTCGAAGGCTCTTTGGAATGGGCGCTACAGGCGCTTCCCATTCCCACATAAATCTCTTTCTCTTCGAGGTGATGCAACAACACCTCGCCCTCCACCGGCGGGAAGCTAAAATTAAGTATAGCCGGGGACTGGGCGGTAAAGCTATCATCAATGGAAGAATTAAAACGAATTTTTAAATCAGGCTCGGCCCGCTCGATTTCCCGAAGACCGCGAACCAGGCGGGCATGTAATTTCTTGCAGCGTCCAATAAATTCGTTCGCCCGTTCCGCAGCCAATCGCGAAGCGCGCGCCAGCCCCAGGATCAAGGGCACGGGAAGAGTTCCGGACCGCGCGCCTCCTTGCTGACCGCCGCCGTGTATTTGGGGATTGAGTTGCAATCGGGATGGATGAATCAACAACCCGATTCCCTTGGGACCGCCCACCTTGTGCGCGGAGACCGAGTACCCGGAGAGATACTCCCACATCTCGGCTTGCAAGGGAACTTTCCCCAACGCCTGCACCCCGTCCATAAACAGTCGGGTTTGGGGAGACGCGGTTTTCAAAGCGCGGCCTATGACAACTGGATCGTTCACGGCGCCCAATTCATTATTAACGTGGGAAAGACAAAGCAAACGCGCCTTCTGGCTTTGCAATTCGTCGCAGGCAGAAAGACTCATCCGCCCCCCTTCGCGGTATTGAGCAAGGGTCAGCGGCTCGCTCCCAATACTTCCAAGATAATTTAATACTTCGACGACGCTGGGATGTTCCAGCCCGAGGCAGGCGGCCTTTTTATCCGGATAGCAGGCGCTTTTAATAAAGAGGTTGTTCGACTCGCTTCCCCCGGAGGTGAACACCATATCGAAGTCCGGAGGAATCTTTAACGCCTGCGCGATTTCTTCTTTGGCGCTTTCAATTTTGTTCTTGGCGTCTAACCCGATTTTATAGGGGGTCCCGGGATTGGCGAAATCCGACTCCATGGATTCCTGAACCACGCGGACGACCTCTGGATCCATGGGGCTTGTAGCGGCGTTGTCCAAATAAATCATGGCCTGTCCGGTTCCGGGAAAAAGCTCACGGTTCGTAAGGGGGAAGCAGGTCCTGCTCCATGCCCAACTGATTCAAAATTCTGGCGACGACAAAATCCACCAGTTCATCCATTGACGCCGGGCGATTATAAAATCCCGGACAGGCCGGCAAAATAATTCCGCCCGCCTGGTCGAGCGCCAACAGGTTTTTTAAATGGACGGTGTTGAATGGAGTTTCGCGCGGCACCACAATCAGTTTTCTGCGCTCTTTCAACATCACGTCCGCCGCCCGCTCGATCAACGTTCCGGAAATCCCGTTGGCAATTCTCCCAATCGTTCCCATACTAGCGGGAACGATCACCATGGCGTCGATGGGAAACGAGCCGCTGGCGATGGAGGCGTTCATTCGATTATTTTTGTAAACGACAACGTTGTCCGCCTGAAAATCGCTGAGCGTCATGTCCAGTTCCAGCTTCAACAACTCGGCTCCACGCTCCGATGCGGTAACGTGCAGGCGAACTTTCGGCTGTAACAAATCAAATAAACGCCGGGCATAGCAAACGCCGCTGGCGCCGGTAATTGCCAAAATAATATTTTTCATTTTTTGGTTAAAGCCCGATCAAACGATCAATTTCCCCTTGCAAGCGTTTATAGACCTCGTCCAAAGGCGGGGTGGCGTCGATCCTTACAATATGAGCTCCGGAGAAACTGTCGAAGATGCTTTGCACCTTCTGCAGATACTCGATCTTTTCAAAGGTATTGGGTTCCTCGTTTCGATCCTCGCGAATCCGCCTGAGACATTCTTCCGGCGGGACCATGAACATCAAAACAAGGTCGGGGACCGGCGCAAAGGCCTCGTTGTCGCGACGGATTTGTTCCGGGTCCAGTCCAATTGCCCCCTGGTAAGCCGCTGTGGAGTAATAATAACGGTCCATCAACACCGCCTTTTTTTCCTTGAGAGCGGGCAGAATATTATTTGCCACATTTTCCTGCCTGTCCTTAATAAAGTAGGACAACTCTTCCTCAGGCGAAATCCCGTCGCGGCCCTCCACCAGAATTTTTCGGACCTTTTTACCCCAAACCCCGTGTGTGGGTTCATAAAGTTGCAAGACGCTGACTCCCCGGCGTTCCAAATATTCGGTCAACAATTTGCATTGGGTCGATTTTCCAGTTCCATCGATCCCCTCGATAACGATTAAATATCCTCTGTCGAGTTCCAAAGCGAGGTCCTTTCGGCTACAGCGTGAATTTGCAAGCGCGCATTATACATTGTCCAAATCCATTTTAAAAACCGGCCACACAGCGCGGCGCCTTGGTTGATTTTATACCAGGTTTAAGTGATAATATTTTTATCGTTTTACGTCTTCCGACTGCAAACGATCCACCCAAACCGGCGTATTCACCACACTTTAACCCGGCAAACGACGTTGTGAAAAAATATTTCAAAATATTTGGATGGATATGTCTCGGAATATTCCTTCAATTCAAGTTCAATATTCTTTACGGCATCGTATTTCTGGAAAACCTCAATTTTCACGAGCGAACCTATTTTGTCAGGATGCAAATGCCCGCCGCCGAAGAAAACGTTCGTCTCCTGCAAGTTGAAACCGTCGTTCACCATTCGCTTGGCTCGGACTATTTTGCCAACGTTTATATCCCGGAAACCTTCAAGGTGTTAAATAAAAAACCTTACCTCGGCGCCGAAGCCATCAAGGGATATCAAGCCTATCAAATGACAATGAAGCGGAAATACCGCGACGTTCTGGCCAAGGACGATTTAATCATCGCCCCGGTCGACCTGAAAGAGGACGTCTCTCCCCTGCCGGTTTTGGTGCACTTTGAAAATATGAAGCAACGGCTTCACATAGATAAGACCTACAAACTTGCCCTCCTGAATAAAAATTTAAACCTCGAAGGACCCAAGGAGACCGCCGCCACTTATCCCCAGCAATTGGGTTTATGATAAACTTTAGAATATGAATCCCGCCTCAAAAGATTATTACCATATCCTGGGAATCTCCAGCGAGGCCACGGACGCGGAGATCAAAAAAGCCTTCCGCAAACTGGCCATGGAATTCCATCCCGACCGGAACAAGGAAGACCCGCGCGCGGAAGAAAAGTTCAAGGAAGTTTCTGAAGCTTACGGGGTTTTGAGCGATCCGTCCAAACGGCGCGAATACGATCTATTCCGCTCGGGAATGTTTTCCGGAAAGGCGGGGTCTTCCGGGTTTCAATACTCCCAGGAAGACATATTCAACAACATGTTTCGCAACGCCTCCGCGCGGGACATTTTCAACGAACTCAACCGCGAGTTCAATCGTAGAGGATACCGCTCCGGGTCGTCTTTTTTCGGGTCGATACTTTTTGGCGGAGCCGCAGGGGGACTGGGAAGAATTTTACAATTCATTCCCGGTCCTTTGGGTCGACTGGGCCTGGGACTCCGCATCATACAAACGGTCGGCTCCTCGCTGTTCATGCTAAAAAAAATGAGGGATCAGCAAAAGCAAGGGGCGACAAACTTTCAGGAACCGAAACAACCTTCCGTACTGGACGCCCTGAAGAATCTGATCACTCCTACGGGACCGGTCAAACAAGACGAAGACCCGCTGAACGTATGCCTGAAACTTAAAATCAATCAGTCCGAGGCAACGTCGGGAGTCAAGAAGACAATTTCCTACCACGCCGGAGACAAACAGGAGCGCCTCGCCGTGGTCGTTCCCGCCGGAACCGCGTCGGGGAACAAACTCAGGATCAAGGGCAAGGGCAAGAAAAGTGGAGATAAACGCGGCGACCTTATCATCGTCGTCGACGCCGATTTTTCAACGGTGAATACTTGACCTCGCTTCCTTCCTCATGACCCGCGAACAGATCGTCCAATACTGGAGAACTTTTTTCACCGACCTGTTACTGGGAACGGTAAAAAACCTTTTTCGATTTTGCTCCCTGGGTTTTATTCTGGGACTGGGCGTTTTATGGTTTTGGGACAACCGCTTCCTGGAACCGGCTCATTGGAATTTCTTTCTGGAATGGACGGCCTTCTTATTGGGCGTGGTGTGGTACGGTGTTTTGGGACCTGTTCACGGGGCTATCGCCTGTTTCCTTTACGTAGCCGGCAAAAAACTTTCCCAAATGTTTTTGGGTTTGCACGATCTGTTGGATCTGTTTTCCAAGGAGGTTTTCAAAAAAACGCCTAAATTCGGCAAAAATATCCAGAAAGATGAACTGGAAAAAACCTTCGATGAAATTGGGAAGGGATTCCTTGAAAGCCTGAAACTTAAAAAAGGCTTGTTCTTTCTTATCGTTCGGCTCATTTACGGGTTGATCCTGAAAGCCTTGAAATTTATTTTTCTAAACGACGTTTTGGCGGAGTTGCAAAAAAAGCCCGGCGAAGAAATCACCCCTACCGACATTGAAAGCGCCGTGCGGCGGGTGAGCGTCGAAATACTCGCCTCTCCTATCCACGACTATTTCTTGTTGACTCAACTCTTAAATATTGTTCTAATTTTTTGTAGCTTTGGTTTTCCCATTGGACTCTTTATTTGGCTTCGATGAACTTTTTCACCAAAAACCGCCCCCTGTTCTTTTGGTTTCTCTTTTCGTGCTATGTCGCCATTGCCGGGTTTTCCCCGGTGTTGCACAATCACGATCTGGAATGGGATCATCATGAAAAAGACTGCTCCGCCTGCCAGTGGAGCCAGTCGAATTCCAGCCTTGCCTCCCAAGGCTCCGGGTTGCCGGCTATTTTCCACCAAACATACGCTCTAAATTTTTCCTCTCAAGCATCGGAGCAAAAATTCGCGCTCCGTCTTTCCAGTCGCGATCCTCCATCCTCCTTGTTTATTTAGCCGCGTTTCTTAAAAACTAAATCCATTTTGCCGTTGGGACGCCGCCGACGCCGAAGAACCTTTTAGCCGATTGCCCAGGATTCTTTGTAACGCCCTGCCCGACTGCGAGTATCGACTCATTGGAGTTTTCATATGCAACGGTTCCTTTTAGCGACCGGTCTATGCGTTTTTTTATTTAGCGCTCCGGAGATTTTTGCCCAAACGGCAAAAGGCCCGGACGAAGAATTAAAAGAATTTGAAAAATTGATGGACCAGGAAATCCTGGAGACCATGGAATCCAAAGAATACGAGGAAGAAAAACCTCTAGGCTCCAAAGAGCTAAAGCGCCTGGACCTCATGGAGGAGCGATTAAAAAAAGTCGAGGGCGTAGCGCGCCAGCGGACCACGACCTTCGGAACGCGGGGCAATGCCCTCGGCGCGACTTCTACCGGCGTCAACCGACTTTTCAATCCGGCCATCAGTCTGAACGGACTTTTTACGGGCGCCTATCGCTCCGAGGACAACCGAAAGGGTTCCAGCGGATCGGCTTTGGGCAATGAATTCGACACGGGATTTGACGTTCAAGAATTGGAGTTCAACGCCGTCGCGTTCGTGGATAATTTTTTAAAAGGCGTGATGGTTCTGGCTCTGCACGATTTGGACGCCATCGAGATCGAAGAGACCTACGTCGACTTTGTTCCCTTTCAAAATCTCTCCATCCGCGCCGGCAAGTATTTCACGCCGTTTGGAAGACACAACCTCCTGCATGCTCACCAGTTCCCTTTTATCGACGCGCCTTTGGCCAACGTCGCTGTTTTGGGCGCAGAGGATGGAATTAACGAGGTCGCCTTGGGAATCAATCCGATTCTACCCCTCCCCTGGTTTTCTGAATTCAATTTCCTGATTATGGACGGGAGGAACGACGAACTGTTCGACTCGGATTTTTCCGACGACCTGGCCTATTTGATGCACTCGAAAAACCTTTGGGATTTGGGCGAAAACGCCACGTTGGAACTGGGGGCCTCCTACGCCTTCGGCCAGAATGGAACGTCTTTTGAGGATACCCGAACACACGTTGTGGGCGGCGACATGACTTTGATCTGGAGTCCGTTGAACCGCACTCGCTTTCGCTCCTTGATCTGGCAATCGGAATATCTGGCTAAATTCAAATCGGGGGCCTTTGATCCCACAACTGCGGCGGCGGCTCCAGACGAGGACGTGGGCGGGGTCTACACTTCCATCCAATACCAAATCCATCAGCGCTGGTGGATTCAGGGACGATATGGTTTTGTCGGGCTGCATCAGGACGCCCGGGCCGACGAGGACACGCACCGCTACAGCGCCTTGCTGGCGTTTGCCAACAGCGAATTTCAATCGATACGTCTTCAATATAATTTTATTGATTTTGAGGATAACGGTAGTCGCGGTTTTGACGAGGAGCATCAGGTATTGCTCCAACTCAATTTCACCATCGGCTCGCATCCCGCGCATACTTACTAAATCGTCTGGAGGAAATTTATTCCATGTTAAAAAATAAAAGCGTTCCCGTTGGCAATCTGTTAGTTGCGTGGTGTCTTGGTTTTTTCCTTTTTGGAACTCCGGCCAACGTCCATGCAAAGTTGCACATTGTCTCCACAACGACCGATCTCGCCGCAATTGCTGAAGAGGTGGGCCGGAACTTGGTCGAGGTGAATTTTATTTGTCGCGGCTACCAGGACCCACACTACGTCGATCCCAAACCCAGTTTCATGCGATTGATGAACCAGGCGGACTTGTTGCTTTACCATGGCCTGGATCTGGAGGGTACCTGGCTCCCGCAAATCATCGAGGGAAGCCGAAACCGAAAGGTGAGGTTCGGGCAAATGGGCAATCTGGATATGTCCCTTGGGATCGATCCCATTCTGGAAATTCCACAGGGGATCGTCGACCGCTCCATGGGAGACATTCATCCATTTGGGAACCCGCATTATTCCATGGACCCCGTGAACGGGATGACGCTCGCCGATTCGATGGCGGAGCGGCTTTCCATTCTCGACCCAGATAACGAAAAAACTTATCACGCCAATGCAGAGGATTTCAAATCCAGGGTCGCCTCGAAGCTTAAAGAATGGCATGAGAAGCTTCACGACTTCGAGGGAACCCGGATCGTGACTTATCATCGTAGCTGGAGTTATTTTTTCCACCGCTTCGGTTTGAAGTACCTGGGCAACATTGAAATTCGCCCCGGCATCCTTCCGTCGCCGCGCCACCTGGCGGAACTGGCAGTGGAAATGAAACGGCGAAAGTCCGATCTGATTTTAAACGCCAATTACTATCCGCCAAAATGGGCGGAGTTGTTGGCGAAAAAATCCGGAGGACGCGTCGCGGTGTTGCCCGTCCACATCAAAGGGGAGCCGCAAGTAAATACTTATATCGAACTGATCGATTACCTGGTCGACCAGATCGCCGAAAAACTTTCCGGAAGCGCGGGGAAATAATGGATTTCACCTTCATGGCCGCTCCCATGGCGGCCTGTCTCATTTATCCGCTCATATTCACTTACTTTGGGATCCACGTTCTGAGGCGCGAAATCATTTTCGTCGATTTGTCTCTGGCGCAACTTGCGGCCTTGGGGACCAGCGTCGGGTTTGCTTTGAATATCGACGAACATTCCTTGCAGGCGGAAGCGCTGTCGTTCATTTTTATACTGCTCGGCGCCGGATTCTTTACCTGGTCCAGGCGCCTGCAATCCAGAATTCCGCAGGAGGCGGTGATTGGAATTGTCTA
>JAJDBD010000058.1 GCA_029261575.1 Nitrospinaceae bacterium | reverse complement strand
GTTATATATCGAGCGCGACGACTTCATGGAAGACCCGCCGAAAAAGTTTTTCCGTCTCGCGCCCGGCAGGGAGGTGCGGTTAAAAAGCGCTTACATCATCAAGTGTACGGACGCGATCAAGGACGAACAAACCGGCGAGGTGGTGGAGTTGCGTTGCACCTACGATCCAGAAACGCGAGGCGGGACGACGCCCGACGGACGCAAGATCAAGGGAACCCTGCATTGGGTTTCCGCCCGGCACGCGAAAAAAGCCGAGGCGCGATTGTACGAGCGTCTGTTTGTCGAGGAGAATCCCGGCAACGAAAAGAAGCATCCGGACATGACGGCTTGTTTGAATCCCGACTCGCTGGAAGCGGTGGAGGATTGCTGGATCGAACCCGGTTTGGAAAACGCGGCGGCGGGGAGCCTGTTCCAGTTTTTGCGGCTGGGATATTTTTGCGTCGACCCGGACAAAACGCCGGACGGCCGCCCCGTGTTCAACCGCACCGTCACCCTCCGCGACGCCTGGGCGAAAATCCAGAAGAAGCAGGGATAAATATTCAACCCGCCTTCCCCCTCCCTTCCGGTCGAATACCGCGCGATTATTCCTGCGGCCCATATGCGACAAAAAATCCTTACGAAATACCTAAAGAAAAATTAAACTAGAAACGGGAGAGTCAAAGGGAAACCTTGAAGGCGGATTCCCGCGGACGGCAGGATCAACTGGAAAATGGGGCGGCCCGATCAAACCATTTGGAGTGGAGTGAAGGAAATTTGAAAACTTTCATCAGGCGCGGACAAAAGACCGTGAAATATTTTCTCGTGGGCCTCGTTGTGATACTGGCCGTCGCCATCGACGGCGCGTTGAACTACGACCTGATAGATTTCCGCGCCGACTCCTTCTCCCACTGGATCGGACTCCTTTTGGTGATATTCATCATCGGCGCGATCCTCCTCGCCGAAAATCCCAAACCACCGGATCAAAAAGAAGAGAAGGAGGACAACGCCCCCTGAGCGGCTTGGGACTCCAAAGGAAGGACTACAAACTACCTTAAACATAGCCAGCAGGAGATTTGGCTCTTATTACATTATTTTATAATTGGATATTTGAGTACCACATTGGTAATCAAATCTTCAACAAACTCTTCAGTCTTCATTGGGGAAAATGTGATGTTTGAGGGGTGGGCGGCGGAATTCCTAATACCAAGTTTTTGGTCCAATATTTTTCTTACATCATTGGTGATTATTTTGGAACTTCTTAGAATTTCAATAAACTTTGTTTCTTTTAATTCTGTGAAATCGTCTCGCTTACTAATTGTTAGACATTGAATTTTCTTGTCGGATTGCTTGGATAAGGCAACGCGAAATTCCTCCAGCTTACAAGAGAGCACATATTGGTAGAGATGATCCATAGTTAAAACCCATACCATCACAATGGTTGCCCGGTGAGCGCGAGCCTTGAAACATATAATTGCTTCATCTAAAAATGCCTTTTCTGTTAAGTCCGGAAATTTATTACTCAGATCGGAGAGCGTTTGGCTAACCTGTGCGCTTGGTATTTCATCTCCAATTAGCGATTTCACAGATTCCAACGTTGATCGCGTCAGCTTATAACCCTCTTTTTCCTTTATAAATTTTGGAGGCTTACTCTTAGAAAGTCTATTAAGATGAACACGTGTCCATGAAGGTTTTGGCAAGTTGCTGATAGCAAAGCAAGCGTCGATGTCACGAGGCTTGAATGTCGATATGCCTTTATTTATCTGGAGAAAATAGCCGAACAATTCGATCCGTTTGTTATCAAGCATCTCATCAAAATCAGAAAATTTCTGATTAAAATCCTCCAGTCCTCTGGTCTTTTCTGTCATTCTGTTTCAGCCTTTTTTGTTTGATCTCTCAACCAATTTTTTCCCTGTACGCTCAAGGACAAATCATCAATAGAGGGGACATTAACCCAAGACCTCAGGGAACTTGTGTCATACAGGCTCTGCCTCATATTAACCGGTAACCTTAGCCCAAGGTCGGAATAGCATGTCCAAACATGATTTATTGATACTTTTTCCAGGCCCATTATTTCATTTAGGTATTCGATAAAAACCACATTTCGTTCCATATTCATTTTGGGTTGATACTGACCCACAAAGTCTTTGAGAGAAGGCGCATTGTTTAATCCTGATAAATCAAGATTTTTATCAATTTTAAGAACATCTGATTTGGAGCTGCCTTTGTTTTTCTTTGAAGTACTATTTTCATTTTTGCTTTTCGGAGTTTCGTTGTCTGCACCTAGTTTATTTTTGCTTAGAGGAGCGGAGGTAGGCCCAAAATTTACATGACCTTTCAAAAGTTCAGCTTTGAACTCCTTATAGATATCTCGAACAAAAATTTCTTCCCCCTCCACTTCAAGGACCCCCTGATGAAGGTTAATATGCAATTTGGTAGTCGACATGGTAATTCTTGATCTTGCACAGTAAAAGTGGACACAAAGAAAGTGATGGATACAATCATTTTTGGAGGTGTTCCAATGGGAAAACAACGCAGGCAATATACGAAAGAATTTAAAGTTGAAGCGGTCCGTTTAATAGTGGAGGAAGGTCGG
>JAJDBD010000057.1 GCA_029261575.1 Nitrospinaceae bacterium | reverse complement strand
CGCCGACTCCGTAAGCCCGGAAGGCGAGCGCGTTGAGTTTACAGATTATCAAAACGGCTCCGTGGAGCTGGACGTCAAAACCAACGCCCGGAAATTCCTGTTTATGAGCGAAAGTTATTATCCCGGATGGGAGGCGACGGTGGACGGTCGCTCCGCTGATAAAATCCTGCGCGCCAATTTAGCGTTTCGCGCTCTGCTGTTGGAACCGGGCGAACATCGTATTCGCATGGAATTCAAACCCGGAAGCTTTCGCCTGGGCGCGATCATATCCGCAATCTCCCTTGCCATCTGTCTCGTATTCATGATAAGAAGACCGGCGAGGCGCCGGGGCCAGTAGGCGCCAGGCCAGCGTGACGCTGGACCCAATTAGTGTAACGTTTATGGGAATAGTTCAACTATTAGTGAGCTTGCAACTCGAACTTTTCCACCGGGCGTTGCCCGGCCAGCGTGACGCTGGACCCAGTTAAAAAAAGAAACCGCCGATGAACGCTGATAAATTTTATTTCAGAACATTGCCTCCAGGCGCTGGCCTGGCGGCCACCGTCGTCCTGATGTTTGGCTTCGCCCGGCTATGGAATTTGGGAATCCTTCCGGTTTTTTCCGACGAGGCGATTTACATTCATTGGGCGCAACTCATCGCCGACGATCCAAACAGGCTCTTTCTGCCGCGCGTCGACGGCAAGCAACCGCTGTTCATGTGGCTCAACGCCCTGTTCTTGCCCGGCTTCGACGATCCCGCCGCCTCAGGACGATTGGTCTCCGTTCTCGCGGGATTTTTCACGCTGGCGGGCGTCGCGCTCATCGCGCGCCGATTGTTTTCCGCGCCCGTCGCCCTCGCCGCCGGAGCGATTTACGCGCTGTGTCCGTTTGCGGTTTTCTTCGACCGACTGGCCGTGGTCGACAGCCTGCTCTGCGCGTTTGGCGCGTGGATCGCTTATTACGCATTGAAGATTGCCCAAGGTTCGGACCGGAGCCTCAAGTGTTTCCTCGCGCTGGGCGCTTTTATGGGACTGGCGTTTTTGACCAAGGCGCCCGCATTGCTGTTGTGGCCCCTTCCCGTTTTTTTTCTGCTGGCTTACGGCGCATATAAGGAAAGAATAGTCTGGGCGCGTCTGGCGGTAGCCGTGTTGATCGCATGCCTATTGATCCTGCCCTACATTTTTTCCGGTCAGGGCGTCGGCGTATTGGGCCGTGATTTCCTCTTCCACAAAAAAGATTATTTTCTTTCGCCCGGCGAGTTGCTTGCCTTTCCGTGGAGGATATGGATACGCAACCTGGTCGTGACCCTGAATTTTTACCTGGGTTATATGACCATGCCGGTGTTGGCCCTCCTGGCGTACGAATTTTTCTCCACCCTTCGGCGCCCGGATAGGGACCGGACCGCGCTTTGGGTCTGGGCCTTGTTTCCAGCGCTATGTATCGTCGTTCTGGCCAACGGATTTTTCTCCCGATACTTTTTGTTGACCGTCCCGCCTTTGACGATACTCGCCGCCGCCGCCGCGTTTCGCCTGAGCGGTCAAATAAAAACCTGGCTCGCGAAAATCCCCGCCGTGCGCTCGACCGATCCCAAAAAGCTCTATTGGGTCTATCCGCTGTTTTTAGTTTTAATCCTGTCCGACGCTTTTTTTTTGTCCATGATCTGACAACGAACCCGCAAAAAACCCGCTTGCCTGCGCTGGACCGACTGCTTTATCTGGAAGGAATGAATTCCGGTTACGGGATTAAAGAAGCGGCGGAGTTTTTGCTGCGGAAAGCGGAGGAGGGAGAGATCGCCGTGATGGTTCCCGTCAGCCTGGGCAATCCGGTGGACGGTTTGATTATCTACTTATGGGGACGGGAGGGGATTCGCGTTTTGCCGGTTCCCGATTGGCCGGAGAAAAATCCGCGCCTGATTCCAGACGCGGGCGTTCCCGTTTACCGCACCCGGTTCAGCAGGCAGGCGATGGGTCGGCTGGACGTTTCGGAATTGAAACGGATCTACTTTATTTATCCCTACAGTGTGTATCCGGGGAAAAAATTTCTGGAGGAAAATCCGGAATTCCGCCCGGAGTGGAGTCACCTCAAACCTGACGGAATCAATTCCATCCGCATTTTCAAACGCGAGAGGAAATTTTAAAGTAACCGTGCGGCGGCGGGCAACGAAAATTTATAAATCTTCGGATTCGCGGTTGTAGCACAGGAGGGCGAGCAGGTACATCAAGAGGCCGAGGGTGTATAAACTTTTCGTTCCCATGACCATGGAACTGTACTCGGCGAGTCCGCCCAGAATGGAGCCGGTCAAATTAAAGCCCAGGGACTTGACGGTATTTTTGCGGGTCCGGAAAATCGTCGCGAAAATGATTCCCGCAACGAACAGGGGCAGGGCCACCATCGCGCCGCCGAGGATCCATTGGGCGTAAAGCGGCAGGGTCAGAAGAGCGCTGGCGGGAACAAAGAAAATCGCCGCGACCAACGCGAGCAAGGCGTAAAACATAGGCCGGACGGGTAGGGCCGGTTTTTTCAACACCAGAAGGTTGGCGCACAACACCAAAACCAGAATCGACAAAAACACCAGCACGTTCACCACCCAGGTGGAACCGAATAATAACGACATCTCCGTCACGCTTTTGGTTTCCAAAAGGAGGAATCCGGCGCCGAGAAAAAACAGCGCGCCGTCGGGCCGCCCGATGTTTTGTTTTCCCAGCGCGCCGCCTACCAGTAACAGGCTGAACGCGACAATGATCCCGCCCGCCTGCCAGTAATGGCCTGGAATTTCAGGAAGAATTAAATGCAGGTAGGGCCAGTCGTCGGTGGGGAATGTGTGGGCGCCCCGGCCCAGTTGGCTTTGTTCCGGAAGTTTAAACCAGGAAGGAAATTCGGGGGAGAGCGGGTCGTCTCCTCCGGCCACGAAGGTGAAATTGAACAGCCGATGCGGTTTTTGATAATTGACCCGGGGTTCTTTTCCAAATGCCTGATTGAGAGCGAGAAAAATCTTGTAACCGAACAGCGGGTTGATGGACATATGGTAAAGAATCAGCCGTCCGTCCGGTTTTAGACGCTCGCGGATGGACTGGAAAGATTCCAGGGTGTACATATAATTATCCAGCCGGATGTTGGACATTCCCGATAGCAGGGTTTGGCTGTCCAATGTGCCCATGACGATCAAGTCGTATTTCCTGTTGGTCTTTTTCAGAAAGGCGCGGCCGTCGTCGATATGCACTTGCACCCGCGGGTCGTCGTAAGGTTTGTGAACGTTAAGACGCTTGCCGAGTTCGTAAATCTTGCGGTCGATTTCCACCGCGTCGATGCGTTTGGGGTTGTGTTTTAGCGCCATGACCAGGTCGTTTCCCGTGCCCGCGCCCAAAACCAGAATATCGTCGAAATTCTTCGCCAGTTTGTAAGGGCGCAGATAATCTTCCTTGGTTTTTTTAATATTTTCGTCGTTATAGGAAAAATCAAAAATAAATTGATGCAAGGATTCGTTGACGTTGACGACGATCCTCGGAATGCCTGGAGGTCCCGTGTCATAGCTCAGTTTGTAGTATGGCGACCAGATTTCCGTTTCCGTTTTCTGCATCTTGTGAATGGCAAACAAAGCGGCGGGAATTAAAATCAGTCCGATTCCCCAGTCGCGTTTGTTCCTCGACAGCGCCAGGAACAAACCCAGTCCGATAGAGAACCAGACCAAGGGCGGCGCGGCCAGCCAGCTCAACAGGGCAAAACAAACGATCCCCAAAATGCTTCCCGCGATGTTGATGCAATAGGCCTGTAAGGCCGGAAATTTTTCGAATTCCCGACCCATGGCGTTGCCAAGCGGGACAAAGGTCAGGGACGACAGGATAAAGAACAGGCCGACGACAGGGATCATTCCCCATTTTTTGCTTTCGGGAGACAAATCAAAATAACTGTAATAAAAACCCTCGTTGCCGCTAAGCAGGTCGCCTACCCTCACGTTGGAAAAATACAAACAGGCCAGAAGCAGGACGACAAGAAAGGGCGGAAACAAATACTCGATATGTATCCGGCGGGCCTGGAGGATCAGTCCGGTCCCCATCCCCAAAAATGCGGCGATCAACACCAGGTTGATGAAATAGGCGGTGATGCGGACGTTGGCCGGGATCAGGCGGATGAGCGCCAGTTCAAAAAACAGAATCAGGAAACTGAACAGGAAGAGGCGCGTCGC
>JAJDBD010000056.1 GCA_029261575.1 Nitrospinaceae bacterium | reverse complement strand
GAATCCGAAGCGCTGGTCGAAAAAGTCGGCAAGGGCGGGACGGCCTTTATTGAAGAGATAAAGAAATAATTTTTACCTGTTAAATTTTTTAAAAGCGCGATCGATGCAGAATATAACCCTGAACCCGCCGCAAAAAATTCTTTGCATCAAGCTGGGCGCCATGGGCGACCTGGTGATGTGTTCCGCGTTTTTCGATCAGCTCGGGCGGAACTTTCCACAGGCAAAAATATTTTTGCTGACCGGAATTACCTACGCCTCCGTTATGGAGAGTCATCCGGTTTTCGAGGGCCTGATCCTGGCGGACGACAAGGCGATTTACAAAAGCGGGCCGTTGGCTCGAAGTCGAGAAACCTTCCGCTTGCTGGCTCTGTTGCGCCGGGAAAAATTCGACGCCGTTTTCGTATTGCATAAAGACTGGCGTTTCAACCTGTTGGCGAAGCTTTCCGGAGCGCATGTGCGCGTGGGATTTTCAAGGGACGGGCAGGGCGGCTTGACCCACCCTGTCGCCCCCAAACCCGGCGGCAACGAACGCGAAGGGTATCTCGACCTGTTGCGAGCGCTGGATCTTCCTGCGGTTTACGAGCGAAGCTTTTACTACCTTTCCTTTTCAGAGGACGAATTTCTACAGGAATTTCTCCAGTCGCACGGGTTGCGCGGGGACGAGAATTTTATAGGAATCGGGCCGGGCGGCGGGAAGAACGTAAAATCCTTCATGCCCACGCGACGTTGGCCGCTGGAGAATTTTATCGCGCTGGCGAAACGGTTTCGCGAGGAGTTAAACGCGCGCGCCATAATTTTTGGCGGGCCGGACGAGAAGGACCTGGCTCGGGCCATACAGGAGCGTTGCGCGGACGGCGTCGACGCCACGGCATTGAGTTTTGGCGAGATGGCTTCGGTGATGCGCCTTTGTTCCGGGTACATCGGCAACGACAGCGGACCCTTGCATATCGCGGACGCGATGGGAGCGCAGACCGTCGGCCTGTACGGACCGACCGACCCCAAAGTCCAGGCGCCGCTGGGGCCTCGCCACACAGTTGTGCTCAAGCAGGTAGACTGTTCCCCCTGCTACGACAACGGAAGTTTCCCCGACTGCGCGCACATCAAATGTCTGACCTCCATCGAGGTGGACGAAGTTTTTGCAAAGGCCAAACTCATGGCCGGCCTGAAGGATTGCAAACCAATTTGACGGCGAAGAGTTTCATTTTCTAAATAGAGCCGTCTTTTCATTCAAATTCGCGCACGTGTCGCAAAACTTCCCGGCAGAACTTGACGCGCTCGCCGGGCAATTTTGATTTTCCACCGTCGATCTTCTCCTTCAAGCTCCACCACCAGATGTTCCGCGCCATCCGGACGTATAAATAAATTTTCAAAAAGAATACGCCCCAGCGGCCATGATGTTTTTTGTAAAAATGCAACTGGCTCTTGTGGTATTCCACCTTGGCCTGGTAGCTGTTGGTTCCCGTGCTCACCCCGCCAAAATGGACGATCCTCGCCTCGGGAGTGAAAAGTATTTTCCAACCCAGTTCCCGGACCCGCACGCTCAAATCGATCTCTTCCATAAACATGAAAATACTTTCGTCCATCAACCCGGCGTCGAACAGGGCCTGCCGGCGAAAAAACATGGACGCCCCCTTGACCCAGGCGACCTCTCTGAGAGCGGAATGACGCCAATCAAGAAATTTTCCGACGATGGGGTTTTTGCGTTTTTCGTACAAATTGGTGACGTACTTTCTGAAAAAGTCGTTGACGAAATTCATGTCTTTCCCAAAGGATTGTTGCAGCGTTCCATCGCCGTTCAATAATCGAGGTCCAACCAAGCCTGCGCCCGCGTGGTCGTTCATGACCTTGATCATCGCCTGGAACGCGCCGGGAAGAACCACCGTGTCGTTGTTCAAAAGATGCACAAACCGTCCGCGGGAAACGCGAATCCCCTGGTTGTTCCCGCGCGTGAATCCCAGGTTGTTCCGGTTTTCGATCAAACACACGTCGGGAAATTCCCGGCGGACCATCTCCGCGCTTCCATCTTTGGATCGGTTGTCCACCACGATGATTTCGTGAGTCAGATCCTTTGCGGTTTCCTGGATGGAGCGCAGGCATTTCCGCAAATACTCCCTGGAGTTGAAGTTGACGACGACGACGGAAAGTTCGACGGAGTCGGGTGTGGAGGTCGACGCGCTCATGTTTTTTCCAGGGTCGCGTATTTCAGGTACAGAAGTTCCATGGCGTTGAGTTTAAGCCCTCGCACGTAGGGCTTGACCAATTGGTTTTGCGCGGTGATAAAAAGCGGGATGATCGGGGCCTCGGTTTCGGTCAATAAGGTTTGGGCCTGGTCGTAAATTTTTCGGCGTTGGACGGGATTTTTTTCCGCCGCGCCCTGCGCCACCAGTTCGTCGTAACGCGGGTTAGCCCATTTTAGGTGATTGTTGCCGCTGGTGGAAGCGAAGAGGTTCATGAAATTGTCCGGGTCCGGAAAGTCCGCTCCCCAACCCAGGCGAAAAATCTGCGGTGGGTCCATTTTCAAGCGGCTGAGAAACACTTTCCATTCCTGGCTCTCAAATTCCGCCTGAACGTTCAAATGCTCCTTCCATTGCGCCTGAATGAATTCGGCGACCAGCCGGTGAATCGGTTCGTTGCTGTTGAACACGGCTATGATCGGCGGCAATCCTTTGCCCTCCGGGTAACCGGCGTCGGCCAGCAGGCGGCGCGCGGCGGCGGGATCAAATTTTGCGCCCAGGTTCGCGTTGTAACCCGGCATGCCTTTCGGGATCCAGGACGCTGTGGGAATCTCTCCCCCCTGCAAAATTACGGGCAGGCGGGAACGATCGATCGCATGGGCGAAGGCCCGGCGAACTTTTTCATTATCGAAGGGCGGTTTTTGGGTGTTGAATCCGTAATAATATCCGCGCAACAGCGGCAGGGAAACGTACTCCGGACTCTCCCGGTAATGCGGTATGGCTACCGGCGGCAGTTCCACCATGTCCAACTCGCCGGTTTCATATAATGTAAGCGCCGTGGTTTTTTCCCTGACGATGTAGGCTGTGACCCGGTCGACTCCGGCCCGGTCGCCGTAAAATTTTTCGTTGGCCGCAAGCTCCAGTTTGTACTCATGCCGCCAGTCTTTCAGGATGAACGGACCGTTGGTGACGAGGTTTTCCGGGTCCGTCCAGCGGTCCCCGTGGCGTTCGATCAAATCCCGGCGCTGGGGAAAGGTCACCATGAACGTGACGATGCTGGGAAAATACACCACCGGATTTTTCAGCCGGACCTCCAACACCGTCGGCGAAAGGGCGCGGACTCCCACGCGCTCCGGATCCTTGATCTTTCCGGAATTATATTCGTAGGCGTTTTCGACGTCGAACAAAAAATAAGCGTATTCCGCCGCCGTGGCCGGGTTCAGCAGGCGCTTCCAGGAATATTCAAAATCGCCCGCCACGACGGGGCGCCCGTCGGTCCAGTAAACGTCGTCGCGCAAATAAAAGGTGACGGTTTTTCCGTCCGGCGAAAATTCCCAGGACCTGGCGACGGCGGGAACCGGCTCCAGATTTTCGTTATATTGCGCCAACCCTTCCATCAGGTTGGTCAGGATATCGAAGGAAACGTTGTCCGTGGCCAGCGACCAGTCCAGAGTCGGAGGCTCGGAGGAAATGGGGATGCGCAACTCCCGGAGCGTCGGGGAGGACGAGTCGGGCCCGGAGCAGGCGGCAAC
The DNA here is from genome assembly GCA_029261575.1 of Nitrospinaceae bacterium. Taxonomy (GTDB): domain Bacteria; phylum Nitrospinota; class Nitrospinia; order Nitrospinales; family JACRGP01; genus JAJDBB01. The sequence goes on along the minus strand of JAJDBD010000056.1, from coordinate 7,228 downwards.
AACCAGCAGGCTCAAGCAACCAAGAATCGCGATTATCTTACGGCCCTGCGTCTGCATTCAAACACCTTTCGCTCCACTCCGGCGGCGACCGCGTAATAAAAATATTATCGCTTTACTTTTCGAGCGGCGTCGATAAAATGAAGGTTTCGATTTTTACCCACTCGCCTCGATTCCCCGTATGCCCCCAGATTTTACGGGGCGTTGCCGCAGGGACGGAACGCGAGTTTGAACGGATAGTATCTATGGAAAAAGAAATAAACTTACGCCGATGGATCAAACGGGGTTTGAGCAAGGACGGGCGGACCCTAGATTTTTCCAATCGGAGAATCACCCTCGACGTGGCGGTGGAGCTTGGCGAAAACGTCGCCGTCGAAGGCCTGGAAATTATATACCTTTATAACACGGGACTGAAAGACAATGCGCTGGAAGAGTTGTGCGATTCGGAATTTTTCCCGCCCACGCTCAAGGAATTGTGGATGTACGACAACCGGCTGGTCAACGAGGGCCTGGAAGCGTTGTCTGAAAATAAAATTTTTTCCAAACTCCGGTACCTGAGCCTGTATTCCAACCGTATCGACGCCCGGGGGGCCGAAGCGCTGGCCAACTCGCCCGTCTTTTCCAATTTGGAAACGCTGGACCTGTCGTTCAATCGCATTGGCGACGAAGGCGCGGCCGCTTTGGCCAACTCGCCGCATCTGGGAAAATTAAAAACCCTGCACGTCGACGCCAACCGCATCGGCTTCGACGGCATGAAAGCTTTCTCCGATAGTTCCGCGCTAAAAAGTTTGACTTCCCTCAACATCACCTACAACATGATTTCGCCGGAGGGTTTCGAGATGATGGCCGAATCGGAATTTTTGAGCGCTCTGCCGGGCGTTAAAACCGATCTACCCGTCGCCCCGGATGACGACTGAAACCCAGATGGACGAAAAGAAAAAAGAATTGGCGATCATCAAACTGTTGCGCCGAAAAGTCGACGAGGCCCGGGAAAGTTTTCTCGACCTGTCCTATGAGAGAATCGGCGACGAAGGACTGATGCTGTTGGCCCGCACTCGGGATCTGTCGCACCTGGTCAAACTGGACCTTTCCAACAATAACCTGACGGACGCCGGAATCCGCGAGCTGGCGCAATGCGCGAGCCTTACGAGTTTGACCACGCTGATCCTGTACTCCAACAAAATCGCCGACTCCGGCGCTGCCGCTCTGGCGCAAGCTCCTGGCCTGTCCGCTTTGCAAAACCTGCTACTGGCGGGAAACCGGGTGGGAGACGAAGGGGCGTTGGAAATTATCAAATCCACAAAACTAAAAAACCTCCGGTTGCTGGACCTCGAACACAACAGTCTGGGACGAAAACCCATCGCCAAATTTCCCGGCGGCGTCGCCAACCCCAACTTAAAACTGCTGAATTTGCGAAAAAATAAAATCGGAGACGAAACGCTTGCCGGTTGGGCGCAAACCGGCGCCTTCACCCACGTCCAACACCTGAACCTGGGGTGGAACCGAATCGGCGACGCGGGGGCAAAAGTCATCGCCAACTCTCCCGCCTCGGGGCAAATCGATAAATTGTTTCTGGATTCCAACTGGATTGGCGACGCGGGAACTCTGGCTTTGGCGAATTCCAAAAACCTGGAGAACCTGCGCGACCTCTACCTGTTCGACAACGATTTTGGAAAATCCGGCGAGGAAGCTTTGATGGAACTTGCCCTCAAGACCCTGGCCCGCAAATGTTTGTCGCCGGACGGCAAGACCCTGAACCTGAACGGACGCCGCCTGCGCAACAAGGAATTGAAAGCGCTGGCCCGCATGGAATTTTTGGCGGACGTCGAAACGCTTTCGCTTCGCAATAATAACTTCGACCACCGGGGCGTCGAGGCGTTGGGCCAATCCCCTCACGCAAAGAATCTTAAAACGCTGAACCTGATGGACAACGCGATTGGCAACAAGGTTGCGGTGGTTTTGGCGGAGGCGGAAAACCTGGGCGGGCTGACCGCGCTCAATCTGGAAAAAACCAAAATCAAATGGCCCGGCGTACTCGCCCTGGCCCGCTCGAAACGCCTGACCGGCCTGCGCGATTTGAACCTTGGCCACAACGAACTCGGCGATAAAGCGATGCAGATCCTCGCCGGTTCGAAAAATTTTTCCGGACTGGAACGCTTGCGGCTCTGGTCCGCGGATATTGGAGACCCCGGCCTCATTGCCCTGATCCAATCCTCAAATTTTTCGCGCTTGAAAGAATTGCGGCTCAGTTCCAATTGCATCGCCAGCAATGGAGTCATCGCCTTATCCCAACCCGGCAAACTGTCCGCGCTCGAAATTCTCGACCTTAGAAACAATCCTCTGAACGACGACGACCTGTTCCTCTTCACGCAGGATAAAAAATTCCAGTCCCTCCAGGAACTCCGGTTTTAACCAATCGCCACGATGGCAAACAATCCGTGCAACCCTTTGCGGATCGTTGGCCCGCTCTGTTTGTCTCTTCTTTTTTGTTTGTGGGCGGGCGCGGCAAACGCCGGGCCGTTGCACGACGCGGCTCTGGCCGGCGACGTCGACCGGGTTGGGAAACTGATCGCCGCAGGCGCTTCTATTGATCTAAAAAACAAGCAAGGCTCCAGTCCGCTTTCCCTTGCCTGTTTCAAGAACGACGTCGCCTTGGTCCAATGGCTCCTCGACCGGGGCGCCGACGTCAATATCGCCGATCATGAAGGGTTGACTCCTTTGCATATCGCGTCCCTGGAAAATCATGCTGAATTGGCAAAGCTTCTCTTATCAAAAGGAGCGGAGATCGAAAAGGAGGATCGCTACGGCTACACGGCTCTGCATCTGGCCGCCGACCAGGGAAGCCTGGAAACCGCCCGGGTGCTGGTCGAGAGGGGCGCTCGGGTCGACACGCATTCCGAATGGCTGAACACGCCTCTACACGCTTCCGCGTTGCAGGACGACCGAGCCATGCTGGATTTGTTTCTGGATAAGGGGGCGGCGGCGGACGCGAAAGACCGTTTGGGCCGCGCCCCTTTGCATTGGAGCGCTGAAAAGGGCAAGCTTTCCCCGGCCGAGGCGTTGATCGCGCGCGGCGCGGCGCTGGACGCCGTAGACAACGAAGGCCAAACCGCTTTGCACGAAGCCGCCCGCTGGGACCATTTGGATATGGCGCGTTTGCTCGTCGAGCATGGCGCCGACGTGGACGCCAAGGGAGCGGACGGCAGAACGCCTTTTCACCTCGCCGTCGCTCATGGAAACATGGAAGTCGCCAACTACCTCAAACTCCAGGGCGCCGACCTGTAATCCAAATTTTTATTTATTGAAATTCAGCGTCCCAGTTTTTAATTGCTCAAGGATGTTGCGGAGGACCGGGGCTTGCGGCTGGTTGGGTTCGAGGCGCAGGCTCTCTTCGAAATGCCGCTTCGCTTTGGCCGCGTCTCGTTTATGCTGAAAATAGATCATCGCCAGGTTCTTGTGAACCCCGGCGATGTTTCCTCCCCGTTGGGACAGAATTTTTTCATACACCTCGATCGCCTCGTCGTGCTTTCCGGTTTGCAGGTAAATGGTGGCCAGGTTGATGTAGGGGAAAATGTAATCCGGATTCAGTTCCGCGGCTTTCTCATATTCCTCGCGCGCCTTGTCGTACAGTTTCCCCTGGGCGTAGGCGTTCCCCAATGCAAACCGGGCGCGAAAATTTTTGGGCTGCATTTCCAAAAACTTTTTGAAGGCGTCCACGGCGTCGCTTAACTTGCCCATTTGCAGGGACAGGTGTCCCAAACTCAGGTAGGCCTGTTCCATATAAGGGCTGTGTTGAAGGGCGATTTTGTATTCCTGCGCCGCCTGTTCCGGTCGATCGGTTTTTACATAGGCCGTGGCCAGATTATAGTGAGCCATGGCGTAGGCGGGATCGGCCTGAACGGCCCGCTTTAAATACTCGATGGCTTTATCGTACTGTTCCAGCTTGCCGTACACGTTGCCCAGGTTGTTGAGACCGAAAGTATAATTCGGATCCATGCGCACCGCGATTTCAAATTCGGCGATAGCGAGTTTGTATTTCTTCTTCCGGTCGTAGGCCTCGCCCAGGTTGTTGTAAACGCGCGTCAGCCGGGGCGCTTTCATTTTAGCGTCGGCCCAAAGAGATTCTTCATCTTTCCAGACGCGGTTGCGATCCATCGTCAAACAAGCCATCAGTAAGAGAACGAGAAACCCACCCGCCCAGGCGCATTGCCGCCAACCTTTCCAAATCTTCTCTCTATGCCCGCGTCTCAAGGCGTCCAAGGTCAGGCAAAACAGGCTGGCCGCGCACAGGGCAAAACCGGTCATCGGCAGATAGGTGCGATGCTCCACCGCAACGTCCAGCAAGGGAACGAAGCTCGACGTGGGCAAAATTGTAATCCCCATCCAGGCCATGCCAAACCCCAGAAAGGCTTGCGTTCGGGAAACCCGCGCCAGCGCCCAAACAAAAACCGTCAACGCCAGCGCCCCGGCGTAATTGGCGGGGGAGGTCCAGTCGGCGATCAGGGGGAATCCCACGTCGATGCTGAGGTTGAAGGGGAAAACCATTTTCCAGAAATATTCAAAGGGGACGACAAAGGTCTGCGTCAAAAAATATGTCGCGCTGGAAAGTTTCGCCCTGGAGGCGATGAGTATTTTTCCATCTTCGTGTAACTTATAGACGAGGGCCGCGCCGAGTAAAACCGCGCCCAGCGCCAGCCATTTAAAAACTTTTTGCAACCATTGGAAAAACGTTTGCCCGGACACAAAATAAAAGTGAAATAAAAACGCCAGCGCCGGGGCCGTCATTACGATTTCCTTGGTCAGGCCGCCGCAAACCAGCGCTAACAGGGCCGCTAGAAAAAAAAGCCCGCCGGGGGAAAAACTTTTTTTGCCTTCGGCCCGCGCCGCTTTTCTTTTGCGGATACCCAGAAACCAGAATAATAAAAACGCGAGATAAAATACCGTGGCCATCACGGAGGACCGGCTGGCTATGTAAGTGACCGATTGGGTGTTCAATGGATGCAAGGCAAAAACCAGAGCGGCGAAAAGCGGCAAGGGCTGCCAGAGGATTTTCTCTTCGGGTTTCCGCTCCAACCGGAAATCGAGGGCCAGAGCTGTCAGCGCGTACACCAGCCAGGTGGCGATCAAATGCCCCAGGATATTAAAGAGATGATAGCTCCAAACTTCAAATTCGCTGATGGCGTAGTTGATATTCAAAGAAAGGATCAATAAGGGCCGCTCGGTGAAACTGAAAATGAACTGGGGAATTTTATCCAGGCCGCGCATCCAGGGCATTTGCAGGATCGACGTCAGATCGTCGTAGTGGAAGGAATTCTGCCAGGTGTTGCCATAGACCAGCAGGACGACGGCTCCGAGAATGGAAGGAGGGATCAGTTTTTTCATCGACCAGATTCCTGATTAAATTTTGCGCCGAAGTCAAACAACTCTTCCTCCAGTCGGTCGACCACCTGTTCCCAACCGTAATTTTCGACGGCTATTTGACGGCAAAGCGGTTTTTTGTCCGTAAACGGTTTGGGATCTTTTAAAAACTTTTCCAAGCCGTCGGCGATGGCGCCGGGGCTGGCGTCTTTAAATAACCAGGCGGGGTCGACGCGATTTAAAATTTCCGCCGTGGCGCCGACCGGGGTGCCCATCACGGGAAGGCCGCTGGCCAGAGCCTCGACCGTGACCAAACCAAACCCTTCGATTTCCGCCGTGGGCAGAACGAACAAATCGGCGGCGCGGTAAATGTCGGTCAAACGATCGGCGTCCAGTTTGCCAAACAAACGCACGCGCTCCTCTAAACCATGGCGTTTTATTTGCTCGCGCAACTTCGTCTCCAAAGACCCCTTGCCGACAATGGCCAGAAAGAATTCCGCGTCGGGCAAGCGGTCCCGGATAAGGGCCGCGGCGTCGATCAGATTGCTCAGTCCCATGCGCGCTTCCAGGCGCCGAACGGTCAAAAAAACGGGGACGCTTTCGGGAAGCCCCAAGTCGTTGCGGTTGGGGCGTCGCCCCTCTTCTGCGGGACGAAACGCTTCGACGTCCACCCCGCCGGGGACCATAAGGAGCCTGGTTTTTTTCAGCGGGTAATAATCGAGAAAACGCCGCCGGGTATATTCGCTCAAAAACAAAATCTGGTGGGCAAAGAAAAAACTCGTCCACTCGATGAAACGAATCATGGTCAGCCGCGCCCACAATTTCAGGCTTTCAGAGAGGGAAACCGACAAATCTTTTTGCGCGGCGGTCAGGTTGATTTTTTCCTCGTCGTGCCAGGAGGAATAAAAATGATACGTTCTTGGCGCGGCGGTAAGTCCCGGAGCGCCCAGGGTCAAAAAATCTATTAAAGGATTGTGCGCGAGGACCCAATGGATCGGCCCATGATCCTGAGCCAGGCGAATCTTTTCTCTCAACGCCCGCCGCAGGGAGAAAAACCCCTTGCTCTCCGCCCAGTCGATCCGGAAGTAGTGGATCCCGTCGATCATTTCGTAATCCGGCAGGTCCTCGCGGGGTTTGCAGGTGATTTGGAAAACGCGGTGGCCGCGCCGGGCCAGGCGTTTGTTCACCTCGTAGGTGTATTTCCAGGCTCCGCCGACCTCGTCGGGATAGCAAAAATATTGCAGGGATAAAATGGATGATTTCGTATTGGAAGGCGCCATAATCGCCGATATGATACTAGCAGGCGTCGGAAAAAGTAAATTTCTTTTTGCGAGGAGGCGGGCGGCCGGAGGCAATTAAAAAATAGCAACCACGGATAAACACAGATAGCTTTCATCTCAGAAATACCGGCCCTGGCGCCTCGCCGACCAGCCTGACAATTTGCAAATGCTTCGAAGCAATGGCTCGCCCTAAAAGTACCGCCTACTGCCTCCAGGCGCTTGCCTGGCTGGTATATACGCGCAAAAGTTGTTATATTAATAAGCAGGGGACTGTGTTCCCATTCCCATAAAAACCCATTCTATCTTTGGGGGCGAACTGGATTCGACGGGAGAATGTAGACGAAGGTTGCATGCACGGGGTGCCGTTGGCCCGTAAAAAAACGGCAAAAACCATAATCGCTAACGATTATGAGGTAGCTGTAGCGGCTTAACCCCCGCTGCCGGTTGCTCCTTCATTGCCTGCTTGGGGGATGCAAGCGTCATTTCGCAGGCTGGTTTCGCGTTCATTCCCCTGGGACGCGGGGCGAGACTTTTTTTTGGGGATAGCGTTGGGCGGATCTTGTCCGTGGGAGTCCTCGGCGCGAAATTCAATC
>JAJDBD010000055.1 GCA_029261575.1 Nitrospinaceae bacterium | reverse complement strand
TATTTTTTAGCTTTTCAAGATGGAGGATCTTCCAATTACGTAAATCCCGCAAATCTTTAGCCCCGCGTATAAAATTTAGTTTTCGACGGGTTGATATCACTACCTCAGAAGGCAACCCTAGCTTATGCGCCAAATTGGTTTCAATAACAGAGAGACGTTTGTCATTAAATTTAATCTTCACAAATTAAATATATCCCAAAAATTCATATTTGTAAATTAATAAATTTATTAATTTGTTAAACTGAATAAAATACTTAACAAAATGGACGGGATGGCATATATTTGTTTTATGAATCGCAAATCAATAAAAGAACGCGCCTTAATCCTTAGCCTTCTTGTTGAGGGCAATAGTCTACGCTCCACAAGCAGGGTTGCCGGGTGTTCAATAAATACAGTTACCAGGCTTTTAGTGGAAACCGGCGAGGCTTGTTCGTGGTTTCAGGATCAAGCCCTTGTGGACCTTCCCTGCAAACGCATTCAGGTTGATGAAATCTGGTCTTTTGTCTATGCCAAACAGAAAAACGTACCACAAGGGAAAGAGGGTGATGCGGGGGACGTGTGGACATGGACCGCCATTGACGCGGATACCAAACTTGTTCCATCTTGGCGGATCGGTAGTCGCAATGCAGAGACAGCACGGGATTTTATTTATGATTTGGCCTCCAGAATGGCCAACCGAATCCAAATTACAAGCGACGGACATCATCCTTATATTGAGGCTATTGAGGGCGCTTTTGGGCAGGATGTTGATTATGCAATGCTGGTAAAATTATATGGTGAGACCACAGAAAAACATCTTAAATATAGGTCCGATAATTGTATTGGCTATCACACGCGAAATATCACGGGAACCCCGGAACGTAAACATGTTTCTACAAGTTTTTGTGAAAGGCAGAATTTAACTATGAGAATGAGCATGAGAAGATTCACCCGATCAATAAACGGGTTTTCAAAAAAAGTCCAGAATCACGCTCATGCAATCGCATTGCATTTTATGAATTATAATTTTGTTCGAATTCATAAGAGCCTACGGATTTCGCCCGCAATGGCCGCCGAGGTAAGCGATAGACTATGGGATTTAGAGGATGTCGTAAAAATGGTAGATACTTACTGGGATGGGAAATCAAACTGAGACACTATCAAAATCCGGGGACGGGCGGTTTATTGCTATAATATGTTCCCTTTTTCCGGGATTCTTTTGTTAGAAAGGATTGAAAAAAGTTTCAGGCGGTTTTACCATGATCGTCTTACACGAATCTCCCCCGTTAATGGGATACAGTTATCAATGGATGAAAAATTTAAAAACCCGGACGATAAAATTCGGGTTTCCATCGACCCCGACCTTCGGGATTTGATTCCGCAATACCTGGAAAATCGCCGGATGGAGATCGAGGTATTGCGCGCCGCCCTGGAAAAAGAAGATTTCGACATTCTGGAGCGGACCGGCCACCGCATCAAAGGTTCCGCTCCGGTTTACGGTTTCAAACAAATCGGCGCCTTTGGCGGAACCTTGCAACAAGCCGCGCAACAACAGGACGGCGCCGCCATCGAAAATATTTTGCTGGAATATTCCAACTACCTTTCCCGCATCGAAGTGGTGTACAAATCCTGATCCGTGAATAAAGCCGTAAATTTATTTTTGGCTCTGGCCTTGATCCTGCTGGGCGCTTTTTGGGTTCACGCCGACGAGCCGTATTGGAAAAACTGGCAGGACGGTTTCTCGGGCGGAACGCCGAACGCCAAAACCGCGCCTTCGAACGAACCCGCAGTATCCGACGCCTTCGTCGAAGTGACGGCGCAATTGCCCCACGCGCCCTATTCCCCCGTTTCCCAATTTCGCGGCTACCGCGTCGAAAGATGCCCGGCCTGCCATGCGGGCGTCGAAGAAATCGACGCCTACCATCCGCGCGAATTCGGCTGCACCGTGTGCCACGGCGGCGACGGATCGACGGTGGACAAAAATCAAGCGCATTCGACGTTGATATTCGATCCCAAAGCCGGGACGGGAAAGCGCAACCCTTCCAGCCTCGGCGTAGCGCAAACCAGTTGCGGACTGAGCGGGTGCCATTCCGGCCATCTCGACGACAGTCGCAACCAGGTCCGCCGCGTAAAAAAATCCATGATGGGGACGTTGGCCGGTATGGTCGCCGGATTGCGTTACCAATGGGGCGGGCAGGCCGACCGGACCTCCAGGTTTGGAGTCGACGCCATTGAGGACCGGGACGGACACGTTCCCGTCGATGGCGGCGCGGTCGGGGAACTCAAAGCGTTGCCGCATTTTTCCTTGAGCGACGTTTTAAAAACCGGTAAAGCCGACGACGTTGATCTTTCTTATTATTCGCGCCACATCGGCGACCGCCTGCTACGCGAATCCTGTTTTCAATGCCACATCGACTCCCCGCCGGGTCCGGGCCAAAACCGGTCGCAGGGATGCGCCGCGTGCCACATGACGCATTCCGATTCGGGATTGTACGAAGGTTCCGACCCCACGGTTTCCAAAACGGAACCGGGCCGACCGGCGTTGCATCGCATGACGGCTCTGCCCCCCAACCGGGTGTGCGCGCAATGCCATCAGTCGTTCGCCGCGCCCGCCAAGGGCGGAAAATATCCCGGCGCGGGCCAGCCCGTTTCGGACGTCCATGCCGCCGCCGGCATGGAGTGTATTGACTGCCATACGCAGAATGATATCATGGGCGACGGCAACCTCTATTCCAGGCAACATCAAGCGGTAGAACTCCGTTGCGAGACCTGCCACGGAGACGGCCGCTCCTATCCAAGTTTTCAGGAAATCACCGATCCGGAAGACCCGGCCCTGCGCTTGAGTCGTTATTACCAGGGCTTTAAAAATGAAGTGGGCGATTTTCTGGCCCTCACGGCGCGATCGCGAAAAATGACGAACGTAAAAAAAATTAACGACGAAGTGTTCACTTATTTAAAGCGCAGCGGCAAGGCCCTGCCGACTCCGCCCGCAAACTGGGAGAGCGCGGCGCATTCCATTCCCGAACATAGCGACCGGCTGGAGTGCGTGGCTTGCCATTCCCAACGGGCGCCGCGTTGCGCGGGTTGCCACATCACTCTGGACCAAAGCTCCGCCGTCGCGGACAAAAAAAAATTATGGAGCGCGTACCGGTTTGATCTGGAATGGGAGGAACCGGTTCTCATGGTCGGACCCGGCGGTAAAATTGCGCCCATGCTTCCCCAGCCGGACCGGCTACTGACCGCGCTGGACAAGCAGGGACAGCCCATCCCGGCGCGCAACGAGCGTGGGGAGATGATCGGCGAATACAAGGATTGGCATTTCACCAATCCCGACGGCTATTCGGGGTCCCGGTCCGCCTACGCGTTTTCGCCCCACTCGGTGAGCCAAAAGGTCCGCGCCTGCGCCGATTGCCATTTGAATCCCAGAGCGCTGGGGTTGGGAAGCGGTCCGCCGACCTTCGGCAAAACCTCCTCTGGGAAAAAAGATTCTATTCAACCGACGCTGAGGACCGACGTCGTTAAAGGCGCGTCCAAGCGCGACCCCGACGCCAAGGCGACTTTGCGCGGTCAGCCCCTGGCGGGCAGTCATCAATCCGGCGCGCGTCCGCTCAATCAGGAGGAGTTGAACCGCATTTTAAAAGTTGGAACCTGCCTGCCTTGTCACGATAGGTACGACGATCCCATTTACCGGAACGTCCAGGCCAGCTACCGCTTCGCCCAGCGCATCGAGCACCGCGAATTTAGAAACAAAATACTTGATCCCGCTTTTCTCAATCCTAATCCCAATCCCATTCCTAATCCATAACCCTCCATGCCGTCGCCTTTAAAAACTTTTTTAACCGTACTGTCCGCCGCCGCGCTGATCGGCCTGTCTCTCTCTTATCTTTCGGCGCAGGAGAGTCCGGCGCCGGATTATGAAACGGTCGAGCCGTCCCGGCCCGCGCCCGCCTTGTCGTCGTTTTTAGAAATTTATATCGAATCGCATATCGCCAGGATTTATGAGGAAGAAAAGCGCCGCGGCGTTCCTTTGCTGGATAGAGAACCGTTCGCCGGCAACGAGGAAACTGTGTTTCCCCGAAGCCTGGAGGGAGGGAAACCGTTCAAAAAATCCCTGGTCGAAACGCCAAAATATTTGGTCAAACCTTTCGCCGACGCGGAGGATTTTCGCGACCCTTTCATTCTCCTGCGCGGGTACGGCGATCAGGCTTCCCGCGTCCTGAAACCCGGCGTCACCGTCGACGGCTTGCGGTTTTACGCCTACCGGGAAGCGGACGCCTTTATCGAAGCCTATTACCGCCAATCCGGATTCGCGCTGGAAAACGTTTTTGGCCGCTCGGCGCTGGCCAAGGATGGATCGGGATGCGTGGAGTGCCATCAGGGAATTGAAGAGATCAGCCCCAACCATCGCTTCAAATGCACGCAATGCCACGAGGGGAATTCGCGCCGGCGCTCGCTCCCGGCGGCGCACCGCAAGTTGGTCGCCAATCCCTCGGATCTGAAACACGCCGGAAAGTATTGCGGCAAATGCCACGCCGACCATATTCGAAAAATTTCCGCCGCGCCCATGACCACGGGGAAAAAATTGATCCGCCAGACGCGATACGCCTGGGGCGCCGGACTCCCGGACGCCGATCACTATTCTCTTTATTCGGAGGGGGTCGGCGCGACGTTGCCCGCCGCCGGTTCGGGGCATAAGGTCGACGAGTTGTTGCGTGTCAAATGCTCGCGTTGCCACATCCAGTCCGAGGCGCCCCGCAGGCCGGGCGATTACCGGGCGACCGGGTGCGCCGCCTGCCACATGGTTTACGCCAACGACGGATTGAGCCTGTCTCGCGACCTCGTTGTACGCGCCCGGCAAAAAAAATCGGCGCGGGAAAATCCCAATCGGTTTTCCAGAAACTTCGCCGCCAACTCGCTGAAGAATCCGAGGGGCTATCCGCTTCTGCACAAATTCACCGTCGCCATTCCCAGCGTGCAGTGCCGCCACTGCCACAACGCCAACGGGGTGGGCAACGAGTTTGCGGGACTGCTGGGCAAACCGGCGCGTCCTAAATCGGCGTTCAAAAAACTGGACGGGGACCAGCCGGTTTTATACGGACGCGATCACGATTTTCTCCTGCCGGATATCCATCGCGAAAAAGGCATGCATTGCATCGATTGCCACGACGCGGACGAAATGAAGCCCGATCCCGCCGCTCTGGAGCTTTCGGTTTCGATAAAATGCGAGGACTGCCACGGGACGCACGACCAGGCTCCGCAAGAGTTTATGCTGGTCGAGTCGGACCCCGCATTCCCGGCGCTGAAGAAAAAACTTTCGCTGAACCCGAACCTGGTCGGGAAAATCAAGGCGGGGGACCTGGTTCTACGCGCGCCCTCGGGAAAGCGTTTGAACCACGTCGTGAAACGCAATAACCGCTGGACGCTTTATTCCAAAGTCACGGGAAAGGCGCACGTCGTTCCCACGCTGGCGGAAATTGAACCGCCGCCGGCCCACCAGATCGAAAAGCACATGCAGACCGTGGAGTGCCACGCCTGCCACGCCCGCTGGTCCGCCAACGAATGGGGATTGCACCTGATCCGCGAGGAGGAACCCGATTTTGAAAACTGGAAAGACTGGAGTTTTTCCGATCCCGTATTGCAACAAGCGTTGAAGGATGCCGCCCAGAATCCCGAATCTAGGCCCGCGTCCATGCTCGACTGGTTGACCGTTCGGTCCGGGAAAAATGGCCTGGAAGGCGCGCGCGTTCCGGGTATCTGGTGGGACGTTTTCAGCGAAACCGACTGGGACGCCATGCCGCTGGGGAAAAATCGGCGGGATAAATACACGATCATGAAACCGCGCTTCCAGTATTTTTTCACCGAGCGCATATCGAAACAAGGTCCGCCCGCGGAACGCGCGCGTGCGCCGCTGACGTCGGACGGCAAGCCGGGATTGCTGTTCGCGCCCCACACCCCACACACCGCGCGCAAAAAGGCGCGTCCCTGCGAGAGCTGTCACGAAAATAATATCGCCGTCGGGTTGGGCGACCCGAGGCTGGAATCCGTGACCGACCCGGACGCTTTTTTAACGGAGTTGAAAACGCGCAACCGCATACTTCCACAGTTCCAGCTCAAGCAGATGGTGGACGAGCGGGGCGTGGAAATCCAAACGCCTCTGGTTGAAGAAGGAGCGCGGTTTTTGAATGCCGCAGAAATTTTGTCCCTGCAGGTTCCGTCGGAAAACTACAAGGCCTACCGCTTCATGGACCTGCGCGCCAGCGGGTTCGGGAGATTGTTGTCGCGCAAGGCTTTCCCCTACGACGTGTTGCACAATAAGAACGAGAAGGAGTTTGGACGCGAATCCAAATCCGGCGACTACCTGTACGACCTGGACGGCAACACCGTTCTGCCGCTGGAAAGCTCCGGCTCGTCCCTGGGCGCTTTGGAGCCGCTGGAGCCGGACCAGAACCTGGGCGGACTGATAGACCCCTCAGAGGACGAGACCTCGCCCCCGATTCCAGATTTTTCGCAGGAAACGGTTCCCTTCAATGAGAATCGGTTTCGTTTCAATGAGTAGGTCGATGAAAATTTACGCTCAAATGTTGGCAATTATTTTCAGCCTCCTGATATTCCCCGCTCTGGCCGCGGCTTTGCCGGAAGTGGTGGCGGAGAAAAGTTGCGACCGGTGCCACTGGTTCGCTTCCAACAAACCCGGCGACGGAACCGACGGGCCGCATCTGTATTTCGCCGGGGACAAATTTCAAAAAGCCTGGTTGATAAAGTTTTTGCAGAAACCGGAAGTCGTCCGCAAAGCGGGGTACATTTACGATCCCGGTTTTTTGGAAAAACGCCCCGCGCTCGACAAGCCTCATCCCGCGCTATCCGAAAAGGACGCCGGGATCATTGCGGATTATCTGGCGCTACTGAAAGTTCCCGGACTGGAAACCGGCGTGGTGGAC
>JAJDBD010000054.1 GCA_029261575.1 Nitrospinaceae bacterium | reverse complement strand
GTTATTGCGGTTCTATTTCCATAACTTTTTGATTATATTAAAAAGAACGTCGAACCGAAACAAAAACCAACGAGGACAGGAAATGGAAATCAAAGGCGCCGGAGGCACCGAGGGCGGCATTGGCGGTTTTTTCATCGGGCTTGTGATGATGATCGCCGGCGGATATTTATTTTTGAACTCAATCACCGTTTCCCAACAGTTCTCTTTTGGGCTGGGCCTTTACCGTTTTGGAGGCTTCAGCATCACTAGCGGCATGGTCATGGTTCCGTTCATTTTTGGAGTGGGAACTATTTTTTACAACTCGAAAAATCCGTTCGGATGGTTGTTGGCCGGCGGGTCGTTGGTCGCTCTTTCGTTTGGCGTGATCGCCGGAATCAATTTTCATTTCCGCCACATGTCGGCGTTCGATTTGATCGTCATTCTAATTTTGTTGGTCGGCGGAATCGGACTGTTTCTAAAATCCCTCAAGAGCGGAGGCTGACCAGCTTTCCTGGCAGGGATCGCTTCATAGCGCCCGAATGACAAAAATATTTATAAACAAATACGGAATGGGATGGGCATTGGCGTCGATTCTGTTTGCCGTTTTATCGACAACGGCCCCTGTGCAAGCGGGTCCGCTCCACGAAGCGGCGCGCGCGGGAGACCTGCAAGCCGTCGCGGCGGCGCTGGCAAAAGGCGCCAACGTCGACTCGCCGGGCGTGAGAAATTTTTCTCCGCTCCACATTGCGGCGTTCGACGGACGGGAAGGTTTGGTCCGACTGCTGTTGAAAAACGGCGCGGGCATGAGGAAAAGTCCCCGTCCCTCTCCCCTCCACTGGGCGGCGGCGAGGAACCACCTTTCCATTGTCCAACTGCTACTGGACGCGGGCGTCGAGGTGGACGCCGCGACGAGAAGCGGTTACACGCCCCTGCATTGGGCCGCCAACCACGGTCATGTAAAAGTCGCGGAACTGTTGATCTCCCGAGGCGCGGATATTCACAGCCGGGCCGCCAACGGATTTGCGCCGTTGCATTCGGCGGCGACGTGGAACCGTCTCGAGCTGGTCAAAATACTTGCGGATTCGGGCGCCGATCTCAACGCCCAGGACGTCCGTGGGAGGACCGCCGTTCATCTGGCTGAAAACCATCTGGAGCTGGTTAAAACGTTGGCCTCCCTTGGGGCGGATTTAAACCGGGCGGACGCCAATGGAAGGACTCCCCTGCATTGGGCCGCCATTCGCGGCCAACCGGCTCTGGCCGACCTGTTGACGGCCCAGGGCGCGAACGTCGACGCGACCACTCTCGACGGATTGAAGGCTCTGCATTGGGCCGCCATTCTGGGGAAGGCGAAGACGGCCGAGCTTTTGATCGACCGCCGGGCAAACCTGACGGCTCGCACGGTTCATGGCGACGCGCCATTGGACTGGGCTTTGAGAAACAACCAAAAAGCGACGGCGCAACTTCTCGCAAAGCGGGGCGTCGACGTCAACGAAGTTCTTGCGGATGGGAACACCCGTTTGCACCGTTCCGTTCTGAATCAAAAAGACCACGAGGTGGAATTGCTTTTAATTCTGGGCGCCCAGGTCAACGTTAAAAACCGCGAGGGATGGACGCCGATTTTTCTCATTGGCGAAAACGAGGCCGTCGCCAACAAACTTGTGGCTTTGGGCGCGGAGATCAACTCAAAAAATCAAAAGGGGAGAACGCCGCTTTTTTACTCGACCCAGAGAGGAAACCTGAAGGAAACGCTGATCCTGTTCAACCTGGGCGCCAACCTGAACGAAAAGGATAACGAGGGACAATCGCCGCTCCATTTCCTACCGGCGGAAAAATATCCAGAACTCGCGGAGTTTTTGATCCACAACGGGGCCAACCTGGAGGCGGCGGACAATGAGGGCGCCACGCCTTTGCACCTGGCGGCGGCGGGGAATCTTCCGGCGCGCGTCAAAGCTTTGTTGGCCCTGGGAGCGCGCGCGACTTTAAAAAATAAAGAGGGCAAAACGCCGTTGGCTCTGGCGCGGGAGCGGGGCTTTTCTGAAATCGTTCGTGTTCTGGAAAACCCGGCTTGACGGCGACCGGGGAAGTTCTATTACCGCTAAGAATCGAAAATTAAAAAGGGAAAGCGTCATGACGATCAGGATATTGATATACGCGTTGGGTATTATATTTTTGGCGAGTCCGGCGGCGGGGAAAATTTACAAGTGGAAAGACGAAAGCGGCAAGACGCACTTTACGGACAATCCGGGAAAAATCCCTAAAAAGTTTCGGGAAAATTTAAACGTGGTTCCGGACGCTCCGGCTCGTGTTAAAACCCCTCCCCGGATTCCGTTGCAATATAAGAAGAATGCTGAAGCTCTGGATCCCGACTCGACTCCCTCTTCCGACGACGCCAGGTTGTTGGATGAGGTCAAGGACAGGATTAAAAAAGCGGATGAAAGCATTAAAAAATTGAAAGAGCGTTTGAAATCCGAAAAGGATAGAAGGGAAAAATATAAAAGAGGGCCGGGGCAAGCCAGCGACAAAGCCTTTTATGGACGCATTGACAAAAGAATCGAAAAGTATCAGGACAAGCTGAAAGAATTTGAAGACTATAAAAGGAAGTTGGTAAAACGCAAACGGGAACTGGATTGATCCTCTCGTTCTGGGTGGAAACAAATTGATTTTGGAGCGCCGACCATGAAGGAAATGATACTGGTATTCATCGCCGTTTTTATCGCGGAATTAGGAGACAAAACACAAGTGGCCACTTTCCTTTTTTCCGCGGATAAAAATTTAAATCCCGTTTGGGTGTTTTGCGCGGCCTCCCTGGCGCTGATTTGCAGTTCTTTTCTGGCCGTGCTTTTGGGCTCCCAGTTAGGCCATTTTATTTCTCCGGAAAAGATCAACTGGATCGCGGGGGGCGGGTTCATCACGATCGGCGTCTGGACCTTGTTTAAAGCGGGACAAGGCGGATAACCCGTTTTAACAGACAACCCGGAAAGCCTGGCCGTGAATCCATCCAAAAAGTCGGAGATGAAAAAAATTCCCGGAACGATTTACGTTTTAGGCTGGATCAGCCTGTTCTCCGACGTTTCGAGCGAAATGATTTATCCGCTCATTCCACTTTTTTTAACCAGCGTCCTGGGGCAGGGGGCTTTTGCGCTGGGAATCATCGAAGGGATCGCGGAAGCCACCGCCTCCATCTTCAAAATCGTTTCCGGAATCTGGACGGATAAAACCCGGCGCCGTAAACCGTTCATTCTGGCGGGTTACGGTTTGGCGGGTCTGGCCCGGCCCTTGATCGGGCTTGCCGGCCACTGGGTCGCCGTCCTGGCTTTGAGATTTACCGACCGGGTGGGAAAAGGAATCCGCACCTCCCCGCGGGACGCTCTGATCGCGGACGTTGCGGCTCCGGAGCAGTTGGGCGCCGCTTACGGCGTCCAGCGTTCCATGGACCACGCCGGGGCGGTTATGGGTCCCCTCATCGCCGGCGGACTTTTGATGTTCATGGATTTAACGTTGCGGCAGGTTTTTCTTATGGCCGCGATCCCCGCGTTGTTGTGCTTTTCCGTCGCGGCCTTTAACCTCAAAGAACCTCCCGTTCCCAAGGCAAACCCTGCCGCGCAACCCATTGGCCTGACCGGCTGGAATCGCCTGAGTAAGGGTTTTAAATTTTTCCTGCTGACGGTTTTCGTTTTTACTCTGGGGAATTCAACCGACGCCTTTTTGATCCTGCGTCTCGGCGAAGTGGGCGTTCCGGCGGGGTGGGTCGCCGTGCTCTGGTCCGTCCACCATATCGTTAAAATGATAGCCAACTATTACGGCGGCAAATTATCGGACAAAATCGGGCATCGGGTTCAACTGGGCCTTGGATGGGCGATCTACGCGCTGATCTATTTGTCTTTCGCCGCGGTCGATTCGCCGGAGGGGTTGATCGGAGCGTTCATCGCCTACGGAGTGTATTTTGGATTTGCCGAACCTTCCGAAAAGGCCCTGGTCGCCCAACTGGCGCCGCCGGAATTGAGAGGCTCTGCATTCGGTTATTTTCATTTTGCGATAGGACTGGCCGCCCTGCCCGCCAGCCTGGTCTTTGGAATCATCTGGAAAACCTGGGGAGCGCCGACGGCTTTTTTAACGGGGGCGGCGTTGGCTTTGACGGCCTGCGGAATGCTGGCTCTTGGCAAATTCCCCAAAGCGTCCGACCTCGTCGGCTGCTCGCCGCAGGGGCAGTAAGCAATCTTTTACATTGGACGCTACAAGCCAATGTTGGGTTTGCAAATTCAAACCACTGGTCCCGGCGCCTCGCCGGCTGCTCGCCGCAGGGGCAGTAAGCAATCTTTGATGGCGACGGCTACAAGCCTCGGTAGGTTTGCATCTCAAACTTTTCTACCGGGCGTTGCCCGGGTTATTTTTTAAAATGCGCGTTGCACTTGCCTTCCAAACCCGCGTCGATGATCAAGCCGCACAGGTTGTTTTGTTCCTGGACCACGGCATAACAGTAAAGTTGCTTGTCCTTGTTCTTGATCAGCGTGCAGTAATAGTAGCTGTGATCCTTGTTCTGATATCGATTTTTGTTTTCCGTGTCCAATGGGCTGATCGCCCGACACAGATTCATGGCGTCGGCTCCTTCGACCTTGTCGCATTTTTGATCCACCGAGGTTTTTGGGGCGACATAATCCGGAGAAGACGTATCGATTTTCGGTTCGACCGGGCGGGTGGAAACTTTTTCGCCGGCGAAGAGGGGCGACCCGCCTAAAAATAAAATCAACAAGACAAGCATTGTCGTTGTGCACGCTTTAATCATATCTGGCTCCTTCGGTTAAATTTCCCTCGGGAAAATGGGCTGACAGTTTTTGACCGACTTTCGTCCCGGACCGTTTTCGATCCGTCTCTTTGCTCGCTATTATTATTCCAGACAATAACGGCACAATGCCATTAATTTTCATTCATTAAGCCAGGCAGGGGCCTGGAGGCAAATAGCGTAACTCATATGGAAAACCTACAAACTACGGTGAGTTTGCAAATTAAAAGCATTGCCCCCACGGCGAGTGGCCAGGCGCTTGCCTGGTCACTTGGCCTTGCTTTCCTCGATTTGCTTGCTCAATGCGGCGTAAATTTCATCGCCCTCTTTGGCGAGTTTGCCGCAGGAATTGCAATGGAATCCATAAGACCCCGGCGCTCCTATTCCGGAGGTGATCCAGAAGGTCTCTCGCCCGCATTGGGGGCAAAGACAATATAGAGGGTCGTTTGTGCTGGCCACGTTTTATTCCTCCCGATGACGATTAAAAAATTTAACGATGTAAACTGCCGCCGGTCCAGGTAAAATTATTATTGTAAAATGCCGGGAAATTTCGGTAAATATACCCTAATTGCGGGAACAGGGTCAATATTGGCTTTGGTTTTAAATCTCCTCCGGGGAGTCCCGATCCCGGAGCAAGAGAATGTATGCGCCCCGCCAACCCTAGTGAATAACAGGAGGAATTTATGAAAGATCCTATTCGCAGGCACAAAAAAGCTCTCCAGGCTCATGAATTATCCTACATTGAGGATATTAAGACCCTGGCCAGCGAGCTTCACAAGGCGATCAACGATCCGGACGTCGCTATGAACGGAGACAAGCGGTGTCGGGATACCGCGCTGATTCGTCTGGAAGAATGCATCATGTGGGCCGTGAAGGGCGTGAGCGGTTGAACTTTTGACCCGCGCGAATCGTTCCTCATCGCGGATAATTTTAAATCGCCAATCCTATTAAATGACGCCCATTACTGAAATCGCCGAAAAGCTTGGCCTCGCTCCCGGAGATATAATTCCCTACGGCGCGGACAAAGCCAAAATCAGGCTGGAGGTTTTGCAAAAATTTCCGCCCAGGGGGAAATTGATACTGGTTTCGGCGATGACCCCGACCCCCGCAGGCGAAGGGAAAACCACCACCGTCGTCGGGTTGGGTCAGGCGTTGGCGCGATTTGGGGAATCCGTTTGCCTGGCCCTGCGCGAACCTTCCCTGGGTCCGTGTTTCGGAATGAAGGGCGGCGCCACTGGCGGCGGGTTGAGCCGCGTTCTGCCGGTTGCGGATATCAACCTGCATTTCACCGGCGATTTTCACGCCATAACTTCCGCGCACAATCTTCTGTCCGCCGTGTTGGACAACAAAATTTACCGCGGCGACTTGGCAGGCGTCGATCCGGATAAAATTTTCTGGCGCCGCGTTATCGACATGAACGACCGCTCCCTGCGCAATATCACTGCGGCAGCGGGAGGCAAATCCGGAAGCGCCGGGCGGGAAACCGGATTCGATATCACCGCCGCCTCGGAAATCATGGCCGTCCTTTGCCTCGCGGAAAACCACGCCGACTTGAAATCCCGTTTGGAAAAAATACTTCTCGCCCTCGACCGGGACGGCCAACCCATCGTCGCGAAATCCCTGAACTGCGCCGGAGCCATGACGGCTCTACTCAAAGACGCCCTGCTTCCCAATTTGGTTCAGACCAGCGAGGGAGTCCCCGCCCTGGTTCATGGCGGACCTTTTGCCAATATCGCGCACGGCTGTAATTCCGTTCTGGCGACGCGCATGGCCCTGGCCCTATCCGACTGGACGGTCACGGAAGCGGGATTCGGATTTGATTTGGGCGCGGAAAAGTTTTACGACATTAAATGCAGAGGCGCGGGGCTGGACACTGCGGCGGTGGTCCTGGTCGCCACCTGCCGGGCGCTCAAAATGCACGGCGGGGTTTCGCTGGAAGGCCTCGCCGCAAGCGCTCCGGAAGCGGTCAAAAAAGGCCTGCCGAATCTCCATAAGCATGTGGAAAATATTAAACAATTCCGCGAACCGCCCATTGTTTGCCTCAACCGGTTCGAAGGCGACCCGGCGGAGGAGATCGAAATCGTTCGCTCGTATTGTCAGAACGAACTCCGGGTTCCTTTCGCCGTCGCCGACGTTTTCGCGCGCGGCGGAAAGGGTGGGCTGGAATTGGCGCGGCTGGTCGTCGACCAGGCGGAAAAAACCAGCCAACCCTTTCGTCCCCTGTACGATTGGAACGAAGACGTCAAAACCAAGATATGGAAAGTCGCCCACAATATGTACGGGGCGGAGCGAATCGATTACGCCGAAACGGCGGAGCGCGATCTTGAAACCATTAAAAAACTCGGCTATCAAAACCTCCCGGTCTGCATCGCCAAAACCCAGTCCTCGTTAACCGACGATCCAGCAAAAATTGGTCGACCGGAACATTTTGCCGTCACGGTCCGGGAAATCCTCATCGCCGCCGGCGCGGGTTTTTTGATTCCCATGACGGGGAAAATAATGCGCATGCCCGGCCTGCCCAAGAGTCCCCTGGCGGAAAAAATCGACTACCGGGACGGCAGGGTTGTAGGAATGGAATAATTTGTACCCGCTACGATTTATTCGGACAGTTTGTTTTTGGACAGAAGTTAATCAAGAACAACCCAGGATTGTTAGAACTCGTCGGCAGGCCGCTTAACTCGCGGCCTCATCGTTCGCGGGCTTCCAGCCGGAGAGGGCGCATCGTTGCGCCAATAAAGGGGTGAAGCGAGAAACGTCCCGCGCAATGTCCGTCATGAACACCTCGGCTAAATCCTGATCCTCGAAACATTCATAAACGTCGTCGAGAAATCCGCCGCGCAGGAGGGGGTGCTCCAGAAACGCCCGGCCCTGTCCCGTCGGAACCTCCAACGGACGCTCCGTCGCGGACGTCCTCTCGAATCCCAGCTCGTCCAGCCAAAGTTTCGCCTGCACTGCCGAAGGCCGTTCGTTGATATACTCGGCCAGCGCCCGGCGCTCGTTTTTGAATCCCAGCCGATTCATTTCCTCGTCGACGATTTTCCAGAGGGAGTCGAACGTTCCCAGCACGGGGAAGGTCAACACGATCTGCCCGCCGGGATTTAATAATTCCGTCAGTTGTTTCAGGGCCTCGAAACGGTTGGGACGAAAAAACATGAACGAGAGGTTGCCAGTGATGCGATCGAACCGGCCCAGGTCGGGAGGCAGGCGGCGCATGTCGCCCACCTCAAATCGCAACCAGGGCAGACGGCGACCCTGGATGGAGCGCGCGCGCATGACCTGGCCCTGGTGGGCGTCGACGGCCAGAACCATGCCTTTTTCTCCGACGATTTCCGCGATATGAAACGCGGGAATCCCGCCGCCCGCCGCCACGTCCAGCACGGACGCGCCCGAAAACAGATCGAGTTGTTCCATGAGCGTTTGCGCGAACGGAGTCGACCAGGGATCGTTTTCAGGCAAGGGCCATTCGCTAGGCATACGTTCTTCTCCCGAAGTTAATTTTGTAGAGCCGATCCAATGCGAATCAAATATGGACGGCTAAATTCCAATCCGGAATTTGATCCCGCGACTGATAAATTCTATCATGTACCCGCAACCGACTTGTCCAAATTTGCCAGACCGGTTAAAATTTTTTATGCGAGCGCCCATGATGAAAAAGTTTGGAAGCGTTCTTTCGCTGTCCACGATTCTCCTGGCATTGGTTGCGGGCGGCGCCTGCGCCGCGGAGGTGGAGAACGTTTCGGCAACGTCGATTTTAACCGGCCGGGCGAGCGTTATAAGCGAACTGGTGATCGTCCGCAAGGGTCCGGAATACATCGCGGATCACGACCGCTTCTCGCGGGAACAAATTCAGGAATTGTTGGCGGCCCTTGTTTCGCCGCCCATCGAGCGTTTGGATCCCACGCGCATGGGCGTAACGCAACCTTGGCTGGACGCCAACGCCGAACCCGTTCTCAAGAAATTAAAACGGTCCCGGCCCTGTTCCGAACCTGGCAACCTTACGAAAACCCGGACCGCCGAAGAGGAACGCCGCTTTCTCGAGTATTTTAAAAATATAGAGACCGCGACGGCGGCGGTAGAAAATTATTATCGGGAAAACGGGGAGGGCGGTCGTCCCCAAATTCGTATCGTGGTCGGTCTGGAAGGCGGGAGCGAAATCAAAGCCCGGTCGGTCTCGCCGCATTTGTGGATGCTCCCCTGGCGCGTGGACCGCGACGGACGCGTTGTTACGACTTACAACCCGAGGATCGGCCAGGCTCTGGCGGCTATCCTGCCGTCTACTTTTTCCACTAACCGTGAGCGCCTGACGGGCGATTTGGCGGATTTGATCGGGCGCTTGCTGTGGGCGCCGGCCCGCGTGACGCCGGCGAAGCGCCGGTGCAAATAGGCGTTACTTATACGGCAAATGCGTTCGCACTGCTCGCCGTAGAGGCAGTAGGGCAACTTATACGGTGAAGGTCCGTTGTTTAAAGGTTTTTTTTAAATAGATTTTCATTTACAATTAGGATAAGATAACGTTATAATTCCAAACTAATCAATATGAAAACCGAGATTAGCATGCTTTCTAACCGTCTGTTTCAGTCATGACCCTAAAAAAATACTTTGATTCTAATAAGGAGAATTTTCTGATTTTATTGATTCTCTTTTCCGTTCCCCTCATTCACTATTTTATTCAGTTTAAAGTTTCCCTCCTTAAATTTTATTACATTCCAATAATGCTTGCCGGGTATTTGTTGGGTAGAAGATTGGCCGTGCTGTATGCATTTTTTACCGTCCTCCTGGTCTGGGTGTTTATTTTGGCAAACAAGGAAGCCTATGAAGCTATTCAAAACCAATTTGAGCTTAAAATAGATCTTACTTTGTGGGGCGGGTTTTTGATTTTATCCGGTTGGGCGGGAAGCCTTTCGGAAAACCTGAGGACAGAATTGAATAATGTGACTCAACTGAAAATTGAATTGGAACGCGACAGGGAGAACTTGAGAATAACTAATGAAAAATTGAACGAGGCCAATCGGAAGCTTGAAGATAAAATCTCCGAACGAACCCAGGAACTCGAACGGTCGCAAGCCGAACTGATAAAGACGTCGCAAACCGATCCGCTAACCACTTTATTTAATCGAAGAGCGGGCGAAGAAAAAGTGACCCATGAAATTTTCCGCTTCAACCGCTCCCGTTTAACATTTTGCATTCTCATGTGCGATATCGATCACTTCAAACGAGTGAATGATTCCTTGGGGAACAGCGCCGGAGATTTTGTCCTCCGGCGGTTAGCCGCCATTCTTAAAGAAAGCATGCGTATAACGGACGTCGTTTTCCGCTGGGGCGGCAAAAAATTTCTGATACTTTTGCCGGACACCAAACTCCATGGAGGAATTATTGCCGGTGAAAACATTCGTAAGAAGGTGGAGAAGGAAATTTTTACCTTCGATCAAAATAATAGTTCCCTGACGGTCAGCCTGGGAATCAGCGAATATAAGGAAGGCCAATCAATGGATGATTGTATTAATAGCGCTGATAACTGCCTGTACCTGGCAAAGGAGAAAGGCAGAAATCGTTTGCACGCGCCTCAATAGCGGGCATTACCGGCAAAGCCGAATGCCTCCTTTCCAACCTGGGTTCAAATATTCTATTTTCCAATTGCGTGGAAACTTTCCGCCAAAAGCGCTACAAATATTCCAGCGCGGCGTTCAATTCATTCCTTGATTGCTGAAGAACAACCGGCGCCCGATCCAAACTCCCAAAAGCGCTACAAATATTCCAACGCGGCATTCAATTCATTCCTTGATTATCGCGGAACAACCGGCGCCCGATCCAAACTCCTAAAAGCGCTGCAAATAACGTTGCGGCGCTTTTTTAACCGACGCGGACCCTTCATCCAAATAACATGACGCCAAGCCCAACCCCCGCTCCCGCCTGCCGGATTTGCCAGACCCCTTCGCGGCCATTTTTTCAGGACGTACGCGCGTTTTTTAAGTGCCCCGAATGCTTTCTTATTTTCACCCTCGACCTGCCGGACAAGGAGCTGGAAGAAAATCATTACAAAGCGCAATGGGAAACCGCGCAAGCGGATTTCTGGAAAAGCCAGGTGGACGGTCTGCTTTCCTACATTCAGGCATACCGCGTTCCGGAACGGATTCTGGATTTTGGTTCCGGCTCCGGCGAAATGGCGCGCGAGCTTAGGGGCCGGGGATTCAACGTGACGGAACTGGAACCCATGCGCGACGGTTATCTGAAAGACCAGAGTTATCCCGTTCTGTTCGACGCCGTCGTCGGCGTGGAGGTGATCGAGCACTTGCCCAATCCATGGGAAGAGTTGCGCGAAATCGAAAAGGTCCTGGCGCCGGAGGGAATCGTTTTGTTTTCCACCATGATGACCAACCCCTTCGTCGAAGCGCCCAACGCTGCGGAGCATTTCAAGACCTGGTGGTACAAGGACGATCCCACGCATGTGAGTTTTTATTGCAACCGCGCGCTTTCCAAAATGGCCGACCTCGGCGGATACGATATTGATATTATTGCCGACAAGGTGTTCGTTATCAGAAAAGAAGCCCGGCCCACCTGATCGGCTAACCGGCATTCCCGGCTAACAGGCAGGGGAATTGGACTTGTATTTAGCAGAAAAAATATTTAGTCTGTGGGCCGTGACCCCTCACTCAACCCGCTAAATGAATGAAAAAACGGACAGCTCCGGTTTCTCTCTCGGCCCGAAAATTCTAGCGGCAGGCGTCGTTGCGGCGGGATTGTGCCTGTTTTTTCTGGACCGGAATTTTTCCGCCGCATTCAACGCGGCCCTGCTTTATTTTATTTTGATCCTCCCCGCTCTGCGGATTCCAGACAAGCGCGCCGTAACCGCGACCGCCGCATTCGCCTCGCTCCTGATCGTCCTCGGGTATTTCGTCGCTTCCGCTCAACCCTCCGGGTATCCGGTCGTCGACCGCCTGCTTGCCCTGGCGATCTTGTGGACCGCCGCCTGGATGGGCGGATCGATTAAGAATCTTAGAGCGCAAACGCAAGGTCTGAACGCGCGCCCGTCAACGCCTGCCGAAAACAGGAAACAGGAACTGCGTTTTCAGGGCATGTGCCAGTCCTCGCCGATAGGAATTTTTCAAATCGACTCCGAGAACAAGTATTCCTATGTGAACCCCGCCTGGGAAAAAATTTCAGGCGTTCCGCTCTCCCGCGCCCTGGGCCGGCCCTGGTGGGAAGTCATTCACGAAGACGACCGCGAGGAAACGCTTCGCCGCTGGGCGGAGACGGAGACGGAAGGGCAATTGGATATCGATTGCCGGGTCCTGCGCCCGGATGGAGATTTAGTCTGGACAACTCTGCGCTCGCGGTTTCTTTATAGCGACGAAGGCAAGGAAATTATTGGGACCCTCTCGGACGTTACCAAACGCGTGGAAGCCCAAAAGCAATCCGCCGCCATGATTCGGGAACTGGTGCGCCTCAAAAAGGCGCTGGAAAAAACCGCGCGCACCGACCCGCTCACCCAACTGCCGAACCGGCGCGACCTGGAAGAAAAACTGCAACACGAAACCGCTCGTGCGGACCGCAACAAGCGGGCATTTTCCATCGCGTTGGCGGACATCGACTTTTTCAAGAAAGTCAACGACGTCTACGGGCACGACGCCGGCGACCATGTGCTGGTAGAAATCGCGAAACTGCTCAGGAAAAACTCGCGCAAGCAGGATGTCGTGTGCCGCTGGGGCGGGGAGGAATTTTTAATCCTGTTGCCGGAGACGCCGATTTCGGGGGCGAAGGTCTGGGCCGAGAAAGTCCGCTCTGCCATCGAGGCGTTTACGACGACGCACAACCGGGAGGAAATCCGCGTGACCATGAGCCTGGGAATCAGCGTTTACAAAGACGCCAGCAAAACCCTGAAGGAAGTTATCAAGGAAGCGGACGAATGCCTGTACAAGGCGAAGAACCAAGGCAGGAACCTCGTTGTCAGCGTCGAGTCCGAACCCCAGGACGCGCAAAAATCCGCCCCCTGACCCGACCACTCTGGCTGGTTTCTCAATCTTTGGGAAATTTTCTCAGGTTATCCTCCGCTAACCTGACTTGATAGCCAAGCCCAGCGTTCTGCCAAATGGCCCGGGCCCTTTCAATATAAACCCGCGCTTTTTTATTATCGCCTTTAACGCCCCAAGTCATCCCCAGATTGTTCCAAAGGCTCGCCACATTGGGATGGTCCGCGCCGAAGGTTTTAATTTCGCTCTCCAGCGCTTTTTCGTAAAACTCAATC
Organism: Nitrospinaceae bacterium; assembly: GCA_029261575.1. Classification (GTDB taxonomy): domain Bacteria; phylum Nitrospinota; class Nitrospinia; order Nitrospinales; family JACRGP01; genus JAJDBB01. The sequence goes on along the minus strand of JAJDBD010000054.1, from coordinate 9,875 downwards.
GCCAAGTCATACTGGCCTTTGGCATTCCAAGTCGCGCCCAGATTATTCCAAAGTCTTGCCATGTTGGGATGGTCCGCGCCGTAGGTTTTAAAATCGCTCTCCAGCGCTTTTTCGAAAAACTCAATCGCCAAGTCATACTGGCCCTTGGGCATCCAAGTCGTGCCCAGATTATTCCAAAGTCTTGCCAGGTTGGGATGGTCCGCGCCGTAGGTTTTAAAATCGCTCTCTAGCGCTTTTTCGAAATACTTAATCGCCTGGTCGTACTCGCCCTTGGCCCTCCAAGAAATGCCCAGATTGTTCCAAACTGTGGCCACATTTGGGTGCTCGGGCCCGAAGGTTTTAAGATTGTTCTTCAATGCTTTTTCGTAAAACTCAATCGCCTTGTCGTACTCGCCTTTAGCCCTCCAGACCTCGCCCAGATTATTCCAAAGCCTTGCCACGCTATGATGGTCCGCGCCGAAGGTTTTAAGATGACTATCCAGCGCTTTTTCTGTATACGCAAGCGCCTTGTCGTATTCGCCCTTAATATCCCAGGCCCTCCCAAGATTGTCCCAAAGATCTGCCACGCTGGGATGATCCACGCCGTAGATTTTAAGATTAATCTCAAGCGCTTTTTCTAAATACTCAATCGCCTGGTCGTATTGGCCTTTGGCTCTAAAAATTTCACCCATTAAGTTATATGCCCCTGAAACAACGGGAACTCCTTCTCTATCAATTTTCAAATTTAGTAACTCTTTTAAATATTTTTCCGCTTCATCAAATTTGCCTGAAATAAACAAATCCTTGACCAGCGGAAAGATGGTCGAGGGAGCGAGGGATTCCATGGTTCGGCCTTCTTTTTGACCGTCCTCCAGCAAGCTTTTAAGAATACGAATCCGGCGCGCGCGCGCTTCCGGCGTGTCTCCCGGCGGCGGGGAAAGGTCGGACGTCAAAGGCATGCTTATTTGTTGAGTTTCCATTTCGGAGCCAGGGGTGTCCAAATAAAAATCGTAGGCCCGCCAGTTCCAAAAGTTTTGCGCTCCATGTCGAATCGCCTGCACCAGTAATTCGGGAAGCAAAAATACCAGGGAGACAGGGAGGTCGCCAAGGCTTTCTCTCGCCAGATTCAGGGCTTCCAGGGACGCCGCGCGTCGTTCGTCTCTAAAAAATTCCTCCATCCCGTCGATGAACAAAGTTTTGCAGTTGGGATGATCGGCTAAAAACAGTTCGAGAATTTTAAGCGGCGGATTATTTTGCGGGAGTTGGGAGAAGTTCGCGACGGCGTGAGGATTGTTCAATCCGTCCTTTTCAATTTGCTCGATGAGTTTTTCGCGTTTGGCGGGGGAATTGATTTGCACGAAAACAAACTGGCCCGGAACCGGGTTGTTCAGGACGATCAATAATTCCTGATAATCCTCAAGTCCCGAGAACTCGCTCCAGTTTTTATTTTTTCTTGCGGACGGTTTTGATTTTTTTGGAGGCGGTTGGCTTTTTTGTTTTTTTGCTTTCGGCATTTTTGACCTTCAGGTAATCGCGCACCAGGGGGTGCAGGTCGTACCACTTATCGCCATTGTATTCCAGGATGCAGAGGTTTTGCAGTAAATGTTTGAACGCTTCGCTTTGATCCGGACCGCGCAGGGGCCATTTCAATTTAAGGACGGTCTCAATATCCTGGAGGTCTATATTCGCAACGCTTTCTTGAGGAGGGGCGATGCGGTTGGAATACTCGGACTGTAATTGGAGAACAGCGTCCTCCGCGTCCGCGAGCGCAACGGACTCATTGCCGTCAACCTGGGCATTCAAAGCGGCTTGTCTTATCAGGTATAACAAATCGCGGATATGCCCCCCGCTCTTGTCGATCAACAGTTCCAATGCGCCTTCCTGAATTAGACCCTTGTCGATTCTATGAAAAACGATTTGTTTCAGGGATTTCCGGCCTTCTTTAACTTTTGCTTTTTCTTTTGCGTCGGACTTGCCCGGACCCGGACCTATCTGGATCATGGGTAAAATTGATCGGATTGGATAATTCTGTAAAGCCGGATCAGAATCGTACCAAAGAGCGATGGGAAAGGTATAGATAACGGAGCAGGGTATCTGCAAAAGTTGCAATTTGTGCTTAAAAAAGATTTCCCGTGCTTTCGAGAGCGATTCCAATTTGTCCAGATCTTCAAGGATGATTAATAATCTTTTGGATTGTGTTTTATTTATAGCCCGAATAATGCTTGCCATAATAGTGGTCAATTGGTCCAGATTTTCTTCAATATGCTTCACTACTTTTTCCAAGGTTCCTCCTCCGCTGGAAACCTTTCCGGAAAAACTTGCAAATATAGATTGAAACCAACCAATCTTAGCTCCGCCTTCAACTTCAATTTGGTGATCTTCCTTCTTGTATTCCTCTTTGTATTCATCGTCAAACCAATCCAGAAGATTTTCGGCTTCGTCCTTATCCAGTCGAATGTTTTTTTCGGACGCCAAATTAATCAACAAGACCGAGCAATAATATAAAATTTGCAGGTAATCCAGCCCCGGCAAATTATACTTTTTACCTATCTCTCCCGTGATGATTTCATATTCGTTGTCCAATTCCTTTTTAAGTCTGTGAAGCTCCGTGGATTTCCCTGATCCCTGGTGTCCCGTAAAAATACATTTCACGGGATCGGGGGATGGTTGAACGTTTTTCAAATCTTTAATAAGCTTTTCTACTTTATTGCCACCCCTTACTTTTCCCGTCTGGATGTAAAACTGATCCCAGGTTTCATCATCCAAAGGCTTGGGCATGCAGGTGAGGGAAATTTCTGATAGTTGTGTAGCTTTATTCATGACCGACCATGGGGGCAAATAAAGATTCCCCTAATATTAACAAATTTAATGGCTTATGGGGATCAAAAAGGCGGGCGCGTGAGGGCGGATGAAGGAAAACTTTAATCCAGTTGGGGTTCTTTATCGAGGGCTTTGGACTCGACGGCTTCCATCTGTTTGTCGAAGAGTTTGTGCGAGGCGGCCCAGCATCCCCAGGAGACGGCGATCACCGTTCCGATTCCCACCCCGGCCCAAAGGATCAGGTTGTCGCTGAACGACATGCCGCGAATGAATATGAACATCCCCAGCGGCAGGGCCATGATGAATCCGAAACAGGTCAGCAACATGGCGCTGCGGGCAAAATATTTTGGACGCACGTCGATGTTGAGTTCGGGAAGGTACTTTTGATTTTCCGGACGGGCGGCGTCCAGCAAGGGAATATCCCCCTCGCACTTGGGGCAGACGTCCCCGCCCCAAAACGCGTTCTTGCACTGGAGACAAAATTTGACCATGGCTTTCGATTTCGAGTTTTTAGAGTTTAGAATGGCGTATGTTATCCCACCCGCCCGGCCAATACAAGGCGAACCATTCAGCGAATCATTTCCCCGGCGAGATAGGTTTTATCCACGAAGTTGTCGCCGAAATAATAGAACAAATCGCGGTAGTCGTCGGTTTTGAGGACGTTAAAATCCGCGCGCTGACCGGGGAGGAGTCCGCCGAACTCCTTGTGCCGCTCCAGCGCCCGCGCCGCGCCCAGCGTTCCCGCCGCCAGGGCCTGGTCCGGCGAGAGCCGGTACAGAAACGCCGCCAGGTATAAAATGGTTTGCATGTTGTAGGTGGGGGAACTGCCCGGATTACAATCCGTCGCGAGCGCCAGCGGAACTCCGGCGTCGATGAAGGAATGGGCGGGGGCTATTTTTTCGCCGCCGAGAAAAAAGGTCACTCCCGGCAAAAGAACCGCAACGCTTCCGCTCAACTGCATGGCCCGAATATCCTTCGGAAGCGCGTGCTCCAAATGGTCGCAGGATAAAGCGCCCAGTTTTGCCGCCTCGTAACATCCCCCCTGATGCGACAGTTCCTCCACATGAGCGCGCAGATGAAAGCCGAGCAATTTGGCGCGCAAGAAGAGCCGACGCAGGTCCTTTACGGAAAACACGTCCTGCTCGCAAAATATATCCACGGCGTCCGCCAGTCCCCGGAACGCGGGCAGGTTTTCGATCACCCAATCCAGATACTCCTCTCGCTCCCAGCCCTTGGGGACGGCATGAGCGCCCAGGTAGGTGAGGTTCACGGGAACTTTTAGTTTGTCGCGCAGGGACTGGCCCACGCGCAACATTTTCTTTTCCGTTTCCAGGTCCAGCCCGTAACCGGATTTTATTTCGAAGGCCGTGGTTCCCAGTTGAATCATCCGCTTCATACGCGCGCGCGCGGTTTGGTACAGTTCCTCCTCTCCGGATTTACGCGTCGCCTCGACGGTGTTGTGGATACCGCCTCCCTGTTTGAGGATTTCCAGATAAGACTCCCCGGTCGCGCGTTTTTCGGCCTCCTCCTTACGGTCGCCTCCATAGACAAGATGCGTGTGGCAATCGACAAAACCGGGGATCACCGCGCGTCCCTTCAGGTCCACCACCGAATCGTATTGGCCGGCGCGGATCCCGGAATCCTTGACCGTCTTGACCACTTTGCCGTCGCGCACGACCAGGGCGCAGTTTTCTTTTTTTGCGACGACCACCGGCGCAACAGATTCGATTTGCGCCAGCAAGCGGATGTTTCGGAAACAAATAGTAGTAGACGTCACGGGCATTTACTTTCCGGGAAGCGGAACCCCTCGTTGGTCGGCGGTGCGGCGGGCCTTTGCATAACCGGCGTCGACATGGCGGGCCACGCCCAAGCCGGGGTCGTTGTTGAGCGTCCGCTCCAGCCGTTGGTCTTTTTGTTTCGAGCCGTCGGCCACGATCACCATCCCGGCGTGCAGGGACTGGCCGATCCCGACGCCTCCTCCATGATGAAAGCTCACCCAGCTTGCGCCGGAAACGGCGCTCAAGGCGAAGTTGATCAACGGCCAGTCGGCTACGGCGTCGCTCCCGTCCTTCATCCCCTCTGTTTCCCGATTGGGAGAAGCTACGCTTCCGCAATCAAGATGGTCGCGTCCAATCACGATGGGCGCCGCGACTTTCCCCGAACGAACCAGACGGTTCATGACCAGCCCCATTTTAGCCCGTTCGCCGTATCCCAGCCAACAAACGCGGGTAGGGAGTCCCAGCACGGGAACTCGTTTAGCGGCTTTTTCGATCCACCTCCGCAAGGCGGTTTTTTCGGGAAACGTTTCGATCACCGCCCGGTCGACGGTGTGCAGGTCTTTCTTTTTTCCAGAAAGGATCGCCCAGCGAAACGGACCCTGTCCCTCGCAAAACAGAGGGCGAATGTAGGCGGGGACAAATCCCGGATACGTGAACGATCCGTCCGGCCTGCGAACGCTCAATCCGCCCGATTCCGCCTGCCCTCTAAGATTGTTGCCGTAATCAAAAACCACCGCGCCGCGTTCCCGAAGCTGGATCAGCGCCCGGCAATGCTCGACGCAGGTCGCCAGCGAACGCTTTCGATATTCATTCGGGTCTCCGGCGCGCAATTTCATGAGGGATTTGTAATCCCCGCCCTCGGGAACATAATCCATCAGGTTGTGAGCCGACGTCTGGTCGGTGGCGATATCGGGGATGCGTCGGCGTTTGATAAGCTCCCTGGCGACGGTCGCGCCGTTGGCGATCACCGCGACTCCCACCGGGCGCCGCGTTTTCAATCCCTCGTCGATCCACTCAAGCGCCTGGTTCAACGAAGCCGTTGCGCGATCGATAAAACCTTCCTTCATCACGCGCCGGACGCGGGCGGGGTTGATCTCCGCCGCCAGAACGCAGGCGTCGTTCATGGTCCCCGCCATGGGTTGCGCCGCGCCCATATTGCCCAGTCCGGAAGTGAAAATCCATTTACCCAGCAAACTGGCGGCGCCAAAATCTTTTTTCCCGCAAGCGGCGAACGTTTCGTAGGTTCCCTGCAAAATTCCCTGCGTCCCGATGTAGATCCAACTCCCCGCCGTCATTTGGCCGTACATGGTCAATCCCAGACGGTCGAGCCGGTCAAACTCCTCTTGCGTCGCCCAGGCGGGAACCAGATTGGAATTGGCGATGACGACCCGCGGCGCCTCAGGATGGGTTTGGGCGATATAAACGGGTTTGCCCGATTGCACGCACAGGGTCTGGTCCGAGCGCAGGCGCCTCAACTCGGCGACGAGACGGCGATACTCTTTCCAGTTTCTTGCCGCTCTGCCGGACCCGCCGTACACCACCAGGTTTTTCCAGTCCAGAGCCACGCGCTCGTCCAGATTGTTCTGGAGCATCCTCAGCGCGGCTTCGGCGTCCCAGTCGCAACATTGGAGTCGCGTGGACGTGGAAGCGCGCGGCGCTTTTTGCGGGCGGAATTTCGCATGCATGGGACGCGAGGCGGGAACCGATTTTCCGAATCCGCTTTTATGAGACGGCTTCGGTTTCATGCTTTCTTCTTTCTAGCCGCCAGCGCCAGGCAAAAATTATAAAACAGGGAGGCGGCCAGCCGACCGGTGCGGTCTTCCTCGATTTCGGGGTTGAATTCGGAGAGATCGAACAAACGGACCGCCGGGCAGGCCCCGGCGATGCGGGCGATGGCCAGAGCCTCGCGCGCCGAGAGTCCTATCGCGCCGGGGCAGGAGACGCCGGGCGCCGTCGATCCGGAAACGGAATCCAAATCGAAGCTCACAAACACCGAGGCGCACTGTTCGGTCAAATCCTCCAGCACAACGCGAAACATGGCGGCGACGCAGGCTTCCTCCTGCATTGCGGTCAACCAATGGATGCGCCCGCCCCGGCTCTTGATAAATTCGGCCTGGTCGCGGTCGCATTGCTCGCCCTGGGCGGCGAATTCGACGAAACAGTCCGCCTCGAAACGTTCGTCCTGCAACAGCAGGCGAAAGGGCGACCCACTGTGGGCGCGACCATCCTTAAGCGGCCTCGCGTCCAGATGAGCGTCCACATTCACGACTCCCAGGGGGAGAGCGTCCTCGCGACCCAACAGCGCGGACGCGTTCGGATAGGACTGATCGTTGCCGCCGCCCACCACAAAGGGAATCGATCCCGTTTCCAGAATGGCCCCGACCTTGTCCGTCAATGCGGCGTGGGACTCTTCCAGCGAACAGATTGGTGAAACGTCCCCGGCGTCGCAAATTTTAAGGATGGACAAATCGACGTCCAGTTCGGGATCGCTCGCGCTCCTGATTCGCCCAAGGGCGGAACGAAAGGCTTGAGGACCCCGAGCGGCTCCGGGCCTGCCGCCGTTGATTCTCACCCCGGCGTCATGAGGAAAGCCCAGCAGGACAATGTCTCCCCGATCCCCCTTTTCAATCAGATTTTTTAGGCCGCGTTCGCTCATACTATATATATAGGCCCTGATTTGGAATTTGCAAACCGTAGGATTCCATTCCCTTTTTTCAAAAATTCAAGGGGTCTCCCACGCGAACTATTGTCAGGAGCGGCTGGTTTTGTTATAGTTCCGGTATATAATTTACCCGAAATTTTGACAACGGAGGAACCGGTCATGTCCTTTACCCAGGATGCCTTGAAGGAAGCCGTCGAGTTGCAGAAACAGGCGATGGAAAAATACAAAGCCGCCGCCAACAGCGCCGACAACGAAGACGCCAAAAACGAAATCAAGAAGATTATCGAGACCAACAATGCGCAGTTGGAAACGGCGCAGTGGATTTTAATGGCCGAGGAGAACGGCTACGAAGGCGAGGAAGAAGCCGCCCCGGAAAACGGCGCGACGAAACTGGCCGCAGGGAAATGCCCCTTTTCCGGACAGTTCAAGGAGATGGGCATCGATATGGAAAATTTTGACATGTCCAAGTTTAAAGATTCCATGGGATCCTGAACCCTTAACAATTAGCCGCCGTCTTTAAGACCGGCGTTTTACGACATGTCCCAACCAAAACCAGTAGATTTTCTCATTGAATGCCGCGCCTGTGGGGTGGAAAACACTTTCAACTCGCATGCCCCCGGGTCGCCGGCCATATGCAATCAATGCCGGGAAACCTTGATCGCCGACGAATTGAATGAAAGCCATAGAGAGTATGCCTGCAAGGATTGCGACTTCGTCCTGTTGATGAAAAAGGAAACGCCGGTGGTGGTAGGCGAAACTTCCTGCCGATGCGGAAGCTTAAAACTCATTCTTCGAGAACCGTCTCTGATTGTCGAACAATGGTCCCTCTTTGCTCTGGATGATGAATTGGAAGAAGATCTCGAGGAGATTGACTGGATGCGGTCCGGCCCCAGCCCGGTAGCCGACCCGGATGCATACAACGATTTGTTCGATCAGGATGCGGGGCAAAGCTAAACTTAACAAGACCCCTCTCGCCTTGATCCGGTTGCCCTCGCCCGCCCGGCAAACTTTTTGTCTATCCCCCGAAACCAGGCGTCTTTATAATGATTGTATAAATGACGCCGGTTAACTTATGAAAACTCCCGCAACAGATAAAGAATGGTCCGTCAATATGGACCGGGCGGCGGTTTTATTGCTCGAACATCGCCGTTGGTTGTTCGCGTCCTATGTGGACCCCGACGCATTGGGGTCCATGGCGGCCATGGCCGTTTACCTGAAAATGCTGGGCAAACAGGTTTACATAGTTCTTCCGCATTCGTTGGATTCCAATCTCGACTTCATGGAGGAAATCATCCATTACCATGAAGAAATCCGGTTTATCAAGAACGAACAGGAACTTTTGAACGTTCAAGGGAACGTGGATGCGGTGATGTTTTTTGACACGGCCAATCCTCAACTCCTGCCCTTTGGCGCGACGATTCAAAATTCGTTTATCGCCAAAGGCCTGCCGGTTATCGAGACCGACCATCATTTTGGGTCGGACAGTCAACCGCTAGCGCCGAAGTCCGTCCAGTTGTATCGCCGGGCCAACGCCAACGTGGAGATCGTCGGCGAACTATTTGAAATTCTCCAGCAACACGGCGCCCAGCCCGATCCATTCGAAAAAAGAAGCATTCTGCTGAGCCTGTTGACCGGCCTGTTATGCGATACGGGGGGCGGACAAATCATCCCCAACCGCGAAGACTACGACTATTGGATGGCCAAATGCCAAAAAAACCTGAAGAACCTGACGCGCTGGCGAAAAGGAACTCCGGACCGGTTGGGGGACGACCATGAAAAAAAATTTGCGGCGCCCGATCACCTGCTCCAATATATAAACAAGCTGTCCAGCGACCAGGAAGCTTGCATCCAAAAACTATTGGACCGCGTGGAATACAACGGAGACGTGGCGTTTTTGAACTTGCTGGACCCCACGCATTCCCGCTACCAGGTCTGCATTCAGCCTTACGAGTCGGGATGGTTTTCCCAGGTTCGCGGTCGACTGATCAACGAAGCGCCGGAGCGCTCGGGAAAGATCGGGGTGGTTTGTTTTAACGGAATCAGTCCCGAGGGGGAGGAGTGCATATTCATAAAAATTCGCCGCGCCGTAAAATACGACCGGTTCGACTTGAGAAAAATGGAGGATCCCCTGCGCGCTTGGTTTGATGGACGGTATCTGGGCGGCGGCGGTCATCCTGGCGCGGTTTCTTTTCGCGTCACTCCAACCGAAGAGAAACAATTTGTCGCGGACCTTGGGAAAGCGTTGGAATCGGTCCAACATCAATTGGACTGAATATCGGGCCTCGCCCCTCGGAAACGATATGAAAAATTTTGCCATGAAACTATCAGGATTGAACATTCGCCGGCAATTAAACTCTTTGGCTCCCTGTTTCGCGGTCGCCTGCCTGATTTTTCTCGCGGCCTGCGACGCGGCCGACACCCTGACGGATAACGTGACCGACGCCGTCGACAGCGCCAGCGAGCAAGTGAGCGCCGCAGTGGAAAACGTTAAGACTGAATCCGAAGCGCTGGTCGAAAAAGTCGGCAAGGGCGGGACGGCCTTTATTGAAGAGATAAAGAAATAATTTTTACCTGTTAAATTTTTTAAAAGCGCGATCGATGCAGAATATAACCCTGAACCCGCCGCAAAAAATTCT
>JAJDBD010000053.1 GCA_029261575.1 Nitrospinaceae bacterium | reverse complement strand
ATCTCCCCTCCAAATATGCGGCGGCGGATTTTGCCGCGGTCCAATGGGTGGTCGTAGCCGGGCAAAATAGTTCCGTCCGTTGAGTAGGGACCGATCCTGCTCCAGGTGCCTGGTTGGGACTCCTCCACAAACTCCACTTTCAAAATCGCCTTGGGATTTTTGTAGCCGTACTTGAAGGGAACGACGAGGCGCAGGGGAAAACCGTGCCCGTCCGTCAAGGGTTGGCCGTCCATTTCGTAGGCGAAGAGGGAACGTGCATGGCGCAGGCTCACAAGGTCGGCAAATTCCCGATACTCGTCGCCGCAATGAAACACGGCGCCCGTCGCGTTGGGAAGCGGCTGGACTCTGCGCTCCAATTCCGAAAAATGGAATCCCGTCCATTGCGCCTTGGCGGACCAGCATTCCACGCATTTAAGACGCGAGGTCTGGGTTTTTTGAGGCAGAGCGCGCAGATCGTCCAACCGGAACGATCCGGGGTTTTCGCACAGCCCGCCAACTTGCAGGGTCCAGCGTTCGGCGTCGATGCGCCGCATGGTTTTCCAGTAATTGATGTAAAAATCCCGATAGCGTCCCGCGCGGGTTTTACCGACGTATTCCGTGCCGGTAAAATAGTCGGTCTCCGCCGCCGCCTTGAGCGGCCGCCAGGCGGACAAGGCGATCAACAACGCGCCCCAGCCCTGCGCGATAAAATTTCTTCGATTGATCATGGCGACCTTGCGCAACGAAATCCTAAAAACGAAAATCCCTCGTCCGGGTTCTTTAAAATTTTCTCATAAGTTTTGCTGAACTCATAATCGAGGTGCAGGTTCCACAACCCGCCGCGCGCGATTATATTGTCGCCCTCTTTGCTCGCGGTCCACTCCCAAACGGACCCGGCCATGCCTTGGGCGCCGTAGGGCGAGACGTCTTTTTTTTGAAAGCCCACGCGGCGTTTCACCAGGCCGGAGATGAAGGGATGCGGTTTGCCTTTCAAGGGCCGGTCGCCCCAGGGATAGAGTCGCCCCTCCGTGCCGCGCGCGGCTTTTTCCCATTCCGCCTCCGTCGGCAGGCGCTTGCCCGTTTGTTGGCAAAACGCGGCGGCTTCGTTCCAGGTCATTCCTGTCGCTGGATGCAGGTCGGCGCCTAATGGATATTCGTGATCGGAGAAAATTTTTGCGAATTCGGCGTTTGTTGTTTCGTAGAGGTCGATCCAGAAAGTCGGTAGGGACGCGGTGGCGAATTGCTGGTTTCCAAAAATAAATTCGCCCGCTGGAATTTCCGCCATGGTTGCGGGCGCGGCGGTTTGAGCGAGCGACAGGTTCCCCGCAACCAGCAATATTCCTAGAAGGATAAGATTTTTCATTTGTCACCCTGAGCCTGTCGAAGGGCGAACCGGAAAAGGCTTGGGCTTCGACAAGCTCAGCCTGACAAATGCGGGTTGGCTCCGTCGCCGATTATTCCCACTCGATGGTGCCGGGGGGTTTGGAGCTGATATCGTAAACGACGCGGTTGACGCCTTCCACTTCGTTGATGATGCGGTTGGACATCGTTCCCAACAGGTCGTAAGGTAGGCGCACCCAGTCGGCGGTCATGCCGTCGGAGCTGGAGACGGCGCGGATCCCGATCACGTTTTCGTAGGTTCGGGCGTCGCCCATGACGCCCACGGTTTTGACCGGGAGCAGGACCGCGAAGGATTGCCAGATTTCGTTGTACAGTCCGGCGGATTTTATTTCTTCGATGATGATCTGGTCCGCCTTGCGCAGGAGGGTCAGGCCCTCGCGGGTCACGGGACCGAGGATGCGGATGGCGAGTCCGGGACCGGGGAACGGCTGGCGCCGGATGACTTCTTCGGGCAGTCCCATTTCCAGGCCGAGCGCACGGACTTCGTCCTTGAACAGTTCGCGCAGGGGTTCGACGAGTTTCAGGTTCATTTTCTCCGGCAGGCCGCCGACGTTGTGATGCGATTTGATGACGGCGGAAGGTCCCTTGAACGAAACCGATTCGATGACGTCGGGATACAGGGTGCCCTGCGCAAGGAACGAAAAGTTGCCGCCCTTTTTCGCTTCTTCCTCGAACACCTCGATGAAAATCCGCCCGATGGTCTTGCGTTTCAGCTCCGGGTCTTCGACGCCTTCCAACGCGGTTAAAAATCTTTCCGAGGCGTCCACCACGTCCAGGTTGATTTTGAAATTATCGCGGAAGGTCTGTTCGACCTTATCGCGCTCGCCGGTGCGGAGTAGTCCGTTGTCGATGAACACGCAGGTCAGCCGGTCGCCGATGGCCTTGTGAATGAGAACGGCGACGACGGAGGAGTCCACTCCGCCGCTCAGGCCGCAGATGACTTTCCCGTTGGGACCTACTTGCTCCTGGACGGCGGCGACGCCGTGTTCGGCCAACAGTTCCACTTCCCAAATCTTTTTACAGCCGCAGACGCCGTAGAGAAAGTTTTGCAGGATTTTCAAACCCTCGTGGGTGTGCGCCACTTCGGGGTGAAACTGCAGGGCGTAAATTTTATCGATTGAATTTTCGATGGCGGCGACGGGAGAATTGTCGGTGAACGCGGTGGCGTGGAATCCCGCCGGGACTTTGGCAATGCGGTCGCCGTGGCTCATCCACACCTGGGAATTGTTTTTCACGTCGTCGAACAGGCGGGAAAATTCCTTGACCACAAGGTGCGCCTTGCCGAATTCGCGGCGTTCCGAAGGGTTCACCTCGCCGCGCAACAGGTGGGAGATGAGTTGCATTCCGTAGCAGACGCCGAGAATGGGAATTTTCATTTCCAGTATCTTCCGGTCGCAAATCAGCGCGTCGTCGTCCAGAACGCTAGCGGGTCCTCCGGAAAATATGATCCCCTTGGGATTGAATTCCTTGATCCGGTCCAGCGGCGTATTGTACGGCATGATCTCGCAATACACCTTGGACTCGCGCACTTTCCGGGCGATGTTCTGGGTGTACTGGGAACCGAAATCGAGGATGAGAATTTTTTGATCGTGCAGGAAGTCTTCGGTCATGCGGCGCGGCTCAGTCCGTCTGGTAGTTGGGGGCTTCCTTGGTCACCACGACGTCGTGGACGTGGCTTTCGCGCAGACCGGCGGAAGAGATGCGGATGAACCTGGAGTTTTGCCGCAAATCCTCGATCGAAGCGGCGCCGCAGTAACCCATCCCGGCACGCAGGCCGCCCATCAACTGGTGAACGGTGAAGGCGATCGATCCCCGGTAGGGAATGCGCGCCTCCACGCCTTCGGGCACGAGTTTGCTTTCCGAAAGTTCCAGCTCCTGAAAGTAGCGGTCGCTGCTGCCCTGGGACATGGCGGCGATGGAACCCATGCCGCGATACTCCTTGTAGCTTCTGCCCTGATAGAGAATTTTTTCGCCGGGACTTTCCTCGGTTCCCGCGAACAGCGAGCCGATCATCACCGAGTGGGCGCCGGCGGCGATGGCTTTGGCGACGTCGCCGGAAAACTTGACGCCGCCGTCGGAGATGACGGGAACGCCGTGTTTGGAGGCTTCCCGGACGGCGTCCGCGACGGCGGAAATTTGCGGAACGCCCACGCCGGAAACCACGCGGGTGGTGCAGATGGAGCCGGGTCCCACGCCCACCTTCACCGCGTCGGCTCCCGCCTTGATCAAGGCCGCGGCGCCTTCGGCGGTGGCGACGTTGCCGCCTATGACCTCCAGACTGGGAAACGCCTTTTTGATTTCTTCCACAGTCGCCAACACCTTTTTGGAGTGGCCGTGGGCGCTGTCCACCGTCAGCACGTCCAGTCCCACGTGGACGAGCGACTCGATATGTTCCATATAATCCTGACGAACGCCGATGGCGGCGCCGACCAGGAGCCGACCTTTGGCGTCTTTCGCGGCGTTCGGGTAAAGCCCGGCTTTCTGAATATCCCTCAAAGTCAGCAAGCCTTTGAGCGCTCCCTTATTGTCGACGACGGGAAGTTTTTCGATGCGGTTGTCGTGCAGGAGTTTTTTGCATTCTTCCAGCGAGGCGCCTTCCAGTATGAAGACCGGGTTTTTGGTCATCAGCGCTTCGACGGTTTTTTCCAGGTTGGTTTCAAAGCGCAGGTCGCGGTTGGTGAGAATTCCGACCAGTTGTTTATCTTTTACGACCGGAAATCCGGTGAAGCGGTATTTTTTTATCACCTCGTTCACCTGATGGATTTTTTGTTCCGGATCGAGAGTGATGGGGTCGGGGATGACCACGGCGACCGCGCGTTTGACGCGCTCGACCATTTTGCGTTGCAGGTTCGAGGACAAGTTGCGGTGGATGATCCCGATACCACCTTCCTGCGCCAGGGCTATGGCCATGGCGTCCTCGGTCACGGTGTCCATCGGCGAGCTGATCAACGGACAGTTGAGCCGGATGTTGCGGGTCAACTGCGTGGAGATATCCACCTCGTTGGGCAGAACCTCGGAGTATCCCGGCAGGAGCATGACGTCGTCGAATGTCAGGTAGGTCTTTAACGTATCCGGTTCGAGCATGGATTTTTGCGGGATGAAAATTTAGTAGTGGGGCCGACGGGACTCCCCGCCGAAAAAAAATATATTAACACGGCTCGAAGGGCTTTCCAGCGAATATTTTATCCGCTGGTTTTCATGGTTTCATTTTCGATGGCTTTTTGAACAAACTGATTGAGGGAAACTCTCCTTTGCGCGGCCTTTTTTACCGCCTGAAGGTGAAGTTCTTTTGGAAGGCGAACGTTAAACGTTCCCTTGCAGGATTTGAAGGGTTCCTTTTTTAATTGTTTGCAAAGTTTCTTGTATTCGTCGACGGCGGCGCGAAAATCCTTGACGAGTTTATCGACCGTATTGCCTTCAAACGAGACCAGGTCGTCGATTCCCTCCACTTTGCCGAAAAAACATTTGTCTTCGGAACTGAATTGGACCGAACCGATGAACCCTTCATATTCTATTGTATTGCTCATAATACGTTTCTGTCTTTCAATTCGTTGATGATTTGAATCATTTGGTAAAACTTTAAAACGGACTCAGGATGCGGTTTATGAATCCGGATGATGTGCTTCGTTTTCGGGTTTACAAAGGCGACCCTGGACCCGGAGGTTGCGCCTGATTTCCCTATCTCGTACCCGAGCGAAGCCAAAAGAGTTTTTAATTCGTCAAAGGTAAAGTCCGAAGGTTTTGACAAAAACCTTTTCAGCAGTTTTTTCGCTCTACTCATCAAGAAATGTTAGGGCGCTCCGGAGGTAATTGCAACTAATTATTAGTTGCTGGAAAGCGTTTTTTGGCGCGCGGCGGGTCAAAGCCCGTCCACCGGGATTATTTTTACCTTGCCGGTTTTTATCTCGCTGGAGTCGACCAGACAGATTCCTCCGGGAGTGGAAGCGACGGCGAGAACCGGATCGGGATAATAACGCGGCGGGGAGGCGAATTTTTGTTGAAACACGGCTCTCAGATAAAACCGTGTGACTTCGGACGGCTTATTTTTCCTCAAAATTTTTTTCGTCAGTTTTTCCATCGCCTCGCTTTCCATGGAAGGCAAAAACAGGCGGACGGGCGTTCCATCGTTCCAGATTTTTTTCTCCCCTTTGAACAATTTTCGCAAATCCCCAATGGACAAACTGGAAACGCCGTTTTCTGAATTTACGACGACGACGATTTTTCCAGAAAAACAAACGGCGGGAAACGCAAGCATAAAACAGAGCGCCAGGAAAACCGGCAGAACCGGGAGCCAGAACCTGAATTTGGCGGCGGCTAATTTCATATTTGCGGGGCCGGTCAAAACGCAAACGACAGTTGAATCGTTCCCGAATGGGAATCGGTAAAAACTCCGTCGAGGTTGCGATATTCAAATTTGAGCGCGGCAAAGGGAAACCAGTCGTAACGCAGTCCGACGGTGTGTTGATCGGAATCTTCAACTCCCTTCAACCCGTCGAAAAACGGATCGCCCAGATTGATTCTCAGAAAATCGAATCGATAATAGGGTTTTAATTGGCCGAACGCGACGGCGAACTGAACGTAGCCTCCCGAATGGTCGCGTTCCCGCGTGAAATTGTGATGGATCCATTGGTGTTCGTAAATGAACTCGAACCGCTCGTCGATGTAGTAAATATGGACTCCGGCCAGGGTTTCTTCGATCTCGCTTTCCCGGCCCGGCGTGGCGGCGTCTTCGGGGATGACGTCGTGCACGGCGTTGAAGCCGAATCCGAGGCCGGGAAGGGCGTCCGGTTCCAGGGTGAGCATGAGGCTCAATTGTTTCTCGTCGTTGGCGTCCTCGATCAATTGGACGTCGTCGATGGTCTTGCCGCGTCCGTTGGCGACGTTGCCGATATAGGTCAGGCTTCCGACGCCGGCGTCCACGTATCCTGAAAACTCAAGGCCGACGTAATGCACGGGCAATATGCCGCCGTCGTCTTCAAACTTGTAGAGGAGAGGCCGGTCGCTGGTGGTCTGGAGCCAGTTGCCGTGGTGGAAGCGCTGGTTCCAGTAGCCCAGGGCGGTGTGTCCGCGGCCCACGGAGACGTTGAAGGCGTCGGCGTATTCGTACTTGACCAGCAGACGTTCGACGTCGAGCGTGCTCGTCCCGCCGCTTCCAAATTCATACACGGTTTCGTTGATGAAGTTCAACTTGTTGGCGATCTGGGAGGTGATGAAAAGATCGAGCTCGCCGTTGTTGAAATTGTTGGCGTCGGACTTGCCGATTTTTGCTCCGCTCAAGGTCCGGACTTCCTTGTCCTCATAATCGTATTGCAGACTGCCAAAGCCCCGGAGCCGTAGTCTGGGAATGTCCGAGTCCTTGCGTATTTCTGGGCGGGTCAGTTCCTGGTAGGAACGCTTGAGTTGTTCAACGTCCTTTTCCAGGTTGGAAACGCGGTCGCCTTCCCCCGCCCAGGCCGTTGGGGCAATAAGCGCGGATCCCAGGCAACAAACGATTATTCCAACAAAACTGGAGAGCCTCAATCAAACCTCCGCTGTTTTTCCGGATGCGGGATTAATAAAAAAATTCAACCGTCATGGCTCCCGTCCGGGGTCGCCTGGATTGGAGCGTTTCCTGGGAAGGGAAATGATAAAGGCGCTTCCATTATTTGGCCGGGTCTGAACGGCGATGTCGCCGCCGTGCCGGGCGACGACTTTTTTGCAAATCGCAAGACCTATACCGGTTCCTTCATAAGCGCCCCTGCCGTGGAGGCGCTCGAAGGGTTTGAATATCCGCTCGGCATACTTTTCCTCGAATCCCAGCCCGTTATCTTCCACAATAATTTTTACCATATCCTGACCGTTGATGGAACCGCCGACGAGGATTTCGGGCGGGATTCCTTCCCTGTGAAATTTGAGCGCGTTGGAAATCAGGTTTTGAAACAACTGGCCCATTTGAAAAGAATCGGCTTCAATGGTGGGCAGGTTTTGCAATTTTACGGTTCCTCCGGTCTGCTTGATTCTTATTTCCAAATCGTCCAGAACCTTATAAACAACCTTCTCGAGGTCGACGGGCGCAAAGGGATTGGTTCGGGTGGTCACGCGGGATAAATCGAGGAGATCGTCGATGAAAGCCTGCATCCGGAGCGAGGCGCTCTGCATGCGCTCCAGGTATTCATTATTCCGAGGAGTCAAGTCCTCCAGGTTTGCTTTCAGGCGATCGCCAAACGCGATGATTTTTCTCAAGGGTTCCTGCAGGTCGTGCGAGGCGATGTAGGCGAATTCTTGCAGCTCCTTATTGCTCCGTTCCAACTCAAGCGAATAAGCGCTGATTTTATCTTCGGAAATCTTTCTATGGGTAATATCGCTTCCATATATATTGATATAGCCCTTGTCCATGAGAGGAACAATTTGAAAACTAAACACCTTGTTGTCCAGGGAGACGTCCACTTCCTTTTTAGCGTTTGAAGCCATTGCCTCGTCGACTGCCTTTCTCCAAAAGTCTGGAACCTGCCGCCCCATCTCAAATTGGTCCTGATGAAAAATGGAGGAGAACGCGGGGTTTCCAAACAGCAATTCCCCCCGGTTCGAGATCCGAAAAACCGGGAAAGGATTTTCATCCGGAAACTTGGCCGTGTCGATGATTTTTCCCCGCGCAACTTTATGTTCCGCAATCTCGCGGTGAAGCCTTTCGTTTGCGGCAGAAAGATTTTGCATGCCTTCGCCAATTTTGGCTTCCATTTGGAGGAAGGCTTTTCCCAGTTTTCCGAGTTCGTCCGATTCCGGAAGGTCGATTACAATTTTCCTGCCGTCGGCGAAATCGTTCGCGGCCCGGATCAGTTGATTGACATTCCGGGTGATCAGCCTGCTGAAAACCGCTGCGATCAAAATCCCCACGACCAATACGGCTAAATAAATAAAAATCGCCTGCCCCATATCTTGGTCGAGTTTGCGTTGCAAATTATTCAGGGAATAACCCAACAACAAGGCGCCTTGTTCATTTGCGGAAAAATGAATGGGCAACACAACCTGCATGGATTCAGATAATCGATTGAGTCCGGGGCGCTTTGCCGGGTTGCCGACATTGTTTTGCCTGCGGAGCCACGGGCGGCGGGGATTCAGACCCGGGCGCTTTGCGAGGTCGCGGATATTTAATTCCGGCGGAACGGTTTTGAATCGGGCCAGTTCTTCTCCCGAAGGGTCGAGAACGACAATGAAGGAGATATCCTCGTCGTTGTCGGCAGACTTTAAAATCAGGCTTAAATTATTAAAATCGTTTCGCTGTAAAGCGTTTTCCACGGCAATGACCACGGCCCGGCTGGAGCTATTCACCTTATCCTGCAATAGTTCGAGGGCCAGGTTTTCCTGTTGGCGGGTGAAATGGACAAAGGTCAGGGCCGTCGCCAGCGTAATAATAAAAGCGAAGGTTAAGGTAAACTTTAATTGTAAAGGTAGGCGCAGGAGCTTGGAAAACATAATTTAATTCATAGACTAATTTAAAAATCGATTAGAGCGGAACCCTATTATTGTAATGGGTTTTGAG
Source organism: Nitrospinaceae bacterium (assembly GCA_029261575.1). Classification (GTDB taxonomy): domain Bacteria; phylum Nitrospinota; class Nitrospinia; order Nitrospinales; family JACRGP01; genus JAJDBB01. Next base: position 2,999 of record JAJDBD010000053.1, on the reverse strand, counting down.
GGAGTTTGAAAGTTTATTGAGAAAAAAAGCGAGGAGGGAATGGGTCATTCCCCGGTTTTGCGTTCCAAGGCGAAGAATCCGATCTGGCAGGGCGCTGAAAAACTTCCAAAATCGTCGTTGCGAGCGGAGCGAAGCGCTCCAGGCGGGCAAGCGCCCGCAGGCAATTAGTGAACATTTAAGGAAAGCGGTTCGGGTTTCAGTGAGTTTGGCGTCTCAAACTCTGCCTCCGGGGGCGTCCCCGGTGGATCGCCGCGCCGCCACAGGGCGGCTCGCGATGACATTCGGAGTGAAGGACTCAGAATGACATGCGGACAAAATAGTTTTTCAGCGCCCTGATAGTGGGTTACCGGCCCAACCAAACTATTTTTTCAGGTTTTTTTCGATTTCCCGCCATTCCGGCTGGACGGTTTTTTGAGTTTTTTGTTCCATCCTGCGGTAAAGTTCTATTATGCGTTCGCCCAGCGGGGTCGGCGTCGCGCCGCCCCCGCCCTTGCCCCCTGCGGACCGGGAGACCAGAGGCTCCTTGAACAGGCGGTTCATGGCGTCCACCATGTCCCACGCCCTTTTGTAACTCAATCCGATATCCTTGGCGGCGCGGGAAATGGACCCGGCCTCCCTGACCGCTTCCAGTAAATCGATCTTGCCGGGACCCAGGGCGATCTCGTCGCCCACCTTCACCCGGAATCGAGGTTTTAACTGGACTTTAGTTTTAGGCATTTCGGAAGTTCCTTATGGCTCTTCGTTTGGAGCAATTCGTTGGATCCCGACGACATTGGGAACAGGAAAGGCAAACCGGCTGGTCTCGTTTTTTCGCAACCTGGTTGAAAATTCGCCTAGAAAATCGTATTCCTTATCGTTCGAGCGGACGTACAGTTGCGCCGAAGGGCCGCCTTCGGTGTACATCGCCCGCGCAAGCTTGATGGGTAAGCGCTGGAGGCGCTCGATCAGGTCGTGGGCGCTTTGCGGCGTCCCGGAATGAATGAACAGGATATTGCCCTCGCGGTCGGCGCCGACGGCGGAGACGCTCCATTTTTTTGAATTTTGTTTCCACACGTTTTTGCCCTTGCAGGAAACCATCCTGATACTCTGCACCGCCGTCTGATATTGCGTCCCCAACTTGTCGATGCTTTGGCATTGCCGGTCAATGATCTGGACTTTCGGCAGAGATTTGTCCAGAGGGTCGAAGGCCAAGATGGTTTTGTCTTTCGAGAGCCGTCGATTGTTCACGTGGCCGCCGGTGCGCATCAGCGAAACGCTGGTCTTGGCGTCCTCCTGAAACATGCTGGCGTTGACGGCGGCGACCAGCCCCCTATCCGCCGCCCAGCGCTTAACGCTTCGATTGTCATTCGGCTTTAGGGCGGAGGCGTTGACGAGGGTGAATCGGAAAAATTTGGGATCGATGCGCAACACGCGAATTCCGGAATTTTTGGCGGCGGCGTTTTTGGAGGATGGAAACAAAGCCAGGTCTAATCCAGGCTCTAAATGAATCCAGGCGTTATTTTTAGGCGGCGGGGCGCGGAGACTTTCCGCCAGGCCCGGAGAAACCGTTGTGGCTACAAGGGGAAAAATCCACAAGAAGCCGAAGGCCAACCACAGTTTTAACTTTCTATTTTGATTCTGTATTTTCAACATATACAAGGTTCCTGCTACTTTTAGCCTGACAGGTAATGGACGCATAGCCCCCGTCATGATTTTGAAGGGCGCGTATCTTTTTTTGTCAATGCCTTGCATTTAGCGCAAATCTCATTATAATTGTCATTTCAAATATTTCAGCCACGAATAGAAAATAAAAAACGAAATTTTCAGGGGAGAAGTCTATGAAAAAGCTCGGCCAAATTTTATTGTTGGGGACGTTGATGGTATTCTTGGGTTGCGCTACTGATGGGCAGGGAACGAGCAGCGGATATGTCGCGGCCCCGGATAAAGCCCCTCCCAGCGCCAACAAAAAACTGACTGCGGAAGACTACAAACGCATGGGAATCACCGGAAACCATTAGTCCGGTTCGCTTAAACTAAAGTACGCCGTCATATTAAAGTAGAACTTTTTTGTTCTTCCGGCGTTTTTCCGAGTTCTTTTGCGTTTATCGGCGGCCTACGAGTTGCCCGAAGTGAAAAACCCGGATATTAGAGATTTATGGAAAGCCGTTGGTCTTGGGCGCTCGCCCCGGATCGGCGGCTTTTTATTTTTTCCGGCCAGGCGCCGGGTCCAGCGGTTTGCGTTTGTATAACTTTTCTTAAACTGTCAACTGATCGCTGTCAATTTTTCATCTATGTCCATCTGTGTTCATCGGTGGTTTATTTTTTTCCAACGCTTCTAGAGCGGCGGTGATTTCCTGGAGGCTGGAGCACACCAGGTCCGCTTCGGAAAAATCAATGTTCTGGTTGAGCCGGTTGCGAACGATGACGCAGGCCATGCCGATTTCTTTGGCCGCTGTCAGGCCCTTCAAAGCGTCTTCCACCACCACGCATTTTTCCGGCGGCGTTGCCAGCCGCTGGGCGGCGTTAATAAAAATATCCGGATGCGGTTTCTCGCGCTCCGCCGCTTCCTTGCCGAGAATGGTTGTGAACCAGTCCCGCGCGCCGGCGTTTTCGAGAATGGCTTCAATGTCGTGGCCCCAGGAACCGGACGCGACGGCGATGGGAAACCGCGTCTTGAGCTCTTCCACAAACCGCTCCGCCTCGGGAAATAATTTAATCTCTCCGCCTTGGCAGAACCTGGAATAATGTTCGAATTTTTCCCGCCGCATCTCCTCTGGCGAGGCGTCGATCTTTAGATTGTGCCTTTCGATTTCCCCTTTGAGGCCGCTTCCCTTGGAGGTAAATTCCACCCAATATTCTTCCGGGTCCAACGTGTGACCGTATTTCTCGAACACGGCGTTGTAGGCTTTGTAATGGAACGGCTCGGAGTCGGCGATCAAGCCGTCGAAATCCAGAACAAACGCCTCGGCGTTTTCTAAAATGGATTGCAATTTTTTTGAGTTGGGAGAAGCGGGATTGGA
>JAJDBD010000052.1 GCA_029261575.1 Nitrospinaceae bacterium | reverse complement strand
GGCGGTGGCAAGCTCAGCCTTCAGGGATCTGGGTCCCGAAGGAGCAGAGCGATGCCGTGCCGTCTCACCCGCGAGGAAGTCGTGTCTATTCAAGTGCTTAGAGGAAAGGGCGTGCCGAAACGGCGGATCGCTCGTGAGATGCAAGTGGCCGAGAGCACGGTCCGTTACCACGTCCGACGAGGCGAGACCGGAGCGCTGGACGGCCGGTCCGGGAAAGGCAAGAAGGCGGACGAGATGGCGGTACCTATCGAGGCATGGGTCTTGGAGCGCAAGTCCGATGCCCGCCCTGCCAATCTCAAAGAACTGCACGAGCACCTGGTGGCCGATCACGGCTACGGGGGCTCCTACAAGTCGGTCGTGCGCTGGGTGCGATCACGCTGGGGCCAGCCGAAGCTGCGGACCTACCGCCGTGTCGAGACGCCGCCTGGAGCGCAGGCTCAGACGGACTGGGGGCACTTCAAGCCGCTGGTGATCGGTCGCGAGGAAGTGGCTCCGCTGGCCTTTGTGATGACGCTGTCGCACAGTCGCATGACGGCGATCGTGTGGAGCCGATCGAAGGATCAGGTGCACTGGCTGCGCTGTCACAACGAGTCCTTTCTGCGTCTGGGCGGGGTGCCCGCGACGAACCGCGTGGACAACGAGAAGACGGCGGTGTGCCGTGGAGCGGGCGCATGGGGAACGATCACGCCTGCCTACGCAGCGTACGCCCGCTCGATGCGCTTCCACGTGGACGCCTGCCAGCCGCGACAGCCGCAAGCGAAGGGCAAGACCGAGATCAAAGTACGGCTGGCGAGGCAATTGGGTCCGAAGCGCAAGGTCTATGACTCGCTGGAGGAGCTCCAGGTAGAGTCCGACGCGAGCCTGGAGGGCTGGGCAAAGAAGCGCCGATGCCCTGTGACGGGCAAGCTCGTTTGGGACACCTGGCAGGATGAGCTCGAGCTGCTTCAGCCCTTGCCCGTGGTGATGCCAGAGCCCTTCGACACCGTGGTGCAGCGTGAGGTGCAGTGCGATGGCTTGGTGAACTTCGAGGGGCACCAGTACGCGGCTCCGATTCGAACGGCCGGACTGCTCGTCGAGGTGCGCGGCTGCGCAGGCAAGGTGCAGCTCTATCACAGGGACGCGCTGCTGAAGGAGTACCCGCGTGGCACGCGGGAGCTGCTGCTGATCGATCCCAGCTGCTACGAGGACGAGGGAGACGATCGCGTCCGTGCTCCGCAGCCATTGGGAAAAATGGGGCGAAAGCTGCAGGAGATCTACGAGATGCCCGTGGAGCAGCGCCCGCTGGACCTTTACGCCGCACTGTCGGAGGTGGCCCGATGAGCGCCAAGGCACTGCAGCCGAAGGTGGAACTGGACAAGACGCGAGATGCGCTCGTGTCCCTTGGGCTCGAGCACAGCGCCGAACTCCTGGGTGACCGTCTGGCGAGCGCGGTAAAGGGCGACCTGGCTCCCCATCGCTTCCTCGACGAGCTGCTGGCCGCGGAGATCGGCCATCGCGAGGAGAGGCGCGTGAGGACGTCACTACGCCTGTCGGGATTGCCGACGGGACAGACGCTCGAGGGTTTCGACTGGAGCTTCCAGCCCGGTATCGACCGCAAGCGCATCGAGACGCTCGCCACGTGCTCCTTCGTGCGCGAGCACGAGGTGGTGCTCTTCCAGGGGCCGCCTGGCGTCGGCAAAACGCACCTGGCGATCGCCCTGGGCATCAAGGCTGTGGCCGCGGGCTTCGGCGTGAACTTCTATCGCCTCGACGACCTCTTGGCCGTGATGAAACGCGACGCGGAAATCCCTCCGCGCAAGCTGAAGGGCAAGAAGTACATGAGCACCTCGCTCTTGATCATCGACGAGGTCGGCTTCCAGGAGCTGACGCGACAGGAGGCTGCGCTGCTCTTCCGCCTGGTGAGCTGCCGCTATCTGAAGGGCAGCACGATCATCACGACCAACAAGTCGGTGAAGGACTGGCCCGAGATCCTGGCTGGTGACGAGGCCATGGCAACTGCCATGCTCGACCGGCTGCTGCATCACTGCCACGCCTTCAACATCAAGGGCCGCAGCTACCGCCTGCGCGAGCTCGAACGGGAGATGAAGCCATGAGGCCGACCTGGCGAGATCAGGAAGCGGACTTGGAGTTATCCACACTCTGCGAGTCTCCTCCCCCCAGACCCCCCTCCTCCCGGAGGCTTCGCCCCCGGACCGCCGCGCTACGCCTCAGCCTGCTGGGGGCAGGCTTCGCGCGGCTCCCCCAGAAGGGGGGCTACACGCCCCCCTTCACCCCCCGAATAGCGCCCCAGCAGCGCTCCTGAACCATTCCTAACCAACCGGAGGTGCGCGAAACTAGGTGTCCCCTAACTGCGCGAAAGATGGTGTCCCTTGACATCCGCCTGCCGGAGTCGGGCCGTTACCGCTTCCGCTCGGTGATTGGCCGCGGAGGCGGCGGGGTGGTGCTCAAGGTCTGGGACGCGAAGCTCCAGCGTCCTCTTGCCATGAAGGTGGTGCTGGGGCGCGGTGAGCTGCGCCCGAGCGGCGATACGCCACCCGTTGACGCCGCCGTGCTGACGCGCTTCGTGGACGAGGCGCGCATCGCGAGCCAGCTCGACCACCCCGGGATCGTGCCGGTGCACGAGCTGGGAACGGACGCGTCGGGCCGAGCCTTCTTCACCATGCGACTCGTGCGCGGTGAGGACCTCGGCAAAATCTTCGAGCGAGCGCGGAGCGGCGACCCGCAGTGGAGCCAGGCGCGCCTCATCGAGGTACTTGTACGCGTGTGCGAAGCCGTGGGCTACGCCCACGGCAAGGGCGTGCTGCACCGGGACCTGAAGCCCGCGAACGTGATGCTGGGCCGCCACGGCGAGGTGCACGTGATGGACTGGGGCCTGGCGCGCACGGCGACCATGCGACCGGATGCGCACCGCAGCGGAGTCCAGAGCGTGCGCGCCGAGGAGCGCGAGCGCACGCCGGACTCGCCGCTCCTGACCGGCTTCGGTGCAGCAGTAGGGACTCCGGCTTACATGGCACCGGAGCAGGCGCGAGGCGAGCTCGGGCAAGTGGACGCACGTTCGGACGTGTACGCCATCGGAGCGATGCTCTACGAGCTATTGGCCTGCGAGCCACCCTTCGTGCCCAAGGGGGCCGTGCTGGCCCCGGGGCTCGTCCTGATGCGTGTCGTGGAGGGGCCGCCGAGGCCGCTATCAGAAACTGCGACTTCGACCCCAGGGGAACTCGTAGCGATCTGCGAGCGGGCGATGGCGCGCGAGCCCGAGCACCGCTATGCGGACGTGGGAGCGCTGGAGCGCGACCTGCGCGCATTCCTAGAGGGGCGCGTTGTCGCCGCACATGAGTCGGGCACGTGGGCGGAGACCCGCAAGTGGATGCGGAGAAACCAGGCCCTAGCCGCTGCGCTTGCCGCGCTATTGCTCACCCTAATAGTGGGCATGGCGACCTTGCAGGCACTGGCCATGAAGGAGCGTCGCCTGCGCGACGCCGCGCGTTGGGATCAGTACGCCTCCGCAATCCTGAGTGCTCAGATCGCCAAGGACGCGAGCGAGCTCTCTGCGGCCCGAACCGTCCTCGATTCTGCGCCGACCGAGCACCGCGGCTGGGAGCACGCTTTTCTTTCAGCGGAACTCGAGCGGAGCTCGAAGCAAATGAATGGGGTTGTCGGACATGTCTATGCGCTCTGGTGCAGCCCGGACGGAACTCGGCTCGTGTCGGATTCGTTAGACGAAATCCACGGCAGGGTGGTCTTCTATCTATGGAACCTCGATACAGGCGACCGGCTCGTCGAGTTAGACAACTATGTCCCGAGGAATATTCAATTAAGCCACGACGGATCTTATGTTCTCACAATCGGTCAAGACGACGCTAAGCTATGGGACGGTCATGCTGGGACCCATTTGCACACGCTGGGTCTGCCGGATAAGCGCACAGTGCGCGCCCGGTTCAGCAAGGACGGAACGCGTGTCGTTACGGCTGCAGGCAGAACTGCCTACGTTTGGGACACGGCCAGCGGCGACCAGATTTCTCGGCTGGAGGGGCACGAGAAGGACGTGCTCGAGGCCGAGTTCTCCCCGGACGCCCGGCAGGTCGTCACTGGCTCCGCCGACGGCAGCGTGCGAGTCTGGGATATCTTGCCAGGCACGGAGCGATTTCGTTTGGAGGGGCACTCCGATGCCGTGAGTTCCATTCTGTTCAGCCCAGATGGTGCGAGCATCTTGACAGGCTCGCGGTCCCGCATCTGCATGTGGAACTGGGACGGTAGGGAGGTTGCTCGTCGCGAACTGGAGCGACAGGAGTTCCCGACCGAATTCGATCCGAGCGGGACCAGGGTGCTGCTATGCGGAGAACGGGTCCGGCTCTGGGACCCCGAGACCGGGTCAATGGCATCGGAATGGAATGCGTCCCGCGGAACTCAAAGTCCTGACGGCCGAAGGATCCTCCTGTGGGGCAACGTGGAGCCTCAAGTCCGAGACGTAGCGACGGGGTCTCTAGTGCAGATTCTTCACCAGGAGGGGGGTGCCGGCGCAGCGTGCTGGACACCTGATGGACGCAGGGTCGTCACCGGATCGAGCGGATCGAGCGGAACGATCCGCGTTTGGGACCACGGGACACCGACGGATCGACAGCGGTTGTCGCCAGACGACCTGGACTTGTCGGCCGAGGATGTCCGGTTCTCCGCGCAAGGGGATGTTCTGCTCGCCTACTCCCGGTCGGATGAAACCGTGATCATCTGGGATCTGGGTTCCGCATCTGAAATGGCGAGGATCGGCCCTGTGGACGACTCGCCTCTCGCCCTTGACCCGGTCGGTGACCGATGGGTCGTCAATCGGGAGGACGATCTTTGTATCTTGGATCGCCATACGGGACGAGAGGTCGACCGGCTAGACGGCGTTGTCACGGACGCTATAGCATTCCTGCCGGATGGCCACGATGTGCTGGTTTCTTCCGCACTCAACTTCACGACGGATCTTCAGGAAGAACTGGCGATCTGGGACACCTCCAGCGGAACCAGGGTTACCCAACTCCTCGAGGCCGACTATCAGATTTGTTCTGTCGCGTGTGCACCGAATGGAGACATCATCGCCGCCGGAGACAGGAGCGGTCGCCTGAGAGCCTGGTCTCCGAAGACGCGCGAGCTCCTATGGTCCGCCGAGGTTCATGAAGCCGAGCTCGTCTCTCTGGACTTCAGCCGCGATTCGAGAATGCTTATCTCAAGCTCAGAAGATGGGACTGCGAGTGCTATGGCGGCGATCACGGGCAGGGAGCTCGCTCGCTTCGACCACGGGCAGCCACTGAACGCCGCGACCTTCGCCCATGACGGGACCCGGGTCGTCACCGCTGGAAGCGACGTACGAATATGGAGCTTAGCCACCGGGCGCGAGCTGCTCCGAATCGATTCCCTAAACGATAAGGTCGTGGCCCTCGCCTTCTTCGATGACAGTCGCTTGGTGGCAGTCTCTTCGGTCGGCGAGATCGAGACTTACGATCCAGTTCCCACTCGCGTGAGAATCCCAGAATGGAACGCGCTGGAGTACGCGAGGCTTGCAGGCCGTAGGGTCGGAGATCGGATTTTGTCCGAAACGGCGGATCCTGGCCTTGCCGTGGCTCGGATCCAGAGTGACTCTGGGCTCACCTCAGATGTTCGACGTGCAGCGCTGGTCCGAATCACGGAGCGAACAGAGGAAGTGCGCAGGTGGATTCGCGGGCTGGAGGCCGTGTGTCCCCTGCGTAACGATGTCGAGAAGGCGATTCTATCCCGAGAGGGCGAAGATGCCTGGACTCGAGACTTCGCCCTGGCGACTGTCCACGAATGCCGGGAGTCGGCATGGAAGCTGCTCGAGTTCTCAAGAACGGTGCTGCAAGGACGTCCTCAGACCGTCGATCTCGATCGTGCGGTGCGTTGCGTCATTCGCGCCGCCGAGCTGGCGCCGGGAGGGAACTCTATCGATACGGTTCGAGAGATCACAGAGTACCTGGTGGGTAGACCCCCGGAGGCCTTGCAAGCTCTCCGATCGGCCCGCGGGACCGCAGCTTCTGAGGCCGAACGCCTCGCCTACCTGGCGATGACCTTGTACATGAGCGGAAACGACGGAGAGACAGAGCGGACGATCGACAATCTACGAGCCCTAGCCGCGCCCATAGAGGAATTGGGGCCTCTGTTGGAACGCGTTGAGCGACTGCTATCAAGCAGAGACGACCATCTGAGCAAATAACTTCTGGCCGCAAGGTCGCGGGTCGTGAACCAGCTTGGCCGAGCTACAGGTGGACCAGATAACTCGAGCTGTGACACCCGCCCTTCCGAAACTGCCAATCAGTGGAGTGACGCGATGGACGTGGCCTGAGAAGGCCCTCGTTTCGCTAAGCCTTCGTCACAAGTCGGACGATCGGTTCTGGTCTAGCGACTTTGCCGGCGGATTTCGAACCACGGCGCCTTCGCCCGGGCTCAAGCTCCGCGTTCTTGCAGGAAGGTGAACCAGAAGGCGCTGAGGAGATTCGCGCCGTGCAGTTCGAGCCAGCGGTCTTCGTTCGTACGGGAAGGGGGCGAGTCGTGGCCCCACAGGTGGAGCTTCGAGCGCCAGGCGTAGAGGAAGTGCTGGTCGCCAAGGGGGCCGGACTTCGTGTCGCTCGTGGAGGCG
>JAJDBD010000051.1 GCA_029261575.1 Nitrospinaceae bacterium | reverse complement strand
CCCTTGAGGGGAGAGGGCTGGGTGAGGGTGCATAATGACTTTGCCCTTTTTCCGTTCATGATCGACTTACGCAAAGCTCTCCTTGCAAAGAGGGTGGGGGTGATTCTTCCTCTAAAAAGTTCAATGGTTTTTTTTGCGTTGCCCCGTGAACTCAGACTGGCAACAGCCCAGACAACCGGGAAAGATTTTTTGTGCTTTCATGCGACGACGGAACGCCCCTATAACCGGCATGTTCCAAGGGACGCCTCCATTATGTTCGTCGAGTTCTCCAAGCTTCTGATGGGGACAAATGAATACGTCGCCGTAAGCCGAAACGCCGACCTTCGACCAAGCCGCGCGGCAGACGTAATTCCGGTAATCGCTTTGCCCCGAATAATAACGCACGATCTCCTCCGGCGTGACGCCGTTGGGCGAAAAGCGCACGGCGCAGGCGCCCTCCCGGCCCGCTTCCAGCAAGCGGGCCAACTGGCCGCGCAATAATTCCGGGTCGATGGATTCAACCGGAGGCGCCGCCTGACGCAGATCCACTTCCGACGCAAATCCCTTGGCGTGTTTGTAAACGGCGGGATTGTTCAAAACAAAATTGCAAACGTTCACGCCCAGCGCGTCCGCCATTTCATACAGCGAAACCAACTCCCGTTCCCGGACGTTTTCTTTTTTAATCACGCAGGTCAGGTGGACGAGCGGAAAGCGTTTGCCGTTGCGGCGGCGCACAAGCTCTTGCAGTCCGCGCCGGGTTTTCTCGAAGCTTCCCGGAATTTGCGCGACGCGGTCGTGCGTCGTTTGCATGCCTTCGAGAGACACGCCGACATAAAACAATCCCGGCGCGAACCAGTGTTTCGGGCGCAGTTGGATCAATTCCGCGCACAGGTCGGGGGTCAGGGCCGTCCCGTTGGTGATCACGTGAACCTTGTTGCGCCTTGCGGCGTAGCGCAAAACGTCCATGAAACCGGGTTTTAAAAACGCCTCGCCGCCGGTGAACGTGATCACGGTAAAACGCGGCAAGTCGTCTATCGCGCGTTTAATCTGGTCTGGGGAGATTTCCTCGCCCCAGCGCCGCCCGGTTTCGGTTTCCTCAATCAATTCGAGAAAATGGCACATGTCGCAACGCAGGTTGCACCGGTAAGTGACCTCAAAATAAGCGTGCAGGGGAGGCAGGGCGCGGCCCGGAGACAACATGCGGGGGAGCCATCCGTAAAGGCGCGGCAGGGTTTGTTGCAATTTATGAACGCTGAACATGAAGGGCAAGTTACAGTTGACGGCGACCGGCGACGGCGCCAGTGGTTAGCGATTGAGAAATTTTTCCAAAACCGGATTCAGACTTTTCGAACTTTCCTCTTTGCGGCTGATATCCAATTGCTCTCCAACTCGCTACGTTCCCCACACAAGTTGCGCTTACCGCCCCTGCGGCGAGCAGTTAAGGACCCCACAACTGTTTCATCCAGAGGTACTTTTCCCACCACTGCCGGTTTTGATCGTAAAACTGGACGGTCTGCGCCAGGCCTTCGTCCAGGGAAGTCGTCGCTTTCCATTGTAACAGGTCGGCGGCCTTGTCGATGGACGAGGTATGCCGCGCCACCTGACCAGGGCGGTCCTCAATAAACGTCGCCAGGTCGGCGGGTTTGTTCATTATCTTTAAAAGCCGCTTCGCAATTTCCGCCACGCTGGTATCGACGCCCGTTCCCAGGTTGACCGTCTGCCCGGCCAGTTTTTCCGGACCGATGTTGAGAATACGATCCAACGCCTCGCAGGTATCCTGTACGAACAGCCAGTCGCGGGAGCTTTGCCCCTGGCCGTGGATGGTCACCGGCTGGTCCATCAACGCGCTGACGATAAAATTCGGGATCGCCTTTTCGATGTGCTGGCAGGGACCGTAGTTGTTGAAGGGACGAACGATGATCGCCGGGATATCATACGTCTGTATGTAGGAGTACACCAGCCGGTCCGCGCCCGCCTTGGCCGCCGCGTAGGGACTCATCGGATTCAACGGATGGTTCTCGTCCATGACGTCCCCCTCCGCCGTTCCGTAAACCTCGGACGACGAAATATGAACGAAGAGATCGACGGGATGCTTCACCACCGCGTTGGCGATCGCGTGTGTGCCGAGGACGTCGGTTTCAAAAAAAATCGTGTTGTCGTAAATCGAGCGCGTGACATGCGACTCTGCCGCGAAGTGCACGACGATATCGCTTTGTTTGACCAGCTCGGTGACGATGTCGGCGTGGGTGATGTTGCCGTGATAAAAGCGGAAGCGAGGATCGTTCTTCGCTTCGTCGATCACGTTGTCCAGGTTGCCCGCGTAGGTCAGCGCGTCGAGCAGGATGATTTTGCAGTCGGGGTATTTTTTGTAAACGTAGTTGAGGAAATTACTTCCGATGAACCCCGCGCCGCCGGTGATCAGTATGGTTTTGTTGGATGGGTCCATGATTTATGGGTAAAGAACAAATTGGATTTTTATTCGACGGCTTTCGGGCGGGGAAATTTATTTAAACCTTTCAGAGGAAGAATCCCCCCAACCCCCTTTGCAAGGGGGAGCCATTAATCTGCCCCCGGGCGCTTGCCCGGAGCGAGTATAGCCAAGGCCTCGTTTCTTTGCAACCGGGAATGGAGCCGCCATTTTTAACTTTTGAAGTACGCCAGCCCGAGGCGCTTGACGGGCGCGGGGATGAAGCTCCACAATTGGACAAAGCGTTCGTAGTTCATGTCGTACAACAAGACAACCAGCGATTTGAACAAGCGGCTTTTGCGCAGAACCTGAAACCGGAACCGGCGCTTGATCCTCAATATCTCGTCGGCGGAGAGGTTCGGGTAACTCACGGCGGAATATAAAAAGTAGGAATACGGCAGAGGTTTGCCGTTCAACCAGCCGTTCTCCTTGCACAGGTCGTACAGCCCGGTGCCGGGATAGGGCTGGAAAATGGAGACCAGCACGGAAGACGGTTTCAGGCGCCGGTTCAACTCCACGGTCTCTTGAATGTCCTCGCGGCTCTCGCCGGGGATGCCGACGATATTGAAGGACATGGTTTTGAGTCCGTGCCGCCGGGCGGCGTCGAACGACTCGATGATCTTCCGGTTGCTCATCTTGCGTTGCAAAACGGTTTTGCGGATGCGCTCGCTCCCCGACTCAATCCCCATCTCCAGCGAATGGCATCCCGAATCGGCCAGAAGTTGGTACGACTCCTCGCGCATGGCTTCGATGCGGGCGTTGCAGGCGTAGGGGATTTTGAAATATTTTTTGTAGCTGGCGGCGAACTGGCGCAACCAGCGCAGGTCCAGCGTGAACACGTCGTCGACAAAATTGATGCGTTGGAACTTGAAGCGCCGCGTGAGGTCGGCGATTTCGTCCATCAGATTTTCCACGCTCCGGTAGCGGACGAATTTCCCCGCGTCTTTAAAGACGCGCTGGTACGTCGGTTCCACGCAATAGGAGCATTGGTAGGGGCAACCGCGTCCGGCGATCAGGTCCACCGTTCCGGAGCGTTCGATGTATTCCTGCGTGTCGTGCAGATCGCGGTCCGGGAACGGCAGGGAGTCGAGGTCCTGGCGAAGCGGGCGAATGGGGTTGCGAATGATTTCCCCGTCGCGTTTGAACCAGAGATTAGGAATGGCGCGGTCCATTTCTCCGCGCTCCAGAGAGTCGAGCAGATCGGCCGAGGCCTCTTCGCCTTCGCCCACGCACAGGACGTCCACGCAGTCCAGGAGAATGGTATCCTCCGGCGCGATGGACGGGTGCACGCCGCCGAAGAGAATCGTACAATTGAGTTCGCGCTTCAGCCGCTCCGCGATGGCGACGCAGAAATCCACCTCGCCGCTTTTGACGGAGAAACCGACGATTTTAGCGCCGGAGGCTTTGACCGCGCGCACGGTTTTTTCCACGCCGCCGCCCCAGGTGTAATCCACCAACTCGCATTCGTGCCCGCGAGTTTTCAGATAAGAGGCGACGTAAGCCAAGCCGAGCGTGACCCGTTCCAGTCGGGTGAGGTTGGGATAAACCAATGCGATTTTCATGAAGCCGCTTTCGGGAATGAAAAAGGATTCTTTAACGCGGAACGACAATTTTACTTTGGCCGGACTTGCCGTTCGCTATATAATTATTACTCCAATTTGCTTGGTCAACCAAGCGATTAACGAATTTTTTCGAGCGCTCCATTGAATATTCTTTTAATCAACGTGCCGTTCATGCGGTCGGCGGACTTCCCGCCCATCGGCCTGCTCTCCATCGGCACCGTTCTGCGCGACCGGGAGGGACATCAGGTCAAGATTCTTGACACGGCGCAGAACGGAATGAAAAATGCTCAGATCGTCGAGGCTGCGCGCGATTTCAAAGTCGACCTGATCGGCATGACCACCTTCGTCGTGAACGAAGGAGCGGTCCTGTCGCTGGCGCGCGACTGCAAGGCGGCTCTGCCCGACGTTCCCGTGATCATCGGCGGCCCGCACGCTTCGAGTTATCCCACGGAACTGATGGCAAAGGAACCCGCCCTCGACGCCATCGTCATGAAAGAAGGCGAGGTCACCGTCGTCGAATACATCAAAGCCCTCGAAACAGGAGGCGACCTCTCCGGCGTTCTCGGACTGGTTTATCGGAACACGGCGGGAGAAACCGTGTTCAATGATCCGCGACCGGTGGTGAAGGACATGGATTCCTTTCCCATTCCCGACCGCAATTTCGTGGACGTGCACGCCTACCAGCCCATCCCCAACATGTACAAGCGCGAGCCGAACACCTCGATGATCACGTCCAGGGGATGCCCGTTTTCCTGCACCTATTGTTTTGAGGCGGGCGTGCTGGCGCAGTTGTACCGCCGCAGGTCTCCGGAAAAGGTGATCGAGGAAATCAGGTATCTGATCGACGAATACGGCATTCGGGAAATCGCCTTCTGGGACGACGAGTTTGTGTTGAACAACAAATGGGTGCGCGCGTTTTGCGATTTGATGGTCGCCGAGAAAATCGATATCACCTGGTCCTGCTTCGGGAGAGTGGGCAGCGTCACCCGCGACCTGCTTCAAAGCATGAGCCGGGCGGGATGCTGGAGTATTTCGTTCGGCGTCGAGTCGGGCAACCAGGAGTCGCTGGATTTCATCAAGAAAGAATGCACGGTGCAGGAAATCCGCGACGCGATGCGCTGGACCCACGAGGCGGGAATCGAGACGCGGTGTTCGTTCATGCTGGCGCTCCCCGGCGAAACGCCGGAGATGGGACAGCGGACCATCGATTTCGCCATCGACCTGGACGTGGATTACGCGCAGTTTTTCGCCACCAATCCCCTGCAGGGCACGCCGCTTTACGAGGACAGCCTGCATTTGGGAACGCGGGCCGAAGACGTGAAGGACTATGGATTCTCGCGTCCCTTCCGGGCGCCGTTTGTTCCCAAGGGGTACGACAGCGAGGAGCAGATTCTGAGCCAGGTTCAAGGCGCCCACCGGCAGTTTTATTTCCGTCCGAAATACGTATTCAAGCGTCTCAAAAAAATTCGCGGCATGGAAGACCTGCAACGCTACTGGCGCGGCATGAAAATGGTTTTGGAAGTTTAAAATCAGCCGAGCCTCTTCGCCCTCGCGCCCTGTTCACTCCCCGATTTGCCGCTTTACATTCGCACGGTCCTGGCATATATTCGGCGCGTACGGAACCAGCGCCTGCGCGCCTCGCACGGGCGAAACCCGAAACACCCTCGCCGTTTCTGCATGGACGCTCTCGACCTTTCCATCATCGTTCCGGTTTATAACGAAGAAAAAAACCTGCCTCTGTTGCATCGCGAGTTGACCGCCGTTCTGGAGAAAACCGGCCGCCGATATGAAATCCTGTGTATCGACGACGGCAGTACCGACGGCTCGTTCGCCGCGCTGGAAGCCATCCATCGGGAAGACAAACGCTTCAAGGCGATCAAGTTCGACCGCAATTACGGACAACATCCCGCGTTGGCGGCGGGATTCGAAAACGCGCGCGGCGAAATCATCGTCATAATCGACGCCGATCTGCAAAACGATCCCAACGACATTCCCCGCTTCATAGAAAAAATCGAGGAAGGCTACAGCATGGTCTGGGGCTGGAGGGAATACCGCAAGGACCCTTTGATCATGCGGAAAATCCCTTCGTATATTTTCAACAAAATGATCTGCAAATTCACTGGCGTAAAATTGAGAGACATGAATTGCGGAGTCAAGGCCTTTAAAAAAGAAGTCGCGCAGACCATCAACAGTTACGGCGAACGCCGGAGTTTTCTGCCCGTGTTCCTGGCGTCGGTCTCCCCGTCCCTGGCGGAGATTCCCGTGTCGCACAGGAGCCGCACGCACGGCGAGTCTAAATACAATTTTTTAAAATCCTGCGAAATCATTTTCAGTTTCCTGACCAGCTATTCCTTCAAGACCTTTCGCCTGGCGGGAATTCTCGGCCTGTTCGCGGCCCTGTTCGGGATCGGAATGGCCGGGCTGTACGTGGCGCTTTACTACCTGGTCGGATTTCAAATTCCGCAAATAGGAACCATCCTGTCGCTCATCGTGATCGTGGGATTTCAGTTTTTCATCGTGGGCATGATCGGCGAACTGCTCAACCGGATTTACCGGATCTCCAACAACGAGCCGCTGTTCGTGATCGAAAAAAAGCTGACGGACTGACGAGCTAACAAACTAACGGACTAACGGACTAACGGATAAATGGCCAGCCGAAAACCAGAAACGATTTTGCTGACCGGCGCGTCCGGGTTCATCGGCTCCCGCTTGGCGCGGGCTTTGCTGGACGCGGGGAAGAAGCTCATCCTGATTTCCAAAAGCGGCGCGATTCCTCCCGGACTTAAAAAAAATTTCCGCGCCTTCAAAGTCGATATCCGCAACAAAGCCGCGTTGAAAAAACTTCCCGGTCCCATCGACGCCGTCTTCCACACCGCCATTCACAGCCCGCAAAAACTGGAAGTGGATTCGGACGCCCGGCTTTGCATCGAAACCAACGGACTGGGCACGTTGAACCTGTTGGAGTTTTGCCGGGAGCGCGGCATACCAAGATTCATCTACAGCACGTCGATTGGAGTGTACGGGACATTGCCCAAACCGCCGATGGACGAGGCGGCGGCCATCATCCCCGCCAGCCCTTACGGGATGGGCAAGCGCATGGGCGAATTGTTTTGCGAACGCTTTCACGAACGTTTCGGCCTGCAACATTTCATCCTGAGGTATTCGTCGGTGTACGGGGTGGGACAGCGCCCGGACACGGTTCTGCCGATCTTCATCGACCGGGCGCGGAAGGGGTTGGACTTGACAGTGTTTGGCGCGGGAAAAAAGAAGCAGGATTTTATTTACGTTGACGACGTGGTTCAGGCCAACCTGCTGGCTTTGAAATCGAACCATCCGGGGTATTATCAAATTGGCTCCGGCGTGGGGACGAGCATGCCCGCCTTGGCCCGCGCCGTGCGCGCCGTCTTTAGTGGCGGCAGGAAAATAAAAATCGTTCGCAACGCCTCCATTCCCGAAGAGGAGTCGCGCATCTGGCTGGATATCAGCAAAGCCAAAAAACTCCTCCGCTACCGCCCCCGTTACGACTTGACAACCGGCCTTAAGGAGTACTTAAATAAACTGTAGGCTACGCCCAGGCA
>JAJDBD010000050.1 GCA_029261575.1 Nitrospinaceae bacterium | reverse complement strand
CGACCTGGCGCGCGCGATCTTTGCGGCAATGGGTAAGGAGCCGAACATTGAATACGTCGACATGCCGGAGTCCATCCGCGACCGCTATCAGTACCACACCTGCGCGCGCATGGAGAAGATTCGAGAGGCGGGATACGCCCTTGCGCCCGCCTCGTTGGAGGAAGGCGTAAAGGACTATGTGCAAAACTACCTGATCCTCGACCGGCGCCTGCCATAAAAAGAGTAACCACCGATGAACACAGATGAACACAGAAATAAAGTTGGCAGTGGTCGGTTGACAGTTTTCAGTTTAAGGAAAAATATTTTTCACCCTCACCTATGTCCTCTCCCGTCAAGGGAGAGGAATTATTAAAACCCTATCCGTGTTTATCTGTGTTCATCGGTGGTTTTCTTTTTAATTGCCTCCAGGCGCTTGCCTGGCTTTGAAGGCGATCAGGGTGTTGTTCATGAGCATGGCAATGGTCATGGGTCCGACGCCGCCGGGAACGGGCGTGATGTACGCGGCTTTTTCCGCCGCCTCTTCGTAGGCCACGTCGCCGGTCAGTTTGCCGTCCACGCGGTTGATGCCGACGTCGATCACCGCGGCGCCTTCTTTCACCATGTCCCCGGTTACAAATCCGGCGCGGCCCACGGCGGCCACCAGTATATCCGCCGACGCGGCGACGGACGCCAGGTCCGGGGTGCGCGAGTGGCAGATGGTGACGGTGGCGTGGCGTTGCAAGAGTAAAAAAGCGACGGGCTTGCCGACGATATTACTCCGCCCCAGAACGACCGCATGCTTTCCCGCAATGTCGATTTTGCTTTCGTCGAGCAGAGCGATGATCCCCGCCGGGGTGCAGGGGATCAACCGGGCGTCGCCTGTAACCAAACGGCCCACGTTCGTGGGATGAAACCCGTCGACGTCTTTGGCGGGATCGACGGCTTCCAAAACTTTTTGCGAATTGATTTGATCCGGCAAGGGCAATTGCACCAGTATGCCGTTCACTTCCGGGTTGTCGTTCAGGTTTTGTATCAAGCCGAGCAATTCCTCTTCGGACGTGTCGGCGGAGAGTTTGTGCTCGAAGGATTTAAAACCCAGATCCGCGCAGGTTTTATTTTTACTGCGCACGTACACGGCGGAGGCCGGGTCTTCGCCCACCAGAACCGTGGCCAGTCCGGGGACCTTCCCGGTTTGGGCGATCAGTTCCTGCGTTTCTTTTTGAATGCGGGCGCGCAGGTCGCCGGCGATTTTTTTTCCGTCTATGATTTTTGCGGTCATGGCGTCAATCGATTCCCAGTTCTTTGATGAGACGCGAAAGGTAGGAGCGCTGAACCTCCAGGATTTTCGCGGCCTTGGTGCGGTTGCCGGACGTTGATTTCAGCGTGTTTTTGATGAAGACGCGGCGAAAGGCGTCGCTGGCGTCTTTCAGGGATTGCCCGACGTCAACGTCGATGGGCGGTTGATGGTCGTCGAAAGGAAACGATTCGCGGGACAATTCGTTTTCCGTCGCGAGGACCACGGCGCGTTCGATGCTGTTTTCCAGTTGGCGAATGTTGCCCGGCCAGGAATAACCCATCAAGTGCGGCAGAACGCCCTTGTCCAGTTTTTTGGGCCGCTGGTCCTGGCTGTGTTTTTTTAAAAAAAACGAAACCAGGTCCGGGACGTCCTTGGCCCGTTCCCGCAACGGCGGAAGTTTTAGCTGGATCACGTTGATCCGGTAAAACAGGTCCTGGCGAAAGGTTCCTTCCTGCACGCATTTTTCCAACTCGCGGTTGGTGGCGGAAAGGATGCGGACGTCGACCTGGATCGGGTGCGTGCCGCCGAGGCGCATGAAATTTTCCTCCTGGAGAACGCGCAATAATTTGACCTGCATGTCGAGCGGCATTTCGCCGATCTCGTCGAGAAACAGGGTGCCCTTGTCGGCGGCCTCGAAGAGTCCGATCTTTCGGCTGTCCGCTCCGGTGAAGGCGCCCTTTTCGTGGCCGAACAGTTCGCGTTCCAGAATGGACGCGGGCAAAGCCCCGCAACTGATCGATATGTAGGGCTGGTTTTGCCGACGGCTCCGGTCGTGAATCAAATGCGCGAACAGCTCCTTGCCGGTTCCGCTCTCTCCGGTGATCAACACCGCCGCCTTGGAATCGGCCACGCGCTCCGCCTGGCTGATGCATTCCTTGATGGGTTCGCTTTCGCCGACGATGACGTAATTTTGCAGGGTTTTCTGTTTTAACTGATCGAGTTCCTTGCCCAATTGCTCGCGGCTTTGGGTGACCTGAAAAAAGCGCGCCATCATCTGGGTGAAACGATCCAGAATTTCCTCGTCCTCTTTGGTGAATTCCTCGCCGTCTTTTTTATCCAGGTACTGGACCACGCCGTAAACCTTGTCGCCTGCCTTGAGAGGGAAGCTGGCCAGACGCTCGACGTCGAGGCTCACCGTGTCGCTCACCTGCCGCAACCAACGTTCGTCGTTCTGAACGTCGTTGGAGACAATGGGTTTGCCGGTTTCGGCGACGATCCCGGCGATGCCCATCCCGGCGGGGATTTCAAACTGTTTCAACTCGCCTTTCTTTTTTCCCGAAGCCTGATAAAATTGCAGGGTGTGGGATTTTTCATCGAGGAGCAGGAGGGAAGCGTTTTTTACCCCCACGATGGCGGTGGCGGTGTTGATCACTTCCTCCAACAAATCGTCCAGAGCCTCGTGGGTTTCGGTGAAAATGGAGGAGATGTGCCTTAAAGTCTGGATGTTGGCGTCGGCTTGAATGCGTTCCATTTGGATACACCTTTTTGGCTAAAGGCCATTAACTTGAGACAATTATAGACGAATGCCGTAAAAAATACCCAAAAGTAGACGGCTTGGGCGATGGGTTAGCCTGATTTGAAAAAATTTTAACCAACTTGAATTATGACATGAAATAATTTTACTGCCATGACTTTTTTCCCAAGCTCCCGTTATACTTTGCAAAACCGCTTCTTATCATAGGCCTACCAATTGAAAAAATTTTGGTTTAAACTTTGATCGGGCGGTTTTTTTCACGCCCGTCGCAACAATCTCTGTTTTTCAATCCAGCCTGAATTCCAAACCGCCGCATGCGCCAAAACGTCAGTTATAAATCCAGAATTGGTTGCCTGGTTGTTATCATTCTCATTTCTCAACTGGTCTATTTCAACTCCCTCAAAGGCTCGTTCCACTTCGACGATCCAAATTACCTGAGTCTCCCCGAGACGGCGAATCTGAAAAATTTCTGGGAGAAAACCCCCTGGCAGAATATTTCCCTCCGGCCTTTTCTCCTGCTGACGTTTGCGTTCAATAACGATTTGCAGGCTAACCAGACGTTTGGTTTTCACCTGTTCAATCTGTTGGCGCATATTCTGGTTTCCATTCTGATTTTTCATATTCTTTGGCGGATGCAAAAAATTTTTGCGCGACATGAGAGCGAGCCGGACGTTCCAGCGTTTGGAGGACTGATTTTCCCATTTTGCGCGGCGGCTCTGTTTGCCTTGCATCCTTTGAATACAGACACGGTTTCCTATATCGCTTCTCGCTCCAGCTTGCTGGCGACCTTATTTTATTTGGCGTCTCTTTACGCGTTCATCGCCATGTTTACTCGTCGAGAAAAAAAATCCCGCTGGACGCTCGCCGCTCTGGCGCTGGCCTGCGCGACGGCTTTTGTTCTCGCCCTGGCGTCCAAACTGATTGCCGCCACTCTGCCTGCCATGCTGATCCTCTGGTTTTTGGCGGTATTGTGCCGGGACGCCTTTCCCCGTCTGTATTCCAGTTTGATGAAAACGCAGAACATTTACGGCCTAGTGGCCGGTCTGGCGCTTTTAGGCCTGGCCGTTTGGACGATGATTCCAGAGCATTACCTTTCGCCGGTGGACCATGGAGAGAAGGTTTTTGGTCGCTGGCCTTACTTTGTGCTCCAGGTAAAGGTGATCGTTTTTTATTATTTGAAACTGTTTTTTCTTCCCGTCAATTTAAACGTCGACGTCGGATTTCCTTTTTCTTCCATTGGAAACGATTGGCGGATCGGCGGCGCAATAGTTCTTTTGACCGGCGCGACTCTCTGGGCCTTGATCCGGGGCAACTTGTACGTCAAGCTGGGCGCGGCCTGGTTCATAGTTACCCTGGCGCCGACCTCCAGCTTCGTTCCTTTGAGCGACCTTGCGGTGGAGCATCGAACCTATTTGCCCATGACCCTGGGGCTGATTCCCATCGCGGCCTGGGGTCTGGCGTCTTTGGGCAAGACCCAGCGGACCGCGTTTGCGATTGTTTTGCTGGCGGGGTTCGCGCTTCTTACGGCGCATCGTAACGACGCCTGGACCGGCGAGTTCAATCTCTGGCAAGACGCGGCGGCCAAAAATCCGCATTCCCCGCGCACGCAGAACAATCTTGGAAAAGCCTATTACGACAGGTCGACGGCTCTGCTGGGCCAAGGTCGGGCGGTCGCGGCGGTAGGAGAACTCGATCGCGCCGTTTTGCATTTTGAGCGCAGTATCGCCAATTTACCGGGCTATTCGCAGTCCCATTATAATTATGCGAATTTAAAAAATTACGTCGCGGAGTTTGGCTCTCCGGAATTGAAAAAGGAGTTGGGGTTGGACTCCGCCGGTTCCAACAGCTCGGGGACGTCGAAAACGTCGGCGATCTCCCCCGGACTGAAAAAATTTTTCAACGATTTTGCGGAGCCGCATTACAACCTCGCCAGCGTTTACCTGGATAAGGAACAATACGACAAGGCGCGCGAGCAATACCTGGCGGCGCTGAATAATAATTCCGATTATTTTGCGGCCCTGCTGGGCCTGGGTTCCGTGTTCAAAAAAACCGCTCGCTACGAGCAAGCCCTGGAACGTTACCGTCAATCCATCGAGTCGGCCCGCAGGTCGACCGGCGCGGAGGACTATCCGCTGGCGCGGTTGAACATGGGCGAGACGTTCGGGTTGATGGAAAAATATCCGGAGGCGATCGAACAATTTGAAACCGCCTTGCGGTTTGCGCCCGACATGTTTCTAGCGCATTACAACCTGGGGCTGGCGTATGCTCGCGACGGGAAATTTGAAAAAGCCGAATCGTCTTACAAGAAAGCGCTGAAGTCGAATCCCAAATTTGTCCAGGCGCGTTTCAACCTGGGAAAATTGTACCAGGGGCGCCGCAACTGGGAACGCTCCATTCAAGTGTACGAAGATTTATTGACGCATAACGGACCCGACCCGCAGGCCTTGTTCAACATCGCCTGGTGTCGCCAGCAACTCGGGCAATGGGAGAAAGCGCGGGACAATTATCTGGCGACCCTGACGCTCAATCCCAATTACGTAACCGCGCGAATCAACCTGGCGGGCGTCTACACGGAACTGGGGCAGTTGGACGCCGCGATTCAGGCCATGGAAATAGCCGTTCGCCAACAACCGAATCATTTCATCCTCAACCGTCAACTCGGCCTTCTGTATTGGGAGCAGGGCAAACAAAAAATCAAAGCCCTGCAATACCTCGACCGCGCCCTCGCGCTCAGCCCTTCTCAACGGGAAGCCGACGACGTCGAACGATTAATCGATGAGTTGACGACGTCTTGAATTCCCCTTCCTCAAATTTAGCGCCACCTGTTCGCGCCTCCGACCGCATGTGCGCGCTGGCGGCTCTTGCTATGCTCGGTTTGCTGGCGTATTTCGGAACCTTGCACTCGCCGTTTCATTACGACGACGCGCACGCCATCGAAAACAATCCCTACATCAAGGACTTGTCCGCGTTTCAGGAAACGGTAGGATTCCAGAATATTTTCAACCGGTCGATCCTGCTTTTCACCTACGCCGTCAACCATCATCTGGGCGGGCAAAACACGTTTGGCTATCACTTGCTGAGCGTCTTTCTGCATGTCGGCGTCGGCATGCTTCTGTATTATGTCGCGGAATTTCTATTGACGCTGGAGCCTGCGCCTGATCGAAAAAGCCTGTCGCGGGTCCCTTTTCTCGCGGCGGTTTTGTTCGAGCTTCACCCCATGGCGGTAGAACCGACGACTTATCTTTCCAGCCGTTCGTCTTTGCTGGCGGCGTTTTTTTATCTACTGTCGTTCTATTTACTGATTCGTTTATTAGGAAGCGGCTCGCATGAAAACCGGAGCATGAGGCGCGTTGCTCTGGCGGTCGGCGCGCTGGGGTTTTTTATTTTAGGCGCCGGATCCAAAGAGACTGTTCTCACCCTGCCTTTGATGGCGGTGATTTATTACGGTCTGCAAACCCCAACCTCCTGGAAAAATTTTTGGCGTGGAACTTTCCGGTGGATCTGGCTGTTGGCGCCGTTGCTGGTTTATTTGGGGTATCGAAAGAACCAATTGGGTTTTGTGTTCGTTCCCCAGGCCGACGCCTCATTTAATGAGATTTCCGCTCCGCATTATTTTTTCACCCAGCTTTATGTAACGATTTTTTATTACCTGGAAAAATTTATTCTTCCGTTCAATTTAAATTTCGAACCGGGCGTGCAATTGGTTTCCGGGGCGATGGATCCCAGAACTCTGTTCGGCCTGGGAACGCTGGCGATTTTGGCCTGGGCGGCGTGGAAGCGCTCTTCCCGTCTGCTGGCCTTTGCGGCCCTGTGGGCGTGGGTTTCGGTTTTGCCGACCTCCAGCTTTATGCCGCTCAAACAAATCGCCAGCGAGCATCGGGTTTATCTGTCGCTTGCGGGGTTGAGTCTGGGCCTGGCCTTTTTGCTGGGAAAAGCTGGAGGTGGGACTCCAAAGCGCGCCCTGACGTTGACGTGTATTGTGATTTTATCGTTCCTCACAATGAACCGGAGCCTGGACTATCGATCCGAGATTGAGCTTTGGGAAGATACCGCGCGCAAATCTCCCAACAAGGCGCTGGTCCACAATAATCTGGCCGTTTATTACATCAACGCCGATCGCCTGGAAGAGGCCAAGCGGGAATTGTTGATTGTTAACAAGCTGGATCCCACGGACGGCAACGCCTACAACAACCTGGGCAACATTTATTTTCAGCAGGAAAACTGGGCGGCGGCGCTGGCGACGTTCGATATGGTTATCGCCGGCGGAGCGCGCGACCCGAACGTCTATTACAACGCCGGAAAAGTACGGCGCAAACTCAAGCTTTACGAAGAGGCCCTCGCCCTGCTCGCCCGTGCCATTGAAATGAAACCCAACGCGGCGGAGTTTTACTTCGAGAGGGGAAACGTTTATCAGGATGTGAAGCGGTACGACGCGGCGTTGAAAAGTTATCGCGCCGGGCTGGCGTACAATCCCGGAGCCTCGGAAATCTACAACAATATAGGCGTGATTTTCTGGAACCTGAAATCCTTTGACCACGCGGAAGAAAATTTTCAAAAAGCGCTGGCCTTGAATCC
>JAJDBD010000049.1 GCA_029261575.1 Nitrospinaceae bacterium | reverse complement strand
CCCGCCTGGCTGGAGAAGTTTGAGCGTCAGGTGGAGTTTGAGGATTTGATGGAAGGCCGCGACGGTCGTCAGGACAAGCTGGACAAGACGATGATGCGCCTGATGAATCAATTGAAATCCAACGTGATGGAGCATGCTACCCCGGCTTCCGAAGGCGGCGGATTTCATAATTCCTGGGCCGAGCATCAATTGGGCAACGGTTATCTTTTGGGACCAGTGGCCGACGACAACAAGGTGTTTAGGGGGGCGCATTGCCCCGCAGGCATTCCCACGAAGACCTACGACATTTCCGCGATCAATGTTGAAGTGACGTTGAATCAGTGGGGCGACTACTACCCCGGTTACATGTTCGTGTTGACCAAGAACATCAAACAGGTACGCGCGGATGAGAAAACCAACGCCAAGGCGCGGGAAGACGACCTGGATCCCGGAGCTTTGGTCACCGGTTTACAGGGCGACATTATTCAGCCTCTGGCCATTCGTGGTAACCAGGGCGACTGCGTGCGTTTTATCGTTCGCAACGAGGTGGAAGAGGAAGACGTCGCTTTTCAGGTGAACGGTTCCGCGATGATCATCAGCGATTCCGGACTTCCGGCGTCTGCGGCCTCTCCCGGAGCGGTGATAGCGCCCGGTAAGAGCCAGAAATTTGAATGGCATATTCCGGTGGACGAGCAGGAAGGCGCGCATATGATCCAGAGTCATTCGGGTCGCGATCCGTCGGCTTTGGGCCTGATCGGCGCTTTCATGGTAGAACCCTTGGGATCGACGTATTTGGATCCCTTGAATAAAAATAAACCTCTGGAAAGCGGCTGGGAAGCCTCGATTCAGAACGACGACACAAAGGATTTCCGCGAGTTCGTTCTGTTTTACCATGAGGTGGGCGACGAATCGTTTCGTCCTCTGAACCGGCATGGGGAGATGATCCCCCAGCGGGATCCGTTGACGGACGCCTATCGTCCTTCCGCCCGCGCGATGAACTATCGCAGCGAGCCTTTCGGCATCAACAACCTGGCGGTTCAGGAAAAAATGTTTCACTACGAAGACGAATCGCTTTCCTATAGTTCTTACACCTTTGCGGACGCTCCGACCACGATTCCCCGGTCTTACCTGGGCGATCCGGCGAAGTACCGCTTGATTCACGGCGGCGGCGAAGTGTTTCACAGCCATCATCCGCATGGCGGAACGATTCGCTGGACGCGTTCTCCGAAGCGCGAGCCGCAGATTCAGAATCTGATCACGGCGGCGTGGAACGGACCGGTGAAGTATCCGGTGGTTCGCACCACGACGGACCGTGTGGACGTTGAAGTTATCGGTCCCTCGGAAGCTCTGGACCTGGAGACGGAATGCGGCTCCGGTCTTTGTCAGCGTCTGGCGGGCGACTTTCTGTTCCATTGTCACGTGGCGCATCATTATGTTGCGGGCATGTGGGGTTACTGGCGCGTGTACAACACGCTTCAGGACGGGAACTATCCGTTTGGCAGTACCGACATAATGCCGCCGTTGGCGGAGTTGCCGGACCGCGCAGGACGGATTCCCAAAGGAACGACGTCCGACAAACTGGTTGGCAAAACGATGGACTGGTTTGGACAGAAGTTCAAGGTTGTAAGCAAAGGCAACAGCGACTGGAGTAAGAAAGCTCCCGTTGTAAATATCAAGGATTGGGTCAAGTACATGTTGCCGCCTCAGGGCCAGCCCGGTCATACGGACGACGAGAAGGGACAGGTTCTGTCCTACGACGGAACCGTGTGGGATTATGCCTGGAAAGGAACCCAGGCGTTGTCCGAGCGCGAGGCGACGTATCCGATGGCGAAGTACAAGTCGCCGCATCCCGGCAAGCGTCATCCGATCCAGTTCAGCCCGCTCACGGGTAAGCTGGCGTGGCCGCACCTGACCCCGCATTTTGGCAAGCGGGTTCCGTTTGCGCGTCATCACGGCGGCGCTCCCTGGCTGGAGCCGTTTCATATTGCCAAGGACAACGGCCAGTTGGTCACGGAGTCTGGAAGTAATAAAACTCCGGCCAACATGGAGACCTCGTCTCCGGCGAAACCTGGCGAGCAGGGACGTTGGAGTCTTTGTCCCGAAGGCGCCGGTCGCAAGCAGTACAACCTGACCTTCATCAACACGCCGATCGAGCTTTCCGGCGCGTATGGAGACACGCCTCCTATCATCGACAAATACGGTTTGATTTACGTGATCGATGAGCAGATGGCAGAGGTTAAGGCCGATCCTAAAAAGGCCATCCCCTTGGTCATCCGGGCCAACGTTTACGATTGCGTGGACCTTCTTTTGACCAGCGAATGGAACGACGACGACTTCACCAACTTTCAAATGTCGAAGTTGAACATCCATCCGCATTTCTTTCAGTTTGACAATCAGGCTTCGGACGGGGTTATCTCTGGATTTTCCTACGACCAGTCCATGAGGTCTTACAGGCAGTTCGATAAGAAGATGAAGGACGGCCATCATGTGGGTATGCCGGTTCCGATGAACGCCAAGCTGGTGAAAGCCGCGAAGGCAGGCGACAAGACGGTGACCATTAAAATGGCCGACCACGCGACTCCGTTTCACGAAGGCGCGGATATCATTGTTGGAATCGAAGTTCCCAACAAGCACGACGCGCGTTGGATTGCGAAAATGGATCCTCCGGCGACCAAGGCCAAAGACGGCGTATATAAAGTCACTTTCACCGAAGGTCTGACGCACAGTCATGCGAAGGGCGAGATTGCGAGCACGGAATACGTTCGCTATCGCTGGTGGGTGGACGTCGATATGGGCTTGGTGTTCTGGCACGATCACGCCTTCGGCGCTACGACCTGGCCGCACGGCGGTATCGGTTCGACCATCGTCGAGCCTTGGGGATCGACCTATCATGATCCCAAAACCGGGAAGGAAATTCGTAGCGGCCCGGTGGCGGATATTCATGGCACCGAGCCGATCGCTTTTGGCCGGAATGGCAGTTTCCGCGAGATCGTGGTGCAGTTGCACGACACGGTTCCGCACACGGCGCAGTTGGTTACCGAAGGCAATCCTCCGGGAATGAGCCGGAAGAACGCCATCGCCGCTGGACAGTCGATTTCGTTCCAGATGCCCAGCGACATGCTCGAGGTTGCGTTTCCGATGTTGAACGGCGGCACGCACACCACGGGCGGCGGGTTCAACTTCCGCGCGGCGTCCCTGACGGCTCGCTTGAAGGCCAACCCGGACGCTTCGAAGATGTTTAGCAGTAAGACGCATCGTGATCCGGACACGCCAATGATTCGCGCTTATCTGGGCGATACCATTGTGTTCCGCGTTCTACACGGCATGATGAACGAGACGCATACCTTTGTGACCTCCGGTCACGGGTTTCGTCCCGAACGTTACGACCGGGATTCCCGCGTTACCAATGCCTTGCATGTCGGTATTGCGGAACGTTACGACCTGGCGACCACCGCCGGCGGCTACCAGCAGATGGCGGGCGACTACCTGTATTACGACGGTCGCACCTCGCATCTATCTGAAGGCTCCTGGGGTATTATCCGGGTTCATGACAAGTTGCAGAAGAGCCTGAAAGTTTTGCCGGGTTTCGAAAAGATTCCCGCTTCCAACAAGAGCGTTTGTCCGAAGGGCGCGCCGATGAAGAGCTTCAGCGTGGCGGCCATCGACAAGGCTTTGACCTTCAACCCGAACGTGGAAGACGGTTTCATCGAGGTGGATTTCGAACGGAAGCTGTTGGTTTCCAACGCCAACGGCAAGATCTTCGCGTTAGAAGGCGAGCTGACCAAGGTTGCGGACGACAACGTCATGCCGCATCCCTTGACCCTGCGCGCCAACATCGGCGATTGCGTGAAAGTGAAACTTGCCAATAAGTTGAAAAAAGGCAACGCTTCGATTCACGTGAACAATATAGCGTTCGATCCCAAGTCGTCTCAGGGAATCAACGTCGGGAACAACCCGGGCGACCAGACGGTGGCTCCCGGCAAGTCGAAGACCTATACGTTCTACGCGCATCCTGATTACAAGCAGAATGCGGCGTTGATCTGGGATTTCGGCAACCTGACGACGAACGTTCGCGACGGCATGTTCGGCGCGATCATCATCGGTCCCCGCGGATCGGTGTACCGCGATCCGGAAACGGGCAAGGACATCAGCCTGGGCAATTCCTGGAAAGCGGACGTGATCGTGGACAAGTCTCATCCTGAGAACGCGCACATCGACAACTACCGCGATTTCGCGTTGTACTTTCAGGACGAGGACAACATCCTGGGCACGTCTTTCATGCCTTACCTGCAGAACGTTGCGGGATTGACGGGCGTGAACTACCGGTTGGAACCGTGGTTGTACCGCGAGGACGCGGGTTGTGAACTGGGTAATATGTTCACACCTTGCGTGGCTGCGGATTCGGATCCTGCGACTCCGGTGTTGAAAGCTCATACCGGCGACCGCGTGATGATCAACGTGTTCGGCGCGCACAACGAGCAGAACCAGATGTTCAACGTGGACGGCCATCAGTGGCGTCGGCACATCAACCAGGAGAACTCGGATATGATCGACGTCGAGGAGTTTGGCGGCAACGAGTATATCCAGGCGTACTTTAACGCCGGCGGGACGTATGGAACGCCGGGTACGTATCTGTGGTTGAACGCGCGGACCCCGTATCAGCAGGCCGGCCAGTGGGGTTATTTGAAAGTGTATCCGAAAGGCGAGCGCTCCATCCTTCCGCTGAGTGGTAAAGGCGGGAAGGGCGGTTCCACCGCTTCCATCGACAACGACGATAAACTGTCGATGAATCGGTAAACTTTCGTAGCGGTTTGTTTTATCCAGGGGGACTCCATTTTGGGGTCCCCCTTTTTTTTCCCGTGATTAATGGCGCCCGATTTTATATTTTGATTCAAAAAATTATTGATGGTAAATTAGCTGAAATTTTTTCCAACCAATGGCATGAAAAATAAATTAGTGAAAAACTCGCTGTTTTTACTTTGTATCCTTTTGGGCGTTTTAAATTTCGCGAGTTCGGCGTTTGCCGGCGCTCCCGCAGGGATTGAAAGCGAATCTGGAGCGACGCCCCTTTGGAAAAAGGGCGAGGTTTTGTACCGCCACTATTGCATTCATTGCCATGGAAAGGAAGGCGGCGGGGACGGCTTTAACGCGGAGTTTTTGGACAAGGAGCCGGCGGAATTATCCGATATCAATTTCATCCGGAAAAAAGACAATAGGCAGATTTTTCGCGTTATTAAATTTGGCGGGGTGGGGGTAAGAAAATCCCATTTGATGCCGGTATTTGGTTTTACTTTTTCCGAACGGCAAATCTGGTCTCTGGTGGCTTATGTTCGAAAACTTGCCGGGGACGACAATAACAAGGTAGAACTTCCCCCCGAGGCCGAGGAGAATCGACCCACCATTGAACCGGTCACCACTCTCGACAGGGATCGAATTTTAGAACTGTATCGCGATGAGAAAAGCCGGAACGCTTTGATTCAGCTTGGCGAGCATTTGTTTTTTAAGAAAAAGAGTTGCTTCGCCTGTCATTCGGTCGACGACGAAGGAGGGAAGGTCGGGCCGGATTTGAGCCGGGCGGGTTATTTATACAATCCAGAGTGGTTGTATATCTGGGTGCACGATCCCCAAAGGGTCAAGCCCAATACCAAGATGCCTAATTTGGGGTTGAACGAGAAAGAGGCGGCGGCGATCGCTTTCTTTTTGTCCATTCTCAAAGGGGAGTCTGAAGACCCGCTCGAAGAATGGGAAGAACTTAAGATTTTTTTGGAGGGGAAAGGGAACGCTCAAAACGGCGAGGCCTTGTTCTTCGACGCCAAAGGCAAGGCCGGATGCGCGAAATGCCATACGGTTCAGGGGAAGGGCGGGGGGGTGGGTCCCAACCTGAGTTTTGTGGGAAGCAGTCGGACGCCTCATTTTTTATTGGAATCCATTATAGAACCCAATTCGGTGATCACGGTCGGGTTTAATTCGTCGGTGGTTGTAACCAAGACTGGCGAGGTTGTTAAAGGAATCAAAAAAAAGGAAAGCGACGAGTTTGTGGAAATCGTGGACGGCGAGGGGAGCGCTAAAAAAATAGATAAAAAAGATATCGAGAAAATTGAAATTGAAGAGGATTCCCTGATGCCGAAGGATTTCAAGGATCGTTTGAGCGATCAGGAAATTCGAGACGTCTTGGCGTTTCTTGAAAGTTTGAAAATACCTTTGAAGGAAGAATCAACCGCCGGAAAATAAAGAACGCCCCTGTAGTTTTCAGGCCAGCCGCTAAGCTAAGCCTACTGGGTCCAGCGGCACGCTGGTTAATCCAACGCCAAATCGAACCAACTGGAAACGGTCATTTTGGTTCCCGTTTCTCCCGCCGTTCCGTTCCAAACGTTGAACCCGATGGGGACGGTTTTATTACCCGATTTAAACTGCGTATCCCCCGCGTTTTTGGAGGTCATTTTCCTTTTCAGCGTCACCCGGTATTGTCCGTATTCGTAAAGCGCTTTGGATTCCACCAGGGCGTCTTTTACCAATTCTAAAACATCAAGTCCCTGGGCTTTTAGTTTTTTAACTTTATTGGGGTGCGATTCCCATTTCCACAGGTTCACGGGTCTATCGTCTTGTCCGTTAAGGAAATATGGCTTGCCGCTTTTGGCCGGGTCGGGAACGGGAAATTGCAGGGCGACGGCATCGGGGAACTCCTGGGGAACCGCGGGAATTTCCCTCTGTTCTTCTGGCTCCACCTGGCCGATTAAAAAATCCGGAATGGGGGGCGGGGGCGATCTTTTCACGCTGTCGGTTTTTTGCAATACCGGATCAAAATCCGGGTCGTCCCAAATGATTTGAAAAGCGATCTCGTCGCCGTTGTGAACGGCTTTAATATTTAAACTGTCGGTGGTGGAAAAATAAAGTTTTTCGTTTTTTATAATTTGCCCGCCCAGGGGTATTAAATGCGCGGCGACGTTTTTCCAAAAGTCGTCGGTGGGATCGATGGGGATTGCGCCGCTTACTTTTTTGACGGAAATTTGTTTTGTGACTTTGGGTTTTTCGCCGGGAGAAAGGGTTTGCACGAAATGGATAAGGTCCCAAAGCTCTTCGTCCTTGAGGAGTTTGTTTGAAAATCTGGGCATGGCGGAACCGTAAAGTCCAGTTCTCAAAGTGAGGAA
Organism: Nitrospinaceae bacterium; assembly: GCA_029261575.1. Classification (GTDB taxonomy): domain Bacteria; phylum Nitrospinota; class Nitrospinia; order Nitrospinales; family JACRGP01; genus JAJDBB01. The sequence goes on along the minus strand of JAJDBD010000049.1, from coordinate 65,157 downwards.
CAGGTCTTCTCTCGAAGCGCCGCGTTTAAAAGTCCAGGATTTGCTCAGGTTTCTCGGCCACAGGGCGTCGGTTTCAATGTCGACTATTTTTAGAGTTTTATTGCCGTCTCCGCGGCCTTTCACTCCATGGCATCCGGAACAATTGACCATGAAATGTTTTTTGCCGCGTTCAATGCTTTCCACAGTTATTTTGGCTGGCGGCTTCGGAACCGATATAATTTCTAATTTTTTCCCGCGCTTTTTAAATTTTTCAAATTTTTTCGCCAGGGTTTTGAGATAGGCGACCAGGCTCCAGCGGTCGGATTCGGGTAAATGTTTCCACCCCGGCATGGCGGTTCCATTCAAACCTAGGGTGATTATTTTGAATATATCCTCGTCGGTGGGGATTTTTCCGTAGCGCGTGGTGCGCAGTTTGTATTGTCCTTTGGTCAGGTTCCTGGGTTTGGGGCTGGAATAAGGCGCCGCGACCCCGTCCCCTTTTCCCGTGGCGCCGTGGCAAGCCGCGCAATGGTTCTGGTAAACTTCCCGTCCTCTTTCGACGCTGGGTTTGGTTTTTGTTTCAGGTTCTTCCACCCAGATTTCTTTTGCGGTTTCATAAATGAAAGCGATGACTTCCCAGACTTCGGTTTCGGTCAGTTGGTCTTCCCAGGCGGGCATGGCGGAATCCCAGGGGTTCAATTTTTCTGGAAGGCCCGCGCCGCCTTTCATGATCCTCCAGTAGGCATAGGCCTGGGGCTTGTATATGACGCCGTTGGCAGGATGCCGAAAATTTGCGGGAGGCGGAAAAAAACGGTCGCCAAAAACGCCCTTGCCATCCAGCAAATCCCCATGGCATAGGTAGCAGTTTCTAAAATAGACTTCCGCGCCTTCTTCAAGATGCTCTGGATATTTGGAGGAACCTTTTTGGTAGGGATTTTTCAAGGACGTCAAATCCACCGTTTTGCCTTTTACCACGATAGATTTTGGCGCGTCCTTTGGGTCCGGATTAAACGCGAGGGCGGGGAGGGCGCTTCCGGATAATAGAAAGAACGCGGCGCCTAATAAAGTACAGGCTGTCTCAATAAACATCCGTTGCGGGCGGTTGCTGAAGCGGAACAATCGGGCCATCAGAATTTATTTGGATTGCGTTTATGCGGCTTGGCGTCCTTTTTTATTCTTCCTGATTTGATGGTTTCGTAATTTGGGCGGAGCACCTTGTCGCCGTTAAATTCAAAATCTATTTCGACGACGGAGTTTTCCGAAATGGTGACTTTTTTAGATTGGGATTTCATCAAATTATGCCAGGCGTTGACGACATATTCCCCAGGGGGGATGTTGTCTATTTTGAAAACGCCGTCGTTTTTGGTGATGGAGTAATAGGGATTTTGAATCCGGTATCCCCAGGTTTGCATGAACTCGTGCATGCCGCAAATCATCTGCATCAGGCGATAATCCTTTTGGTATCTAATCTCTCCGCTGGAAACGTCTTCGGCGGGAATTGGGATGTTGAGTATGATTTTGCCGCGTTCGCTTTGATAAACCTGGCTGTTGTGCATGACTGCGTCCTGATTGTCCACGGTGAACTTCGCTCCCTGCCTCACCACATTGACGTAGGGGTAGAAGGTACAGTTTTCCGCGAGAAAATCCACGGGGCGATTGTCAAAAGGTTTGCCCGCCTCGACATGCTCCAGCGTGATCACCACGTCTTTAAACGCTCCGCTCGGACTCACAACAAAATCGTTTAAAAGACGGTTCATATTATCCAGGTCGGTGGACACCTCGTCGTCTTTCTTGACCTCGGCGCACATGTCCATATTAGGGAATAATACGAGATGGTAGACGCGAGGGCCTGGAACCTCTCCAACAAGACGGGTTTTACCCTTTAGAGTTCCGCCGTTCATGACGTCGATTTCCTGGTAACTAAGAACAGGCGTCGAAAAGGTTAAGAGAACCGTCGGCAGAATAAGAAATATAGCGGTAAGATTTTTCATTACTTTATTCTCCCAAAATTTGGCCCCTTGCCCGGGCGCCTGATATGCGGGTTGCTGGATAAGACGACTTCTCGCGGTTTTTTTAAAGGAAATTTATGCGAAATCAAGAGTCCTTTCGATGGATTGATGAGGATTACAAGCCGCTCGTTGACAACGCATAACCACCACCCATAAAACGTTCTGCTTGGTGTTTATTTTATATAAATGGATCGCTAAGTCAAGCGGACTCTCTTGGTCTAAATCGCCAAAACGGGCGAAAACTTGTTTGCATTTTTATGAGACGGTCTTTTGATTTTTTTAGAAACCAATTCGATGGGAAGTTATATTTTGTTTTCAATAATTGCCTTCCCAATTAAACCGTCCTCCTTTAAACTGATAAAAAAGTTTTACAATAGACCTTATTAACCGGGCTTTTATTCCCCAAAAGAGGTTCGTATGCGAAAGACAATTATAATTTTGGCGATGGCGTTTTGGTTGTGCCCCGCCATCGGGCAAGCAGAGGCACCCCAAAAGGGCGTCCCTGCTCCGGATTTTACCGTGACTTCGCTGGATGGAAAAAAATTAACGCTCTCTTCCCTGAAGGGAAAGGTCGTTTTGTTGGGAATGTTTCACATCTGCGTCCCTTGCATGAATCAAGCGATGGAATTCGACAAGGTCCGCAAAGCCATCGGCGAAGATAAACTGGCGATTGTCGGGATAAATACCAACGGCGATTCTAAAAAGGCCGTTCAGGATTATCTCGATAAATTTCCCAATCCGATCCATTTTCCCTATTATATCGATCCGGACATGTCGGTAAATAAATCCTACATTCAACGCGACATGCCTACGGTCGTGATCATCGATAAGGATGGGGTCATTAGCGCGCGGGTTCCATCGGTAGGCTCCGATCAACTGATACCCTATCTTTCGAAATTGCTTTAACAGCGTCTCCAGGTTTCCAATCTTGAATGATTTGGCGGTTAAACATTTTATGTCGGCAGGTTTAAAAACGAGGCCGACGACGAAAGCGCTGATTTGGCTCGCGGCCGTTGCCTTTGGTTTCGGTCAAAATTTTTCCGTCGCCCAGGCGGAGGAAAAACCAGCGTTGCGGGAGTCCGCCTATTTTGTCCAACTGAGCGCGTTCAAAAAAAAATCCAATGCGGAAAACTTCATGAGCAAGCTTGAGGAAAAGGGATATCGCCTTCGTCTTAAAACGCCGCATAAGAGGAACGACTGGTTTAAGGTGATGATGGGACCTTTCCCCTCCAAACAAAAAGCCCGCAATATGGAATCCATGTTGCTCAAAAAGGAAAACATCCACGCTCTGGTCGTCAAATCAAGTTTTAGGCGACCCAACCCTCCCTCGCCAGCGCCAAAACAGGGAGAGACGCGAAACCTTAAAGCCGTCAAGCGCCCTCAAGACGGAGCGGCGACGGACGATGAATTTAAATTTCGTCCGCTCAACGAATCGGTGGATACTGTGGTTTCCCTTTTCCTGTCCTGGAAAAAAGCCTGGCAGGAGAAAAGCGTTTACGCCTACCTGGATTTTTATTCTGACGATTTTCAACATGATGGAGAAACCCTGGAAGAGTGGAAAGAATCCAGAATCCAGGCGTTGATGAAAAATAACGACATCAGTTTGGAGTTTGAAGACATTAAAATTTTGAAGGGCGACGACCGGGTAAAAATGACTTTCATGCAAAAGTATTCTTCCAACCAGTTTTTTGATCTTGGGGAAAAAACCCTGATATGGAAAAACGAGGGCGGGAACTGGAAAATCATTGAGGAAACCTGGAAAGATATTTGAGTCTGAATTTAGAAAACCTCGGGTTAAAGTCGCTCCCTGTCCCCAGCGGCATGCAATCCTTTTTCATTTTCTACGCCGCAGGAATCCCCCCCCATAAAATGAAAGTTCTGGTTTTTATTTTTTTTGTAGGATTGGCTCTTCCGCCAGCGTGCGGAGCTTTCGATTATTCTTTTGAAGGGTGGGCGCGCGCCGGCGCGCAATATATTTTTGAGTCTCCCGACGGTTTTGACGCCGTCGACCGGGACCTGGAATTGCGCCTGGGAGTGGTGGGCAATGTTTTTCGTAAAGACAAATGGAGTCTGGATTATGAGTTGAAAGGCGACAACCGCATCACGGGAGGACCCAGAGAGCAGGCGGGTTTTAGCGACGACTTTGAATCTGAATTTTTCCGGGCCTGGTTGAGGGCGGGAAACGAAACGGTAAAAATCCGGGGCGGACGGCAGGCCATTCTTTTTGGCGCCGGGGCTTTGTTCCGACCGCTGGGATTTTTCGACAACCGTAATATTTCCGGCGTGGTTCCGTTGACGCGCGGAGTGGACGGTCTCCGGACGACTGTTTTTCTGAGTCCCGATACGTTTATCGACAGTTGGTTGGTTTCCGCCGATAAGGACAGCCGCGTCGTTGCCGGGGGAAGAATTGAGTCGCAAGTGAGCGGAGTGGAAACCGGCCTGGTTTTTCAGTACCACCCGGAGACGGACCTGGAGTTTCTACCGGAGTTCGACCGGGAGCTTTTCCAATTGGGCTACCACCTTAAAGGGGAGTATGGGATTGGGTACTGGAACGAAGCGCGCTTCGACTTCGGCGTTGAGAGCTTTGAAGATAACCTGCGCTTTGATTCCGTTTGGGGCGCCGATTACACTCTGAACGTGGGCGAAGGTTTGCATGTTTTGGTTGAATATTTTTTATCGGCCAAAAACAATCCTGATCCTTTAATCCCTCTTGACGATACAACCCTTCACCAGGTCGGAGTTATGATGGATCAACCCTTCGGGGTGGACTTGGTTTGGAGGCTGTTTGGTTTTTTCGATCTTCGCGACGGCGGATTTCAAATTGCCCCGCAAATCGAATATTTTCTGAGGAAGCAAACCTACCTCTATTTGAACGGCCATTGGGGCGGGAACGTGAATGGGAGCGACTCGCCAAGCCGCCTTTTCCGCAAGGGACCGGTTTTTAATGGCACAGAATCCTCAATAGGTCTTACCCTGATTTATTATATTTAAATCATTTGGCGTTGCAGGTCCATGCTGGAACTTAAAAGCGTAGGGAAAATTTATCAGGTCGGCGAGCAGGAATTCCGCGCTCTTCAGGACGTCAGTCTAAATGTCGAGGAGGGCGAGTTCATGGCTTTTGTCGGACCGTCTGGATCGGGAAAGACCACGCTGTTGAATCTCATCGGCGGTTTGGACCGGCCAACGTCTGGAGAAATCATTCTGGATGGAATCAAATTTTCCGATAGGTCCCGCGATGAGCTTTCTGCCCTGCGCAGGAAGTATTTTGGATTTGTTTTCCAATCCCACAATCTACTGCCGGTTCACTCCGTTTATGAAAACGTCCTGTTTCCCCTGCTTTTAAACGGCGAAAAGGAGTTGGAGGTTCGCGACAGGATCATGGCCCTGGTCGATCAGGTAGGGCTTGGACCGGAGGCCCATAAAAAGCCGCACGAGCTTTCCGGGGGGCAGTGTCAAAGGGCCGCTATCGCCCGGGCTTTGGTCAAACGGCCCAAATTGATATTGGCGGACGAACCGACCGCCAACCTGGACGCCGAAAACTCCTACAACATTCTTGAGTTGATGCTGAACCTCAATAAAAAATACGACGCCGCTTTTATTTTTTCAACTCATGATGAAAAGGTCACGCGTTATATAAAACGGGAGATTCGCCTGGAGGACGGCAGTATTGTGTGGGACAGGGCAAAAAAATAAATTTCGTAAAATGATCGCCACAGTTCAAATTTTGATTCCTTTGCCTTCTACAAAATATATAATGTAGCCGAGTTGAAAATTGATTTTAACTTCAATTTGAAGGAGAAGGAAAATGGACGACGTCGGCGATTATATGAGCGCACCCCCCTTGTCTGTTGAGTCCGAGTCTTCAGTTCAGGAGGCCGCTCAATACATGCAGGCCCAAAATGTCGGGTCTCTTCTGGTGAAGAGCCTGGATGATTATATCGGCATCATCACCGAAACCGATATCACTCGAAAATGCGTCGCCGTTGGGAAGAGTCCCGAAGAGATGTTGGTGGCGGAAATGATGACCTCTCCGGTTAAAAGCATGGATCGTTATTTGCCGGTCGAGGAAGCCAACGAGTTCATGCGGAAAAATAAAATTCGGCATTTGGCTGTCACGGAAGAAGATAAAATTGTCGGCATGTTGTCGATCAGGGATTTGGTTTCATTTTTCGTGAAATCCTTTAGGACCACCGAGTGAGCTAAATCGATAATTAAAAATTTCGGGCGGGGAGTCAATTCCCCGCCCGCCTTTACTCTTATTTGGATCCCGCCTTTGATCTTTCAGGTCGCCCTTAAAAATTTTCTCCGGCAAGGTTTGCGCGCTTTTTTGAATGTATTGATCACTGCGACCACCATGATCGCAGTGGTTTTTAATTTATCCCTGCTCAACGGATTTCAGAAGCAAGGAACCCGCAATATGGTCAATACCGACGCGGCGGGCGGACATTATGTCGTCCCTGGGTTCGACTTGTTGGATCCCACCCAGTGGGAGGACTCGACTCAACCCGCGCCCGTTTCCTTGAAACGTCTGCCTCCATCGGACAAGGCGGAGATTCTGGTTCTTCAGGGGCAAATTTTCCCAAACAACAGGCTCTATCCCGTTCAATTGCGCGGCGTCGAAATCGACCAGGAACTTTTGACCCTGCCTTTGCAGGGCCTGAAATCAAAACCGTCAAAAGTCTCCGACGTCATTCCCGTTGTGATCGGATTAAAAATGGCCCGCAAGGCGAAACTTAAAAAGGGCGACTCCGTCATATTAAAGTGGCGGGATGGGTTTGGCGCCGTCGACGCGCTGGACGCCGAGGTGGTCGACGTAGCCGATTTTCTCAATCCCAGAATCGACGAGGGGATCATCTGGATGCGGCTGGACCATTTGAGGCAAATCACGTCCCGGCCGGGGGAGGTCAGTTGGGTGGCCGTGCGCGATCATCTGGGATCTGTTGCGGAAATGGAATTCAGGAGCGTGGATGAACTCATGGCCGATTTGCTGACCCTTCTAAAGCACGACCGAAGGAACGCCTTCATTCTGTGGTGCATCCTGATGTTTCTGGCGGGAACCAGCGTATTCAACACCCAGATACTGAACGTTTTTAAAAGGCAAAAAGAGATCGGAACCCTGATGGCGCTGGGCATGAACGCCGCCAGGATCGAAAAACTTTTTGTTCTGGAGGGAGGGCTGGCCTCTCTGGGAGCGGTTCTTGCCGCTTTTGTCATTGGCGTTCCCCTGTTTATGTGGTTTCAGCAGACCGGGTTGGATATCTCTCACCTTAAGGAATCCACCATTCCGGTTTACGAGAGCATCCGGTTAGACGTCCGGCCCAGGGAAGTCGCCGCCTCGCTGTGCGTTATAGTGGGGATCATGGTTTTTATCGCCTGGCTTCCCGTCAGAAAAATATCCCGCCTCGATCCCGCCCTGGCTTTGCGCGGGAAAGCCATTCAATGATACGTTGGCTGATCATGGGGATCGTGCGCGACCGCACCCGGTTTCTCTTTCCGTGGCTGGTAACGACGGTCGGGGTGATGTTGATGATCACTCTCCTCGGATTCATCGAAGGCATTTTTATGAGCATGGTGGATATGACCGCCAAGCTGGACACGGGTCATCTACGGCTGGTCAATAAACCTTTCTATGAGGAAGAGCATTTAAATCCTCTCGACCGCGCATTGGCTTCGGAGAAAGAAACCAAAACCTGGCTGACGCAAAATTCCGATCCTGAAATTCAATGGACGTCGCGAATCCGTTGGGCGGCTCTTATGGACGTCCCCAATGAACGGGGAGAAACCCGAAGCCAAACTCCGGTCACGGGTATGGGTTTGGATCTTTTGTCTGAAAGCGGTTCCGAAATAAAACGCCTCGGCCTGGAATCCTCCCTGATTAAAGGCCGATTGCCCCGGCGATCCCATGAAATGTTGGCGGGCTACCTGCTGGCGGAATCTTTGGGATTGGAAATCGACGGCAAGGTAACCCTGCTGGGACAATCCTTCGACGGCGGGTTTGCCGCGGATAATTATCAAGTGGTGGGGTTTGTGAAGTTTGGCGTGGCTGCCATGGATAAAAAAATGGCCCTGATAGATATCGAGGACGCGCAAACTACGTTTTATATGGAAGACATGGTCACCGACTGGCTCGGTTTTCTACCGTCAAGAATATCGATTTTCGACTACGATAAAATTCGGAACGATCTGCAAGCGAAGCTGACGAAATGGAGGCAGGCGCCGCCCGGCGATTGGGTTGAAGACGATTTTCCGATTTTATTGTCGGTGTTGGATCAAAGAAATATGGGTCAGATTTCCCAAACCTTTTTAATGGTGCGAAAGGTCCTCGTTGCCATATTTACTTTCATCATGTCGCTGGTTCTGTGGAACGCGGGATTGTTGAACGGCATTCACCGCTATGGAGAAATTGGACTTCGGCTGGCTCTGGGCGAAACGCACGGGCAATTATTGAGGAGCCTGATGATCGAATCTCTGGCCATCGCAACGTTGGGTTGTCTGGCGGGTTCTTTGCTAGGAGGCGGCTTCGTCTACTACCTTCAGGAAGTGGGGGTGAACATGGGAGACGCTTTCGTGCAAACGGGAATGATGTTCAGCGACGTAATGCGGGGACGCCTTTCTCTGGTGGGTTTTCTTTATGGGATCGTTCCAGGCCTTGCCGCCTCGGTTTTGGGAACCCTGGCTGCGGGAGTCGCCATATACCAAAGATCCACAGCCGAATTATTTCGTGAACTGGAAGCGTAGAGGACTCAATGAAATTTTCCAACCCTCGCTCAACCAGCGGAGAAGTTAAAAGTTTCTTCGCGATTTTTGCCCTGGTTCTTTTAGGCGCATTTGGGCAGGGCGCATTCGCGCAGGATATCGACCCGGATGAATTGTTGCGGCGCGTGGACGATAATTTGTGGTCGCAGACAAAAATTATCGAAGGTCGCCTGATTGTCGACAATGGCCGGCGGGAAAGAACTTTACAGATGCAAACCTGGATGGAGGGCGTGGAGCGTTCCTATAGCGTTTATCTCAACCCGCCCAGGGAGCGCGGCGTCAAAATGCTTAAAGCCCGCTCCAAGCTCTGGATGTACACTCCCCGCACCGACCGAAAAATTTTAATCGCCGGTCACATGCTGAGGCAATCCATGATGGGAAGCGATTTGTCCTACGAGGATATGATGGAGGACAAAATGCTGAGCCGGAACTATAAATCCTCTGTTGAAAAATTCGAGGAGTTCGAGGGCGTGCCCTGTGTGGTGTTGTTGTTGACCGCTAACGATAAAACCACGACCTACCAGAGCCGGAAACTTTGGATCGATCCCGAAAAGAAAACTGTGTTGATGGAGGAAATGTACGCCAAAAGCGGCAAACTGTTAAAGAACGTACATTTCAAGGATTACCGGCCAACCGGCGACCGATTGTTCCCCAAGAAAATGATCTTCCGCGATCTGTTGAAGGAAAATACCAAGACCACTTACGAATACGATTCAATCGAATTTGACGCCGAGATTCCCGCCAAATATTTTTCTCAGAGCATTTTGAAACGGTAGCAGGGCGCTGAAAAACTATTTTGCATGTCATCCTGAGTCCTTCACTCTGAATGTCATCGCGAGCCGCCCTGTGGCGGCGCGGCGATCCAGCTTCCTGGAGCGCTTCGCTCCGCTCGCAATGACGATTTTGAGAGTTTTTCAGCAACTAGCGGTCGCGGTTTAATTTTTCGTATGCGCCTGCACGAATTCAAAAATCCCTTCCAGAGAATTTGCCATTGTCGCGTTTGACGATGAAAACTCGTTCCACGCCCCGTCCACGTTGAGAATGCCCAGAGGTTTTCCATAATCCAACGCGAGCTTTATTTCCGATCGCGTTCCCGCGCTTCCCGGCAGGGCGATCAATATGTCCGCCGTAAGAACGATGATGTGGTTTCGGCTGGCCGGGTCCATTCCTCGCTCGCCGGACAAGTTGAGGTGGGTGCGAATGCAAAAATCAACGTAGGGGTTGGGGTAATTGGAAGGCGCACGGTAATCGCGTCTTAGCGCCGGTTCGTCGCAGGGATTTTGCGAGGGGAGAATTCCGAGAACAAAACCCGTGCGGTCGATTACGGAAGCAAAGCCCCGGGCGGTTTCCGCCATCACCCCGCCGCCTCCGCCGTTTATCAGATCGTAGCCGCGCGCCGCAAGCCATTTTCCTAATGGAAAGCTTAGGTGCGGGAACGCATTGGATCCTGAACCCAATACGCCGACCATGGTTCGCCGCCCGCTCATTTCTCTATCCGCTCGAGTTCAAACCGGGAGGCCGAAACCTCCGGGGAGGCGGATTTTTCATATCCAATCAATGCCAGACGTCGAAGCAACTCTTCGAGATGCGCTTCCGAATTGTCGCTGGCGGATTGATAATCGGGAGTTTTTAACGCCGCTTCGTCGCCGCGTTTTATCAGATGATAAACCAACGAGGCGGCCTCCGAGATACGCTTTTCAATTTTTTCCTGCGACGTCCTTTGATCGGTATCCGCGTCGTACAAGTTGAGAAATATATTGTAACTGCGCTTCCCGCCGCTTAAAAATTCCTTGACCTTCAATACTCCCGTCCTGGCGGTGGATTTCCAGTGAATGGACTTTACCGGATCGCCGGGGTGGAACTCCCGAATGGAGAATAGTTCGTCGCCGCTGGTCTGGACGTTGTGTTCGCCTTCGATGGAATCGCCGAAAGCTGGAGGGAGTTCAACGTCTTCAATTTTGGGAAGGACGATGGAATGGATTTGGATCGGAACGTCCCTGGTTTTGACGAAAAATCCGAAGGGAAAACTGGTGGTTATCCGGCACACGTCTATATCCAGCGGGCCGCGCCGGATTCCCTTCAGCAAAAGGTTTTTCTCGACGGTTTTTCCGGCGGGCAGGTGAAACAAATAAGCCTTGCGGTCGGCCAAGTAGCGATGGTCGGTGGATCCCGGTAGCGAAAAGTTGAGAGAAAAAGAGGGCGCTCGTTTTTTTTCGTTGGTAATTTTCAGACGTAATGGATAAGCCTCGTCGTAATACAGGGTCTTGCTGATTTCGGCGCTCGCCTGGATTTGCTTGAGGGTCAATTCGGAGAGCGTTCCGGACACCGCGATAAAACTGCAGCACATGGCGAGGATGAGATAGAGCAGATTGTTTCCGGTGTTGATCGCTCCCAGCCCGATACCGAAAACCAGGATAATAAAACCCGCCCCCTCGCGCGTTAGCGCCAGGCTCCGATTGTAATAGTCGAAGGTGAAGACGGGTTTGTAATTGAGTTTGTTTTCCAAGGCGACCCCTTCCGGAAGTTGATCAGACGGGGATTTCCAGGCTTTCGACAATGTCGTTGACGATGGCCGCAGAGTCGCCGAAACGCCGCTGGGTCCCGCTTTGCCGGGTCTCGGGAATCACCCTGTGGCAAAGTACGGGGCCGGACATTTCTTTTATATCGTCGGGGATAACGAAATCCCTGCCGTCGACCAGGGCGCAGGCGCGCGCCGCGTGTTGGAAAATGAGTCCGCCGCGCGGACTCACTCCAAGCGACAGGTATTTTGAATTTCTGGAAGCGGATATGATGTTCAAAATATAATCCACCATGATCGGTTCCATTCGAACCGCCTCCACCTGCTTTTGCAGTTCCATCACCTGGCCTTTATCCATTACCGGTGAAATTTGATCGACCCGGTTGCCCACGGTATGAGTGGTCAATAATCGCTTTTCGTCTTCCAAAGATGGATAACCCATGGAAACATACATCATGAACCGGTCCAGTTGCGATTCCGGAAGCGGGTAGGCGCCGTGGCTCTCGATGGGGTTTTGAGTGGCGATCACCATGAACGGATCTTCCAGGGGATAGGTGGCGTTGTCCACGGTGACCTGTTTTTCGTTCATCGCCTCCAGAAGGGCGCTTTGAGTGCGCGGAGTGGCGCGGTTGATCTCGTCCGTTAAAACAATGTTGGCGAAAATGGGACCGGGCTTGAACTCGAACCGCGTTTCTTTCTGATTGAAGATGGAAACTCCCGTGACGTCCGAAGGCAGAATGTCGTTGGTGAACTGAATCCGTCGGAAGTCGAGGTTCAAGGACTGCGCCAGAGCGCGCGCCAGGGAAGTTTTGCCCACCCCGGGCACGTCCTCGATCAAAAGATGTCCTTGAGCGAGCAGGGCGATAACGGACAAGCGGATGGTTTCCGATTTTCCAAGGATGACCCGGCCGATATTATTTTGTAATCGGTCGAGGGCTTCTTTGGCCTGATTCATTGGTTCAATTCCATGAGCGCCTGTTTCATGTCGTCGAAAACGGCTTGCCGGTTTTCGAGGGTGTAGGCCCGCAACAAATAGGCGGGATGAAGTGTGAGGATCAATTTGCTCCCGTGAAATTCGTGCCAGGTTCCCCGCTCTTTGGTGATGGCGACCTTGCGGTCCAACAAGACGCTGGCGGCGGGTCGGCCCAGCGCGACGATTACTTTGGGCCGAACGGCCTCAATCTGTTTTAGCAAAAAAGGTTTGCAGGCTTCAATTTCTTTCGCTTCCGGGTCGCGGTTGCCCGGCGGTCGACATTTAACGATATTGCAAATATAAACGTCCTTTTCGCGATTCAGCCCCATGCCTTTTTCAATGATTTCGGTGAGCTTTTTCCCGGCCCGTCCCACAAAGGGGAGGCCCTGCTCGTCCTCGTCCGCTCCGGGTCCTTCCCCCACAAACATGAGCCGGGCCTTGGGGTTTCCCGATCCAAACACGATATGAGTCCGCCCTTTGCAAAGTTTGCATCGAGTGCAGTCCCCCATTTCCTCGCGGACAATTTGCAATTGCCCGGCGGGGTCCGCGTCGCGACGATCTTTTATCATGGTATCCTCCACTGGGTGGGATGAAACCGCCAGATTTGAAGGGGCGGGGGATCCGGGGCCGCTCCGGGACAGGGATGATAAATCCTCTTCCAATGGGATTTCCGTGTATCCCGAATCTTTAAGAAACCGCAGATAATTTTCAAGTTCGGCCAGGGGATCCGTGTTTGCGTGTTGGGCGCTCATAAACTTCAGAATAACAAAGACCGTTTTTCAAAACAATAGGGAGCTTCTAAAATTGATCCTGGCCGTGAGCTTGCCCTTATTAATAAGGGCAGCGAGTTGCCAAAAGCGAAAATACCCGATTATCAGAGGTCTCGAATAAAATCCTGATCGGAAAGGGTTCCGTTATTTTTACAATTGAGCGATCCGGGTAAAAACGTTTATAATCCCGATGGAAAGCTAATCTAAGGAGACTGGAATGTCAGAATTAAAAAGCGCCTGGGAATTGAGTTTGGAAAGAACCAAGGACGTCGTTTCCAAGGCGAACCGCAATTTAACGGATTCACAAAAGAAGAAAATCGCCGAAATCCGCCAGGATTACAAAGCTAGAATCGCGGATAAAGACGTTTCCGTTCAACATAAAATCAAAAAACTTGCCGACCGCGTTCCTCCCGAATCTCTGGAGGCCGAAAAGGAAATTCTGTTGGCCGTGTTTTTGGATGAAAAGGAAAAGTTGGAAAAGGAAATGGAAGCGGAAATAGAGTCTATTTATTCAAAAAAATAAATTATCTAAATATCCCCCAACGCCGCCCGCCTTTTTATTTTAATTAATCTTGCATTCGGCCCGACCGGCCATGGACAAAAAAATTATATGAAACAAACCATTCGGAAATTAATCGCCGACGCTTTGGAAAAGGCCCGGGAAGCGGGTGAACTCAATTTGAACGGCCTTCCCGACATCGTTGTTGAAGAACCCAAGGATAAAAAAATGGGGGATTTTTCCACGACCATCGCCATGGTCCTGGCCAAAATTGAAAAGAAAAATCCCAGGACAATAGCAGAGGCGATTGCCGGACATTTAAAAACCGCCGAGGGTGATTTGGCCGGGGTGGAGATCGCCGGTCCGGGATTCATCAATTTGAAAATGGCCCCGTCGTTTTACCTGCGGGGGTTGCCCGAAGTAGCGGAAAGGGGATTGAGTTTCGGGGATAGCTCGCTTGGACAGAATCAAAAAGTTTTGCTGGAGTTTGTCAGCGCCAACCCCACCGGACCGCTACACGTCGGCCATGGTAGAGGCGCCGCCGTAGGCGATATGCTGGGCGCCCTGTTAAAAAAAGCTGGGTACGAGGTGTTCAAGGAGTATTACGTCAACGACGTTGGCAACCAGATGAACACGCTGGGACGCTCCACCTGGTTGCGCTATCAGGAATTGTATGGAAGAAACATCGACTTTCCCGACGATCATTATCAGGGGGAATATATAAAAGACGTGGCCCGTTCGGTTCAGGAAGAAAAAGGCGACTCGCTTCTGGATCAGGCGGAAGAGGAGGTGTTGCCGTATTTTCGCGAATTTTCCGGGCGGTTCATATTGAACGGAATTAAAGAACATCTTGGCGCGTTTCATGTTGAGTTCGACTCCTGGTTCATGGAGCAGAGCCTTTATGAAGGCGACTCGGTGAGTCGTATCATTGACGGGTTAAAAGACAAAGGTTACGTTTACGAAAAGGACGGCGCCGTTTGGCTCAAGACCGCGGACTTCAGCGATGAAAAGGACCGGGTGGTTGTCAAAAAATCGGGAGAGAGAACGTACTTTTGCTCCGACATCGCCTATCATCAAAATAAAATCAGGCGCGGGTTTGACAAGATCATAAATATCTGGGGAGCCGATCACCACGGTTATGTGGCCCGCATGCAGGCCGTGGTGGAAACGCTGGGATTCGATCTGGAAAATTTCCATACCCTTTTGGTGCAGTTCGTGGCTTTGAAAAGAGGCGGCGAAAAGGTTGCAATGTCCACCCGCTCCGGGGAATTCATCACTCTGGACGAAGTGGTGCGCGAAGTGGGAGTGGACGCCACGCGGTTTTTCTTTTTAATGAGGAGCAGCGACAGCCATCTGGATTTTGATTTGGACCTGGCCAAAAAGGAGACCCCCGAAAACCCGGTGTTCTACATTCAGTACGCCCACGCCAGAATCTGCAGCATCTTCCGGACGGCGGAGGAGCAGGGGTTCGCCCTTCCGGAGGTTTCTAAAATTGAATTGTCCCTCATAAAAGAAAACGAGGAGTTGGACCTCGTCAAAAAGATTCTTGCGTATCCGGAGACGATCCAGAAAAGCGCTCAGGCGTTGGAAGTCCACAGGGTATCGCATTACCTTCAGGAGCTTGTCGGCCAGTTTCATAGCTATTACAATAAACACCGAATCGTGACCGACGATAGGGAATTGACCTTGGCGCGGCTTTTTCTGGTGAATTGTTTGCGCACGACGATTCGTAGCGGATTGGGCCTGCTTGGCGTGTCGACCCCGGAAAAAATGTAGGCCAAAACAACCGGGCCTGATTGGCCCGCTTGCCTTTCCATGATGTAGCGGTTTTATTTCGAGCCTTCCGCTTTGAAACGATTTTCCAAAATCAGTTTGATTTTTTCGTTGCTGGCGGCGGTCGGGGCGGCGGGGTTTTATTTAGGGGAGAACGGACCGCGTTCGTTTTTCAACAGCGGCAAAAATTCATCCGAAATAATAAAAAAGCAAGCCGTTAAAAAACCGGAAAACCTCCTGCGGAAAAATTCCAGGAACGAGGAGCCTATCTCTCAGCCCAGGGAGAAGTATACTTTTTTTGAGGTTTTAAACGATCCACAGATGGAAACGATCGTGGAATTAAAAATTAAAAATTCCGCGGCGCCGGGAAATTCCAAAGCGGAACGCCCGGCAGGAGCGGAGAAAAGCGATGGGAAAAAAATAGCTCTTTCCTCTGCGGCCCAGCATCAGACGGCGGAAAAAAGGATTTATACGGTGCAAGTGGATTCATTTAAGGATCTTGCCGGAGCGGGAAACCTGGAACATTATTTATTGAAAAAAGGCTATTCGGCTTTTGTGGCCACCTCGGAGTCTCCCGGCGACGGGAAGCCGTCTCACCGGGTCTTTATGGGGAAATTCGGAGATTACGAATCGGCCCAAAAAGCCGTAGCGGATTTGAAGCGCGAGGAAAGCATGCAGGGAACGGTGATTTTAATTTCTGAATGACGGCGCCTAGAATTTTTGTAAAACTTCCACTTTGTCGTCTACTCTGGGGCCTCCGTAAAACTTTTCAAAACTGTCGAACCAGGGTTGGAAGCGGTAACCCTCCAGATCGTCCTGATACAATTTTCTGCGGATATCTTTGGATTCAAATTCAAAATCGATTTTCGTTTCGCCATTGGAAGCTATGGTCGCCGTTCCTTTCTTAGCGGGAATGAAAGGATGCCATGCCATAACCTCGTAGGTTCCGGGCGGAACGCCGTCGATGCTGAACCTGCCCTGGGCGTCGGTGATGGCGTAATACGGATTTTCAACCACCAGCGCGCGGGTTTGCAAAAAGGGGTGGAGGTTGCATTTGATTAAAAATTCGCGGGTATCGGAATGGATAAACGCGGACCGTACCTGCGAGGAGTTGGCCAACATCGGCTTGTTGGATTTTTGGCGAACTCGGGGATTTTGAAATTCATAAGTGGCAATTTCATGGCGTATGGGATCAAAATTTTCCAGGAGAATATTCTCCCCGCGGTTGACGCCGATCACGTATTTGTCTGAATGGCACCGCCGGATATTGAAACTTTGCATGGCTCCGGACTGAGGGAAAGGCTTGCCCTTCCTGACGCCCAGGATGACGACGACGGCGTCTTTTAAATCGTTATTTTCCGAAACGGTAAAATCGAAAAGGAGGCGATGTCCCCTGCCGTCCGAGATGCGCGAACAAAACTCGATGTTTGGAGCGTGGATCAGATGGAAAGATCGCGCTTTGGGTCTTTCGCCGGAGAGAGCGACGCGGCCGGTAAGTTTTCCGCCCTGGTCCACGGCCGCCGTTTTGTAAGACGGGGAAATTTCGCTGAAAAGTTTCTTTGCCAGTTTGCCGCTTTTATAATAAAGTTTGTCGACCTGTTCGTCGGCCTTTTTGTGCTCGCCGCGGCGGTTGTAAATCAGGCCCAGTTTGTAAGTCGCTTTTGAAAATCGAGGGTCCAGCTTCAGCGCCTTGTTCATTTCATCTTCGGCCTCGTCAAGTAAATTGAGGTGGAGGAAAGAAACGCCTCGGTTGAAACGGAAAAAAACGTTGTCGTAACCCAGGGTCTGCGCCTTGTCATAGGCCAGCAAGGCCTTTTTATGTTGGTCCATACCGCCGTAGGCGACGCCCAGGTTGGCCCAGTTCAGGGGGGCGCCGGGTTCTTCGCGGACGGCGATTTCAAATTCCTTTGCGGCGTCGGCCCAAAGCGCTTGTTGGCTCAGGCTCAGGCCTTTCTGGTAATGCTCGTTGGAGGCGGCGGTCCCCGCAGCGCTTAAAATCAGGATTGCGAATAGCGTTGCAATAAACCAACGCCGGGGTTGGTCTGGCTCAATATTTAAATAAATCATAATTAGTTTTTGTAGGGTTAAATATTTCCTTAATCTATCAATCGGCATAAGGCTTGTCAATCAACGCCCTCGTTGAGCGTTGTTAAGATAGTTGGCGAGCCGGTTTTATTCCATGAGACGCGGTTTTAAAATGCACAAAGCCAAAAATCATTCGCCAGGTTCTATGGAAACGCCGCTCATCCCTTTTGAACCGCATCCCCTGTTTAGAGGCGGAATCGCCCAAACTATTGTTGGTAGCAAGTTTCCAGGCAATTTGTTTTTGCCTGAGAGAAAAACACACAAGGTCAAGCTGGACGCGCCGTCGGGCCTCATTTTGTACGAAATTCCGTCGAAAAACAAATCGCGTCCCCTGGTATTAATGGCTCACGGCATGGGCGGCTGTTCCGAATCCGGTTACATGCGGCGAATCGCCAACAAGCTTTGGGTGCAGGGATACGGTGTCGTTTTGATGAACCACCGGGGAAGCGGGGCCGGCATGGGTTTTAGCGACCGCCTGTGGAACGGCGGTTCCAGCGACGACCTGGCCGCCGTCGTCGATTTCCTCGTAAAGAAAAATCCCGGAGCGGAGTTGTTGATTGCGGGATTTTCCCTGAGCGGGAATATTCTGCTCAAATACCTGGGCGAGGGCAGAAAGCTTCCGGCTCAAATCCGCGGCGCTTATGCGGCGAACCCGCCGATTGACTTGAAAATTGCTTGCGATAAAATTTCCGAAGGGGATTTCTCCAGAGTGTTCAACAAATATTACATGGACCTTATCAATCAGCAGGCCCGCGCTTTGTTGGAGTGCCACCCCGAGGCGTTCATGCCAGGAACGGAACACGCCACCATTCGCGAGTTCGATAAAAACTACACCGCGCAGTCCGCCGGATTTCTCTCCGCGGAAGATTATTACGACGCCTGCAGTTCCAAAATATTTTTGGATGGGATACGGATTCCCACGACTATTTTATGCGCTTTGGACGATCCGTTCATCCCGCGCGCCTTGTTCGACCGGGTCGGGCAAAACCCCGCGTTGCGCTATATCGCTCCCGAATTTGGCGGGCATATGGGTTATCTTTCTAAAAACAAAACCCCGTTGGGCGATCGCCGCTGGATGGATTATGCGATCGTCGAATGGGTAAAACGCATGACCTGACAAACCGATTTAACCGCGCCTTCTTATGACGAGTTTCCAATACACCCGCCAACTTTTTCAGATGCGCCTGGCGTGTCTCAAAAATAATTTCACGAGGCCCAGCGCTGAAAAACGGACTCGCTGGATTTTGATTTTGACGCTCGCCGTCCTGTTTCTGGTCGGAGATTTCGCCTTCTTTCTGCGCATGATTCGCTACATGGACACGCTTCCACTGGAGGTGGGCGACGAGTTGATTGTCCAGTTGTTGAACGTGGTATTTTTGACTTTGTTCATGATGGTTTTATTTTCCAGCGTGATTTCTTCCCTGACGATTTTTTATATGTCGAGCGATCTGGAGTTTTTGCATTCCCTTCCCACAACGAAGGATTCCATTGTGACCATGAAGTTTTCCCAAAGCGTTCTGCAAAGTTCCTGGATGGTTTGGCTCTTTGGGATTCCCATTTTCATGGCCTACGGTTATCACTTTCAGACGTCGCCGGGCTATTACGTCTATTTGGTTTTCAGTTTTATTCCTTTTGCGATCATCCCTTGTATTCTGGGGAGCGCGGGGATCATGGCTCTCATGAGATATTTTCCGGCCAAACGCACCCACCAGATTCTTTCTTTTCTCGGGTTGATGTTCCTGGTTGGATTGGTGGTCTATATCCGCTTTCTATCGCCCGAAAAATTTTTCCGCGACGACGTCTCCGATGAAATGATCATGGCTTTTGTCGACAGCCTGCGGGCGCCGCAATATGATTTTCTTCCCAGCAGTTGGATCACTCGCGGGTTGATAGAATGGAAGGCGGGCAATGTAGAAACTGCTTATATCAGGCTTGCCTGGTTGTTGGGTTGCGCGGGAGTATTATTTGCCTTGTTTCGCCGGATCAGCAAGCGGATTTATTTTTCCAGTTGGCGCGCCGCCCAGGAAATCAACGGAACGCCGCGTTCGAATAACATCGCGGTTTTTAAAAACAGTCCCGCCTTGCCTCGGTTTTCCCTGCCGGTTGTGGATAACGCTCTGCTGGTGAAGGACGTTAAGTTATTTTTCCGCGATCCGGGGCAATGGTCCCAGCTGTTCATTCTTTTTGCCCTGGTGGTGGTGTATATTTTTAACATCATGAATCTGCCCCTGAGCAATCTGGTATTAAAAAACGTGGTCTCCGTTTTAAATATCGGGATGGTGGGGTTCGTCCTTTCCGCGCTCATTTCCAGGTTTGTATTTTCCGCCGTCAGTATAGAGGGGAATATGATGTGGACGATTTATACGGCTCCGGTAAAAATGAGGCGTTTCCTTTTTGGAAAGTTCATCCTGTATTTTCCGCCGCTTTTAATCGTCGCCGAGATTCTGGTCGTGGGTTCGAATTATCTTTTGCAGGTCGACGATTATGTCATGCGGACGTCCGTCTACGGCGTCTTTTTAATCACCCTGGGACTGGTCGGAATGGGGGTGGGATTGGGCGCCATGTATCCCGTGTTCCATCATGAAAATATTTCCGAGATATCTTCCAGCGCAGGCGGAATCATCTTTATGATACTGAGCCTGATGTATGTCGGCGTGGTGGTCGCCCTGGGCGCGCGGCCCATGTACGTTCATTTTAACGAAATCTTTTTATTAAAATCGATTGGCGGCGTCGACGTTCCCATTTGTTACGGCCTGATCCTTTTTCTCACTGTCGTCGTGATCGTCGAGCCTTTGCGTCGCGGCGTCAAAAACCTGGAGGCGATGGACCTGTAGAGGTCCGCCGTCCGGCAATCGCTATGGAACTTTTTCCCGATTACGAAGATAACCAGGCGGAACCCCCGCCGCCCCTGGCAGACCGCCTGCGCCCGACGGGGTTCGACGCCTATCTTGGGCAGGAGCATTTGATCGGGGTGGGGAAACCTCTGCGTCAACTGATCGAAAAGGGTTCCTCCATGTCCTTCATTCTATGGGGACCGCCGGGTTCGGGGAAAACCACCCTGGCGCGAATCGTTGCCCAACTGACGGACAGTTGGTTCCGCGAGATCAGCGCCGTGAACGCGGGCGTGTCCGACATTCGCAACATCATTTTCCAGGCGCGGAAAGTCTGGACCGGTAAAAAAATGCGGAGTATTTTGTTCATCGACGAGATTCACCGCTTCAACAAGGCCCAGCAGGACGCCGTATTGCCCTACGTCGAAAACGGAACGCTAAGATTGATCGGCTCCACCACGGAAAACCCGTCGCTGGAGGTGATCCCGGCCCTGCGCTCCCGTTGTCAGGTGTTTCGCCTGAATTATTTGTCCGAGGAAAATATTCGGTCTCTGTTGGATCGTGCGCTTCAGGACGAAGTTTTGGGGTTTGGGAAGGAAAATATTTCCTTTCAGGAAGAAGCGTTGGACCGGATCGTCACGCACGCCAACGGCGACGCCCGCCGGGCGTTGAATATTTTGGAAGCAGGCGCGGCATTTTACCGCGAGGCGGAAGGGCGTACTGAAGCCGTTGGCAAGGACGTCGTCGAGGGTATCATTCAGGAGGCCGCGGTTCTTTACGAGAAGGGCGGGAGCGAACATTACGATCACGCTTCGGCGTTTCAAAAAAGTTTGCGCGGATCGGATCCCGACGCGGCGATTTACTGGCTGGCGAAAATGATCGCCGGTGGGGAGGACCCGCGTTTCATCGCCCGACGACTGGTGGTTACGGCGGCGGAAGACGTGGGGCTGGCCGATCCCAAAGCGCTTGAACTCGCCGTCGCGGCGGCTCAGGCCGCCGACAAGTTGGGATTTCCCGAGGCGCGCATCCCTCTGGCACAGGCGGTTATTTATGTGGCCCGCGCGCCCAAGGACAATACCGCCATTGTCGCCGTGGACGCCGCCCTGAACGATATTCTTAACAAGGGGCGTTCCTATCCTGTGCCGGATCATTTAAAGGACGCGCATTACAAGGACGCAAAAAAATACGGCTATGGGGTGGATTATAAATACCCGCACGATTATCCCGGCGGAACGGTGGAGCAGGAATATTTGCCCGAAGAGCTTAAAGGAAAAACCTACCTGCCGAAAAAAACCGATAAATAAAATAACCGGCGTCTGAGAAATCAATATTCGAGGTTTTATTATTCATGAGTGAAGAAAGTAAATTCAAGAGCGCGGATTCTATTTTTGAAGGGCGTTTGCGCGGCAATCAATTGATGGCCTCGGGGTTGAGGCTGGGTCCTCTGGAAGGGCGATTGCTTTGGGAAAGTCCCAGAATGCTGGAAATCTCCTGGCTGGACCTGGACGACAACCGCCTGGGCGATCAAGGTCTTGCCGACCTGGCGGAATGCGCGAACCTGATCAACGTCAGCTATTTAAATCTCAATAAAAATGGAATCACCGACGAAGGAATCAAGGCGCTCGCAAATTCCCGGTTCCTGCCAAAGCTCAAGCGGCTCCATTTGAAGGACAACTCTGTCAAAGGGGAAGGGGTGATCCTCCTGTTCAATTCTCCCACCCTGGACGGTCTGCAGTCCATTAATATCCATGAAGGCTGGTCCTGCAAAAAACGCGAAGGTTGGCGGTACAATCCACAAAATTCCAAATGACCCACCCACAATCCAGCAGGCAATTGCATATCCACGTCGCCGGTCCCGATGGTCCTGGAATCCTCGCCGAGGCCATGGAGCTGATTGATTCTTCCCATTGGCGCGTTGTGGATATCAAGCAGTTTGTCTTTAACGGATTGTTGAACCTTTCCTTGTTTTTGGAGGGCGGCGAAAGCTCCTCCCCGGCGCCTATAAAAACCGCGTTTAATGATTATTCCAAAAAATCGGGACTCAAGGTCCATGTGTACCCTCTGCAGGAACCCCAGCTTCTGGATTCTCCCTACAAGCATCGCACCGTAGTCACCGTGCTGGGCGAGCAGATCACCGCTGAAACGCTTCGCGACCTGACCCAGACCTTTGCCTCCCTGGACATCAACATCCTTCGCATCGAACAACTCGACTCTGGCGATCATCATGTGATGGAGTTTGTGATCGGGACGCGCAGTCCAACGCAGGTGGTGGAAGCGATGGACGAGTTGGTTCGCTTCAAGGAAACCCATGCCGTGGATATCGCCGTGCAGGAAGACACCCTGTTTCGCAGGAACAAGCGGCTGGTCGTTCTGGACGCGGACATGACCTTTTTGCAATGCGAAGTGATCGACGAGTTGGGCAAGTTGGCGGGGGTGGAAGCGGAAATGAAGGACGTCACGAGCCGCGCCATGTCGGGAAAAATTCCGTTTAAGACGGCGCTCAAAAAAAGAGTGGCCCTTTTAAAAGGTCTGCCCGTTTCCAAATTGCGAGGGCTGACCCGGAACTTGCCCCTGACGCCCGGCGCCGAGGAGATGGTGAAAATCCTTCAACATCTGGGGCACAAGGTGGCCATCGTCAGCGGAGGATTTCAGATTTTTATCGACCACCTTAAAAAGAAGTACGGGTTGGATTATGGATTTGCCAACCAGTTAAAAATCGAGGGCAAACGATTGACCGGAGAATTGGAAGGGGAAATCGTGGACGCGCCGGCCAAAGCCCGGATTTTGAAATCGCTGGCCAGGGAAAACGGAATTTCCCTCAAGCAGGTCGCGGCGGTGGGCGACGGGGCGAACGATATCCAGATGCTGGCTCAGGCCGGGTTGGGCATCGCTTTCAACGCCAAGCCGATCGTCCAAAAACACGCCCGCGCCAGTATCAATATCTCCAACCTCGGTTTGATATTGTACTTCCTGGGGATCGACGGCAAAGACCTCAAGGAACTTAGGGAAATTGTGAAAACCGCGCCACGAAAAAGATCAATTAGGATTTAAATGGAATCTTTATTTTTAAGGGCGCCATGAGTAAGGTCTTCCATTTTGGATGAAAGGTTGAGGGTTATTTGGTTGAAGGGAATGGTTAGATTATTTTCATTACATATGGAGACGAGTTTTTTGTTTATTTGTCTTTTGAATGAATAATACTCTTCAGCATATTTTCCGTTTACAACAACGATTATAATTAGATTCAATGAACTGGCGCCCGCTTCGTCGAATTGGACTTTTAACTTTTCAAAGACGGGAGGGCTTGCTTCTAATTCATCGCTGAATTGTTTTTCCAGACCCGTTTTAAATAACTCTGGAATGTCTTCGCATATTTTATCCTGTACTCCGTAGTCAAGCCCGAATTTTATGACAAGGGCATATCCGGAAGAAATATTTCTGGGTTTGAGCGTCAAAAACTCTGGAGTCAAATAATGTTTCCTGGAACCGAGGTTTTCCAGGATCACCTGCTCTGGCGTTTGGCTCACCACTTTTCCGAAAGTATCGTCGGATAAAACTACCCAGTCCCCAATTTCCGTGGGAAACCATTCTTCTTCTTTGACAAAAGGCCGGGAATGCTCGTCGGCCAATTTCCCAACGGGTAATTTAAAACTACCTCCTTCCAGGCGCGGATTTTTTAAAATCGCATACATGCCCAGATCCTTGACCAACCAGGGAACGCCCTGCCAAAATAAACGTTCGCCTTCGCGTACGGGTCCAAGATTAAGGATTAGACGCAATTCTAGTAAGAATTTTGGAATGAGTTGGCGCGAGGCCCATCCCAACGCCATTAAAAAGATAACTACAATGCTTAAAAGAAGCCAGTCGTCCATTAAATAGAGACTCAAGAGACCGGCCATCGCGGAGACGCCAAATATAAAAAAATTGTAAAATGCCTTGACGATTTTTCTTGTCGGCCGATTCAGCCTGTCAAGAATCCGGGTGTTTTCGCTGAGTAATTTATAGGCAAGAAAAAGGATCCACCATAAACCCCCAAAGATAAACAGGGAAACAAATAAATTTTTGCCTCGGACCCGAAAAAAATCGCCAAATACCTCGGTCACCACGCTAAAAATGGATTTGTCGGATTGTTGGATTTTGATTAAATTACTCTCGGCTTCTCCCAGTTTTAAAACTAATATTTCAGGGTTGTATTTGTCGTATAAGATATCCAGGCTGTCGTTAAAGTCTTTAAGAAGCTCTTTTTTGGGAACGGTTGCTCCATTTTTATTTATTTCGTCTGGAATGTTAAATTTGTTTTCCCGTAGCTCTCCCAGGTTTTTTTTAGCTTTTTCATGATTTTTGATTTTAGTTTTTAACGATTCAATTTTAGCTTTAAGAGTTTCAATCTTTCTAGGCCGGGAAGATATTTCCCGAATCGCTTTCAATATCGGTTTCGTGATTTCCTGCAACTCCTCGGTCCAGTTAAATGCCACTTCTTCAACACGCGGAATTTCCTCGCTCTGAAGCTGGGTGGCCAGAGTCTCAAAATTGTTGTTGAGGGAGTCGAGTGCTTTTTGCGATTGAGTGATACGGTCCGTGATTTCCTTTGTCGCCTCTTTTTTTTGAAGCTCGCGCAAGTCCTTTCGGATTTCTGCGCTTCTTTTGATCACCTGAAACAATTTGATTTGCCGGTCTTCAATGGGACTCAGTTCGGGTTGGTTTTTCTCGGCAGGCGCTTGGTTGCTAGGCGGGGGGGTATTTTCGGCATGGACCTGGGTAGAAAATAATATCAGGAAAAGTCCGGAAATAACCCAAGTCAAAATTGTCCTGGAAAATGTTTTGCACGGAGCGAAATAATCATTTGAAGGCTGGTGCAATAGGTACATTTAAAACTCCATTAAAAAATACAATTTAGATTGAGGCAGGGGGTATCATCGCATTTTAAGGCCTAAATGAAATCCCGATTTTGTTTTGTCGCGAAAAACTCAGGAAGAATACGAGCGAAATGATCCCTTGCCGTATTCCCAAAAAAGTATCAACGGCAAAATCATATTAAGATATTTTAAATAATAAATTTCAATTATTATTTCTTAAATTTTGGGCCGGGTTTGATTTGATTGGAAAGGTTTGGGGTTTTCGGGATTGTTTTCGGCGCTTTTTTTATCGACCAACCTCGGCGCGCGGCTTCCTGAGTTAGTTTTTCTCCCGCCAGAGCCAGTTCCACGGGAACGCCGCCCTTGGGCAATTCGCCTTTGGCTCCCATGATTGCGATGATGGACGCGTGCCACCCCGTTAATTTTTCCATCGCGGTGAATCCAGTCGCTTCGTCGTAGGTCTCTGCCAAATCCAGCGTGCAGGAAACGTTTTCGCCTTCGCCGGTTCCCTTGCAAAGAATCCGGATCACGCAAATATCCTCCACCGGTCCAGTTTGGATTTTGGGTCCCAAAAGTTTGTGAAAAAATTCGCGCGGAATTACTTTCCTCTCGCCCAGTTGGACCGGCTCTTCGCCAAACAATCCCAGTTCCTTGAAGGCGCAAAACTCTCGCCAGTGTCCGGGATATCTCAGGGTTTTGTTTTCCAGAGTTTTTAATTTTCCTTCAAACGTCCAGGGGGCGGTGGAGAGTCCGCCGGAGGTGACCATGGCTTCCAGTTCGCCGAGGGGCTCTGGGAATTCCAACCGTTCCAGTTCCGTCAATGCCGGAACGGCCGCGACTTCGCCGTTTCTAATGAAATACGCTTCGCCGTCGTATTCATTTGCCAAACCGTTCAGGTTGAAGGTCGATTGGTAATTCCAGGGCGGCTGGGGATTTTGCGGCAGGCCGCCGTCCCAAATAAAAACTTCGTCCGGTTGGTCGACCAGCGACATGGCCAATACCGCCATGGAAACGTTCAGGCCCGGTCCCATGCCGCAGTCCGGCGTGACGGTGACTCCCGCCGATTTAGCGTCCAGTTTCAGTTGCTCCCGGACGGTATCCGTGTGGCCGCCCAGGTCGCACAGGTTGGACCGCGCACGGATGGCGGCGCGGGTGACGCCCAGGTTCAAGGCATAGGGCGCGGCGCTGATGGCGGAGTCAACGTTGTTCAACGCGTTGGCGACGCCCTCTTCGTCCCTGGCGTCCAAACTAAAGCCGTTAAATAATTTGGCGTCCAACAAACGGTTCAAACGTTCGGCGCCGAGTTGCGCCGCTCGTCCGTCCAGGTCGTACAGGCGGATTTCCTCCGCCTCTCCAAAGCGGCCCAGGTCGTAGGCGGCGGAGAGTCCCTGGCGACCGGACCCAATTATGGCGTAGCGATAGCCCATCGGCAAAATAAAAATTTAAAGGGAAATAAAAGTTTCGCTAATTGATGAGAACCATCCCAAAAGGATAGGCTTCCGAGCAAGGGCTACGCTCCGTGGCGACTTCCCATCCGGTTCCGGAGACGGTTTGGGGCACGTCGATTCCGCAGGCTTGCAGGGTGGGTCTGGCGGCCTCGGGGAATTGGCATTCCGTGTCGACGGTGCACGCCTCGCACAAATCGCAGGGCAGGGCTTCGAGACCAAAGGCTTTGTAATGTCCAAGCGTTTTGAGCCGGCCTTCCAGGGAGAGAACGATTTGGTGGACGTCTTTTGCGCTGGCCGCTTTGATCAGGATCGCTTGATTGTAGTCCATCAATATATCAGACATGTCGTCCGTGTTCGGGGTGCAGGGAGGGCAAGTGAACAATTTGCCATAATGCGGGCACCCATACTGACATTGCAATTTGACCCAATTGCCCAGCATGATATTTTTCGTGGGGATGATTTTGGCTTCAATGCACCCAAGGGAGAGAGCGACGTCTACCAGTTCCCAATTGGACAATATTTTCTGCGGCAACTTTTGTACGTTCAAGTTTCTCGTCCAGCAAGAAGGGGAAAAAATTTCGGTGGGGAATGATGTTCAAATAATTCTCCCTATAGGCTATTATACGTTAAGGCGTTATTAATAGTTTTAGAGAGTGAGGAAAAACATTTAGTGGTAGCGCCCCGACGGGGGAGTTCCAGGCTCCTGTGATCTGGACTTTCTCAAGAAACACTGATAAATAAGCCTTTTTTTAATTTATATTGCCCCAATGCCCCCAAAATTCAAGTTTGGTAGACTACAAAAACAACACTTTCATTTTCATTACCGACGCGATGCCTTTTCCATATAAAGCCGTTTTGTTCGATTGGGCATACACGCTGGTGGATTTGGTGGATGAGGACGGTTTTTCCGCGTTTCAAAAACTCTTCCGGTTTTTAGAAGGGAAGGGCGTTTCGCTCCCCGACCTGAACGCGGCATTCGAGTTTACCGATTCGTTATTCAAAGAATTCATTCGCTCCTCCCGCGTCACCCATCAGGAGGCGCATTTCGAAACGGTTTTAAAAACTCTGTTATTGCGCTACCCAATCGATATCAATGGAAAAACCAGTTTGGAAGAAATGCTTCGCGTCTATTATGCGGCAATCCATTCCTGCCGGCGGATTTATCCCGACGTCCTTCCGGCTTTGAAACAACTTTTGGATCGTGGCGTCCGGATGGGAATCATCTCCAACACCACCAATCCGGGATTCATAAAACACAACGAGCGCCTGGCGATTGGGTTGGACCCGTTTTTTGAGTTTTCCATTTATTCGACGGAGGTTCCGTTTCGTAAACCGCATCCCTCAATATTTCGCCTCGCCCAAAGTCGTCTGGGTCTTGCTCCGGAAGATATACTTTTTGTGGGCGATCATTTGCAAAACGACGTTGAAGGGGCGCAGGCCGTAGGCATGCGGGCCGCCTGGCTGAATCGAGACGGAGAGGAAAACCCCGATGGCGTCCGCCCGGAATATGTTTTAAGCGACCTGACCGGGTTGACGGAAATTCAGAGCCGGGTACTGGATCGCGCATGACGTCTCAATTTTTCATCACGCGGGAGCAAATTTCCAACGGGGAGATTTACATTCATGGAACCGACGCCGCACATATCCATACGGTTTTAAGAATGAAGTCCGGCGACCCGATCGAAGTCCTCGACGGGGAGGGGAGCCGATATCAGGTTAGCTTGACGCGGGTCGACAGAAAGGGCGTCGAAGGGCGAATCGTTTCGACGGAACCCTACGAGGCCGAATCGCCGGTCGAAATCCATCTGGGCCTTCCTCTCCTTAAAGGCGCCAGGCTGGACGACACGGTCCGAAAAGCTACGGAGTTGGGCGTTTCCACCCTGTCGCCGCTGGCGACAGAACGTTGCGTAGCGCGAGGGATTGAATCCCGATGGGATGAAAAAGTCCGGCGCTGGGAAAAAATCGCCGCCGAAGCGTGCAAGCAATGCGGTCGCACAAAAATTCCCGAGATCAAAAAACAGCTACAAAGCGCCGCCGCTTTTTGCGAGAATAACCGGGGCCGGACCCTTAAGCTGGTTTTTTGGGAGGGAGAAAAAAGTTTCCGCTTGAAAAATCTGGAAAAGAAAACGACCGACGCGATTGCCTGTTTCACTGGACCCGAAGGCGGGCTGACCTTGGGCGAGATCGAATCCGCCCGGCGCTTTGGATTTCAGACCGTCACGCTTGGCCCCAGAAGATTGCGGGCGGAAACCGCGCCCACGGCTGTTTTGTCCATATTGCAAAACCTTTACGGCGATTTGTGAAATCGCTATGACCCCTTTGTAAACTCCGTTCAACCCACCAGGCCACCATGAGCTACCAATTCAAACTCGATTTTTTTGAAGGTCCTCTCGACCTGCTTTTGTTTTTGATCAAGGAACAAAAAATGGATATCCAGGATATCCCCATCGCGGATATCTCCGAGCAATACCTGGGCTATCTGAATTTAATGCAGGATCTGAACCTGGAAGTCGCAGGCGAATACCTGTTGATGGCCGCTGAATTGACGCGGATCAAATCCCGGACCCTCCTGCCCGCCAAGCTGGAGGAGGAAGAGATCGATCCCGATTCAGGAGTGGACCCGCGCGCCGAGCTTACCCGGCGTTTGATGGAATACCAGCGCTATAAGGAAGCCGCTTTTCAGTTGCGCCAGCGCGAGTTCGATCAGTCGCAGGTCTTTTCGAGGTCCGGCGAGGTGGCGGTTGACGAGCGCGAGGAGACCCTGGTCGACGCCAACGTGTTCGATTTGCTGACTGCGTTTCAGAAAATGGTTCAGCAGAAATCCTTCAAAAAAGATTACGAAATTGAAGTGACTATCCTGTCCGTTGAAGACCGGATTAAGTATATTCTGGAGATCCTGAACGGCGCCGAGTCGGTCGCTTTTGAGTCGTTGTTCACTCCGATAAACACCCGGCAGGAGGTGATCGTTTTGTTTCTGGCGCTGTTGGAACTGATGAAGCTGGGTTTGATTCGCGTTCAGCAGGTGGCGCAGATGGAAACCATCCGCGTTTACAAAACTGTCGATAAAGCCGGGCAGGAGGAAATCCTCCAAACCTATCAGGAGTCACAGTCCGAACCGCCCTCCCAGGGATAGAACTGGAATTTGTCCAGGAAAGAACAGCGTTTGACTTGATTGAGGGAATTCTTTAAACTGGAAAAAAAGCGCCGAAAAAAATTCTTGAGGAGAAAACCACATGACGAAAAAAGTTTTAGCTATTGCCCTGGTTGCGGCATTTCTTTTCGCCGGTTGCGCATCGCAGGGCGGCTACACGCCCACGGTAGACACGGCCAACGACCCCAACGCGCAGAATCTGACAAAGGATGAAAATGAATGCCGGGTAATCGCGGAAAAAGCCGGCGACACGACCAATAAGACGCTTAAAGGGGCAGGCGTTGGCGCTTTGATTGGAGCCGCCGCAGGGGCTGCGGTTGGCGCGGCTGTGGGCGCTCCGCTTAAAGGCGCGGCCATTGGAGCCGCCGCTGGAGGTATTGGCGGGGGAGCCAAAGAGGGTCTTGAAGGGGAAGGCGATTTCAAAACGGTCTTTAAAAATTGCATGACCAACCGCGGTCACACGGTTCTGGACTGAGCGCTCTAATTTTTTGATTTGAAACTGAATGGAAAATTCTTGAGATCGTTTTAGATTTTTCCGCAGACGCTTGATAAAACCCGTTCACTTTGGTGGACGGGTTTTTATTTTTTGCCGGTTGATTCCTATTACCGGAGCGAGCCTGAAAAAGGGATTGTTATTGACCGTCTTTGTCCAAATAGTTTAAAATTTACAAGGACTTCCATACTCAAACCGATTGGGCCGATGTTGCATCGTTTCCGAGAAGACATTCAAGTTGCGCTAAAAAAAGATCCCGCCGCCAGGAATTCTCTGGAGGTTTTGTTGTTTTATCCCTGTTTTCACGCCGTCACGGCCTATCGCTTGGCTCACTGGCTGTGGAATATGGGTTTTCGCTTTTTGGCCCGGTTCATTTCTTATCTGGCGCGCGGCTTGACGGGTATTGAAATTCATCCCGCCGCTAAAATCGGTCGGCGTTTTTTCATCGACCACGGCATGGGCGTGGTGATCGGGGAAACGGCGGAAGTCGGCGACGACGTTTTTATATACCACGGCGTGACGCTTGGCGGATTGAGCGCTAAAAAGGGCAAGCGGCATCCAACGATAGGCGACCACGTCACCATCGGCGCTGGCGCCCAGGTGTTGGGACCCATTGCCGTTGGAAGAAACTCCAAGATTGGCTCGGGATCGGTTGTATTGCAGGACGTGCCGGAATATTCCACGGTGATCGGCGTTCCAGGCCGGGTGGTGTTTTCCGGGGTTTGTCCCGTTCAGGAAGACGACGCCGGACCGGAGTCTTTTCCCGATCCGGTTGCGCGCGCGCTGGAATGCGTGCTCGAAAAATTGCCGCAAATGCAAAAAGAAATTCGAGACCTTAAAGAAACCGTTAAAAAGCTGAATAAAGCCTCGGAAGCGGGGGAAGCCGTCCATTTTACCGATCGGCATTAAAAGATTAACTTGGCCAGGTTCGTTGTTTTCCTGAATTCAAACTCACCATCTCCCTCTGCGCTCTGCCTCTGGCTGTAAACTCCATAGACCAAAGGACTCCTCTAAAGCTGATCATGGCCGCGAGTTGCCAAAAGCAGAATGATTCAATTAATAGAAATCCGCTAAAAATGTATCAAGGAATTTCAAATTGATTTATCTGGACCATAACGCAACCACACCTTTGGCGCCTGAGGCGTTAGAGGCGATGACGCCTTATATGCGGGAGCATTTTGGCAATCCCTCCAGCATTCATTCCGCGGGCAGAAAGGCCCGTGTGGCGCTCGACGAGGCCCGCGAACAGGTCGCGGCGTTGATCCATGCCCGTCCGCAGGAGATTGTGTTCACCGCAAGCGGCACGGAATCGGACAACCTCGCTATAAAAGGCGTCGCCTGGGCGCTACAAGACAAAGGCCGTCATATTATCACCAGTCAGGCGGAACATCCGGCGGTATTAAACGCCTGCGGAGATTTGCAAAAGCAGGGGTTCCAGATCGATTTTCTGCCGGTGGATGGCGATTGCCGCGTGGATCCGCAAAGCCTGATGGACGCCGTTTCCGAAGACACGATTTTGATTTCCATCCATCACGCCAACAACGAGGTGGGAACTTTGCAGGACATTAACGCTTTGGGAACTATCGCGCGCGAACGCGGAATTTTATTCCACACCGACGCCGTGCAAAGCGTCGGAAAAATTCCCATAGACGTCGGGGGCGGAGGCGGCGAAAAATTTCCCGTCGACCTGCTGTCCTTTTCCGCGCATAAGCTCAATGGACCAAAAGGGGCGGGCGCCTTGTTCATTCGGAACAGCGTCCCGCCGTTGGCGTCCTTGATTTCCGGCGGAGGCCAGGAAAAAAAACGCCGGGGCGGAACGGAAAACGTCGCGGGCATTGTCGGGTTTGGAAAGGCCGCCGAATTGGCCGGAACGTTTCTGGATTCCGGCGGACCCGGCTATCTGCAAAGCCTGCGCGACCGGTTGCTGGATGGGTTGAAACAAAGCGGGCTGGAGTTCAAAATATTTGGTTCGCCCGGTCGGCATTTGCCCAACACTCTGGGGATTGCCTTTGACGGCGTGTTGGGGGAAACCCTGATGATTTCTCTGGATATGGAGGGAATTTGCATTTCCACGGGATCGGCCTGCAGTTCAGGGGCGTTGTCGTCGTCTCATGTTTTGAAGGCGATGGGGATTGAGGACGAATGGATCGACCGTTCGTTGCGCATCAGCGTCGGCGGGTCCAATATGCTGGAGGAAATGGACGCGGTCGCGGAAGCGTTGACGCGGCTTACGGCCAGGATCAGATCCGGGGCCGGAAAGCTTTCCCCGGCGTCGGCAGTTGAAGAGGCCGAGACCTGAACTGAGCCTGGAATCAAATTAATATAAATTATAGTAAATTTAAGTAACTATACTAATCTTTAACAAGCTTTTAAAATAGATTGACTTAATAGAATAAACTCAATATAATTCATTGAAAATTAATGAGATATTGATCCTCCTCAATTATGGAGAACAACATGTTCACGACCAGACGCCCCGTCCTTTTATTTACGACTTTGTTTGTTTTTAGCCTTACCCTGAATGGTTGTCAGTACATGCCCTGGGCCTCGGATGAGGATGAGGACCTGGTGTTCGAGGACCAGGCGTTGTTTGACCAAAAACCAAACGAGGACGATTTTTTCGCCGAAGAGGGGTCGAAAAAGGATGAGGATGGCTTTGCCAGCGTGGATCAATCCGCTCAAACTGGGGAAATGCAATCCGACGTTGAGTCTCTTCAAAAACAGCAGGAATCCCTGACAACAAAAGTGCGGGAGTTGGAAGAGGTATTGGCGTCGTTGGAACCGCGTCTTGTAGCGACCCAGCAACAGCTTGAGGGGAGTCTGGGAAATCTGTCTGAAAAATCCGAATTTCTTGAGCCGGAAGTGGATGAATTGAAACGCCAGATTGAGATGATGAACGCGGAAATTCAGTCCCTGCGGACGGCCCAGCAGGAAGCCAAAATGAGCAAGCCGTCTCCCCGCGGGACCCGATCGAAAAGCAAATCCGGGAACGGCAATATTCCCATGGACTATAAGAATGCCTATGACGCTTATGTGAAGGGCCGTTACGACGAATCGATACTATTGTTCCAGAATTACGCCGTAAAGAATCCGCCGGTTCATTTACAGGACAACATCCATTACTGGGTAGGCGCTAGCTATTTTAAACTCGACATGTACGACGACGCCATCAAGCAGTTTGAAGCCGTTATCAATAAATATCCCAGGGGCAACAAGATTCACGACGCCCGTTTTATGCTGGGAACGGTTTACCACGCCAAGGGCGACAAAGCCCGGGCTCTGGACGTTTTGGAATCCGCTTTAAATTCCAACCCGCCCAGCGACGTCCGGGCCAAAATTCAAAAGAAATTGAGCGAAATCAACTAGCCAGCGTCGGGGTAGCCAGCGTGCCGCTGGACCCAGAGTTTTGAAATGGGAAATCTCTTGTTTTCTCCGCGTTCATTTGGTGGTTTCGTTTTTTAACTGGCTCTGGCTCCTCGCCAGCCGTTGTCCGGGCGCCCCTCCCCAAGAAATGAAAAATGAAAATCGCGCTGGTCCACGATTGGTTGACAGGGATGCGGGGGGGCGAGAAGTGTCTCGAAGTTTTTTGCCGACTGTTCCCGCAAGCCGACCTGTTCACCCTGTTGCACCTGCCCGGCAGGGTTTCCCCTGTCATTGAATCCCACCGCATCGTCACCTCCTTTTTGCAGCGGCTTCCCGGCGCCGAAAACAATTACCGGAACTTTCTCCCCCTCATGCCCGCCGCCATTGAGAGTCTCGACTTTCGCGGTTACGACCTTATCCTGAGCAGTAGCCATTGCGTCGCCAAAGCCGCCAAAGCGGACAGGGGCGCAAAGCATCTATGTTATTGCTTCACCCCCATGCGCTACATTTGGGATCAGTTCGACGTTTATTTCAACGCCGGCTACTCCAAAAAATCCGTTTATCTGGCTATGCGCGCCGTCCGGCCCTGGTTACAAAAATGGGACGTTCGAACCAGTCGCAGAGTGGACCGGTTCGTCGCTATTTCACGGTTTGTTCAAAAACGGATAAAAAATTGTTACGGCAGGGAGTCGGACGTGATTTATCCTCCCGTCGATGGGAACTTTTTCAAGCCTCTTCCAGGGAGCAAAGTGGGCGATTATTTTTTGATCGTATCCGCGCTGGCTCCTTACAAGCGGATTGATTTAGCGGTTGAAGCGTTTAATGAATTGGGGTATCCTCTGAAAATTGTTGGACGGGGTCCCAACGAGCCGTATTTGAAATCGATTGCCCGACCAAATATCGAGTTTTTGGGCGGTTTGACGGATGAAGAGATCCTTTCCTGTTATGCTGGATGCCGGGCCTTTATTTTCCCCGGAGTCGAGGATTTTGGCATAACGCCTTTGGAAGCCCAGGCCATGGGGCGGCCTGTAATAGCCTTTGGGCAGGGGGGCGTCCTCGAAACGGTGGTCCCCGATCCGGAAACCTGGAAGCCCGAAATAGAAATTCCTGAGAATAGCGGCGCTCGGCATACCGGTGTTTTTTTTCACGAAGCCACCCCGGAATCTCTTTGTTTAGCGGTAAAACATTTCGAAAAGATTGAATACCGATTCGATCCCGAACCCATCCGCGCTCATGCCATGCAGTTTGATTTAGAACGGTTCTCTAATCAAATTTCCCAGTATATCGGAGAACAGGTTCCCAGCCTTCGATGTTGAAGAAATACGGCCAACTCTTTAATTCCACCCTATTTATCTCCGACACCCTCGTTATCTTTTTTTCCTGGATGGCGGCGTATTATTATCGCTTTTACCTGGATTTTTTGCCCGTGTGGGAGGGCGTTCCGCCGCTGGAGCAGTATTTATGGGCGTTCCCCGCGATCAGTCTGGCATTTTGGTTGAACATTTGGATTTGCGGTTTATACGAGCCGCTTGGGGGCAAATCCCACCTGACGGAATATTACGGAATCGTCAAGGTCGTCATGCTTTCCCTTTTCATGGTCGCGGCGGGTTCATTTTTTTATCGCGGCGCTTCTTATTCCCGGCTGGCGCTGGGATACTTCGGACTCATCAGCGGCATTTTATTGATCCTGAATCACGCGTTGGTCCGCGCCCTGTTTTTAAAATTGCGAAAAAAGGGCTTGAACCTGACCAATGTATTGATCGTCGGAGCGGGAGAACTCGCCCAAACCGTTGCGGAAAAGATCGACCTGCATCCCGAAATCGGATTTTCGGTTTCCGGCTATTTGACCAGCCATCCGGAGAAGGTTGGAAAAATCTTTAAAAATTTTCCCGTTGTAGGAACCATCGAACAGGTCCGGGAAAAAATCCGGGATCTAAAAATCAATAAACTTTTTATCGCCTTGCCGCTGGGAGCGCATGAAAGACTGGAAGCGGTTCTTGAGAATTTGGGCGAGGAAACCGTGGACGTCAAGGTAGTCCCTGATTTGTTGCGGTTCATGAGTATCCATTCCGGAGTCGAGGAATTCGACGGACTTCCGGTGGTGAGCCTCACCAGTTCGCCGCTTTATGGCTGGAACCTGGGGATCAAGAGGGCGACGGATCTTGGCTTCAGCCTGTTGGCGATTCCAATCGCCTTTCCGCTCATGGCGTTGATCTCCGTTTTGATCCGGTTGGAATCAAAGGGAAGCGTGCTTTTCCGCCAGGACCGTGTGGGTTTGGATGGCAAGGTATTCTCCATGTATAAATTTCGGTCCATGTTGATGAACGCCGAGGACGAGGCGGGTCCCGTTTGGGCCAAGGAGAACGACGACCGCCGGACGCGCGTCGGGGCTTTTCTTCGCCGGACGAGTCTGGACGAATTGCCGCAACTTTTTAACGTGTTGAAGGGGGAGATGAGCCTGGTCGGTCCCCGTCCGGAACGTTCGGTTTTTGTGGAAGACTTTAAGAAATCCGTTCCGCGCTATGTGTTGCGGTTAAAAATGAAGGCGGGGCTGACGGGGTGGGCGCAGGTCAACGGCTGGCGCGGCAATACCTCGTTGGAAAAACGCATCGAATACGATTTGTATTATATTAAAAACTGGTCCTGGTTGTTTGACATTAAAATCATGATCATGACCTTGTGGAAGGGCTTTCTGAACAAGCATGCCTACTGAACCCAGAGCGGTTGCGGTGATACCCGCGCGTTGGGAATCGTCGCGGTTTCCCGGAAAGCCGTTGGCGGATATTTCGGGGAAATCCATGGTCCGCAGGGTGGTGGAGCAGGTTGCCCGCGCCCGGCGCGTTTCCGAAGTTATCGTGGCCACAGACGATGAAAGAATCGTTGCGGAGGTGACCGGCTTTGGCGGAAAAGTGGTGATGACCTCCCCGGAACATTTATCGGGAACCGACCGGGTCGCCGAGGCGGCGCGGTCGCTGGATTGCCAGATCGTGGTCAACGTTCAGGGAGACGAGCCTGCCATTCCGCCGGAAAACGTGGACTTGGCGATAGAGCCTTTTTTGGACGACCCGCAACTCAGGGTTTCCACTTTGATGACGCCCATTGCAAGTGTCGAAGATTTGCTGGATCCCAACGTCTGCAAAGTTGTCGCGGATCAAAACGGATTCGCCTTGTATTTTTCCAGGGCGCCGATTCCATTTCATCGGGATTCCTGGGAGAAAATTTTTTCAAACCATTCCCAGGGAAGTCGCGGTCTGGATTATTCGAATAACTTTCAACACATCGGGTTGTACGCTTATTCGAGCGAGTGTCTCCAGACCTTTTGCGAATTGCCTCCATCCTGTCTGGAATCTATCGAAAAGCTGGAGCAGTTGCGTTTGCTGGAAAACGGGATCCCGATCAAGATGGTAAAAACCGACCGGCATTCTATTGGAGTGGATTGCCCGGAGGATATCGCAAAAGTCCTTAAATATTTTTAACGCCGTTGTTGAACCGGAGGAGTCGATAAAAAAGTGAAAAAAAAATCTTCCCGAAAAAACGCTAAATTTATTTTCGTCACGGGCGGCGTCCTTTCTTCGCTGGGCAAAGGGATAGCGGCCGCTTCCATGGGCAGTATTCTGGAGAGCGCCGGCTTGAAGATAACCTTGATGAAACTCGACCCCTACATCAATGTCGATCCCGGGACCATGAGTCCCTTTCAGCACGGCGAGGTGTTTGTGACCGACGACGGGGCGGAGACCGATCTCGACCTGGGGCACTATGAGCGTTTTACCAAAGCTTCCATGCGGAGACAAAATAATATTACGTCGGGGAGGATTTTTAACGACGTCATTCAAAAGGAGCGGCGGGGAGAATATCTGGGCGCCACGGTTCAGGTGATTCCTCATATCACCGACGAAATTAAAAAGCATATTCTCAATCTGGCCTCCGGCAACGACGTGGTGATTTGTGAAATTGGAGGCACGGTTGGGGACATTGAAAGTTTGCCCTTTTTAGAGGCCATTCGCCAGTTACGCTTCGAGATCAAGCCCAACAACCTGCTTTACGTTCATTTGACTCTGGTTCCCTACATGGAGGCGTCGGACGAACTCAAGACCAAACCCACCCAGCACAGCGTACAAAAGTTGAGAGAGATTGGCATTCAACCGGACATCCTGCTTTGCCGCACCCAAAGAAAACTGAACAAGGAGATCAAACGAAAAATTTCCATGTTCAGCAACGTCGAGGAGGCCGCGGTGATCCCTGCCATGGACGTGAAATCAATTTACCAGGTGCCTTCCAGTTTGCAAAAGGAGGGACTCAGTCGCGTCTTGCAACGGAAGTTGGGACTGCCCGTTGTGGATCCCGATTTGGGCGTTTGGGATAAAATCAATGAGACCGTCGACAATCCAAAGGGCGAAGTGACGATCGGTGTGGTGGGGAAATATCTCGGTTTAAAGGATTCCTACAAAAGCCTTGTGGAGGCCTTGACTCACGGCGGCATCCATAACCAGGTCAAAGTCAATTTGAACTGGGTGGATTCGGAGACCTTGGAACAGGCCTCCGAAAAGGGATTGCAAACTTTAAAGAAATGCGACGGGGTGCTGGTTCCCGGCGGCTTTGGCGAGCGGGGAATCGAAGGCAAGATCCTTGCCGTCAATTACGCCCGCTTGAATAAAGTGCCTTATTTTGGGATTTGCCTGGGAATGCACTGCGCCGTTATAGAATTTGCCCGCGGCGTCGGCAAGCTGGACCGCGCCAACAGCGCGGAATTTTCAAAGAAGTCGCCGCATCTAATAATCGATTTGATGTCCGATCAGGATGAAAAAGGCGATAAGGGCGGCACCATGCGTTTGGGCGAATACCCTTGTGTGATCCGTAAAAATTCCTTCGCGTATCGGGCCTATGGAAATCGCGAAGTCCACGAACGCCACCGTCACCGTTATGAATTCAACAACAAGTACCGCTTGCAACTGGAGGAGGCGGGCTTGAAAATCAGCGGAATATCGCCCAACGGCAATCTGGTGGAGATCGTCGAGTTAGAAGACCATCCCTGGTTTTTAGCGGGACAATTTCATCCCGAATTCAAATCGTCGCCCCGGGAGCCGCATCCCCTTTTCCACAACTTCATCGCCGCGACAATGAAATACCGAAGTTCGAACGACAAGCCCTGAATCCGGGCCAGCCGATACAAGGGGGATCAATTGATCGGAAGGGTCACCACGATTCCGCCCATGACGTCGTTCATTTTGAAATCGCGCTTTATGCTGTTGGGATGAGCGTTGTGACAAGAAACGCAGGTGGGGGTCACGGCCCGGTCGGAATATACGGCCTGGAAGTATTCTGCGTTTCCTATCTTGATGTTTCCGACGTAAGGTTTTTCCGGCTCCGCAATGACTGATTTCAGCCCCGCGCTTTCAAATTCGTTCGCCGCTGCATTATGGGGATTGATGGGCCAAAGGCTGATGAGCCGGAAATCCAGACCCAGGCGAAAGTTTTTTATCACTCCAGAGGCGTTTAAAAGAAACTGCGCCGGCAATAATAGAGCGTTTTCTTCCCACCAGTTTTCAGAAGCGAACAGCACGTTTTTGTTTTGCAGTCGATTGACAATATATTTTGAATAGACCGTGCGATCAGACTCCAAAATGGAGTGAACGTAATCAGCCACCACCGAGCCCTCCAGCATATAGCCGCCTTCCGGCGACTCGTCCCTCGAATTTTCCAGCGGCAACTTTATGTGAATGCCCCCCACGACGTCGCCAACCTTGAAATCTTTTTTAGGACTTTCGGGATGGTTGTTGTGGCATTCGACGCAGGAATGGGTCACCGCCAAATCAGGATAGACGACCTCGTAAAAATTTTTGCCGTCAGAATTTACAATTTTAGAGTGGGGAGCGTTGTTGTTGGTCAGGATTTTTTTTAATCCCTCCTTTTCAAACTCTGACGTCGGTCCGTTATTTTTATTGATCGGCCAGGAACTTATCAGGCGATAAGACATGCCCGTGTTTCGTTTGTTGGCGAGCTCGGCGGATTGGGATAAAAACTGGGCGGGAAGCATGAGGGCGTCCTTCTCCCGCCAGTCCTCAACGGCGTGTAATCCGATGGTTTTGGAAAGCCGCTCTACGATGTATTCAGAGTAAATGGTGCGGTCGGCTTGAATAACGGAATGAATGAATTCTGCGGCCAACTGCGGCGAAACGCCTTTTTTCCCGGTTGCCGTTTGGGCGGGAGCCAAAGTTGAATTAAATAAAAGAAAAAAAAGAATCAGCGTGAGGAAAGAATATTTAGGCGGTTTGGCAATCATAACGAAAGTCTTCCAAGAAAAAGACCCATCGTCCCAAAGTCAAAAACTCCAGTTCATTGACCTTGAGCCAGGGCTTTTATCAGGTCCAGTTTGCCGATCACTCCGACAAGTTTTTCGTTTTCCACAACCGGCAAGGTGTGAATGTCGTTGTTGGCCATGAGCGCGGCGCATTCTTCCACGGGAGTATCCGGGGTTACCATGACGACTTTTTTTGTATATATGTCTTCTACTTTTGCCGCCGTGAGACGTTTGAGATCGTCCTTAAAAACGTTTTCGCTTTCGAGATAAATGACGGCGTCGAATACGGAAATGACCGTGGGGATATGGAGGTTTTTGCTTTGCTCGATCAAATCGCCTTCGGTCACCAATCCAATGACCCGGTTGTCCTCGTCCACCACTGGAATTCCATTGACTTCGTGTTGAATGAAAAGATCGGAAAGTTCCTTTATGGTCGCTTCCTTGCGGATGGTCGCCACCGACGACGTCATGATGTCCCGAGCCGTTTTCATAATGTGAGCCTTTCGCGTGTCAGGGATGATTGGATTGTTTGCCCGTCTTTATTTTTCCACTTTTTGTGAGCGCGGACAAGTTTTTCTCCGCTCCCAAACGGCGACTGGCGCCGGGACTCGGCGCGGCTTCCAATGCGCCGATTTTGGAAGTCAGGTTTTGAAAAAACTCATACAGGCTTTGAAAAAAATCTCCCATCTTGTTCAACCATTTGAAGGGAATCTCCCTTTGCATTTTGTAAACCATGTAGATCATTAGGGCAAGGTAAATAATGTTGGGGATCCATACGGAAAAATAGGGATCCAGTTTGCCAATGCTTCCCAGGTTCTGCGCGGAAACAAAGCCTATGTAATAGACGCCGATGGCCGCGGCGGCGATGGCATAACTTCCCGATTTGCCCGAGCGGCTGGATTTGATCCCGAGCGGCGCGCCAAAAAATCCGAAGATTAAACAGGTGAACGGGATCGATAATTTTTTGCTCAATTCCACCTGCGCGGGGTAATCCGTTCTACCTTCGAGTTGCGCGCCTTCAATCTTGTTCAGCAATTGTTTGATGGAAAGTTCGCGGTTCCCCACCAAAGCTTTTTTTTGCAGGCGCTCCGTATTGGGCAGGTCCAGCGTTAGATCATAGCGCTCAAAATTCATCAACTTGTAATTATTCCTTTTTTCGCCCAGGTCGTGAATGGCCCCGTTTTTTAATTGCAACTGGATTTTGAGTAGATCCGGATTGGATATTACCACGCCTTCTTCCGCGACGATGATTTTGGGACTGTCGGAAACCGTGGCGTCGGAAATAAATATGTCCTTTAAGATTTCGCCCTTTTCCTTTTTCTTGACCAGGACCATGAGGTTGTCAAAGTCTTTGTTGAAGACGTTCGGTTTGATTTCAAAGCTGGCGCGTTTTTGGACAATATCATAGATTAATTTTTTAAAGGATTGGTTGCCCCAGGGCAGGGCGTGTATCATTATAATGTTTGTGAACAGGTAGGCGACCAGGGAAAAATATAAAACCGGTTTCATCAGATCCAGGAAGCTCCAACCGTTTCCCTTCATGGCCACCCATTCGTTGTCCGCCGAAAACTGATTGAACGTCGCCACAGAGGCCACCAGTACGCTGATGGGGATGGTGAGGGCCAAAAACGCCGGCGAAATATACAATATCATCCGAAAAACCTCGAACAACGACGCCCCCCGGTTGATGATCAACTCCGTCAGGTACAGAATTTTATCCATGTACAATAAGGCGGTGAGGAATCCGGCGCTGATAAAAAATATTTTAAACAGCTCGGTTAATATATATCTGTTGATAATGCGCATTATTTTAAATCGTAACCCTATGAATTTTTTTTTTGGCGGCTGACAAAAAAATTCTGTTTCTCAACCACTTAATCTATACTGCTTTGCGGTTTCAATAAGTCGGGGTTTTGACCCGTTTGATTGCTGGCATTCTAAATCTAATTATAGCTTCTACCGTCCATAAAATGGTTAACGAAAAACAAAGCGCCGACAATAAAATTGTCCGTCTGCCGGAGTGGCTTAAAACCTCGCTACCCAAAGAGGAAAACTATTTTAGACTGCGCGCGCTGGTGGAAAAGTCTCGTCTGAACACGGTTTGCGAATCTGCTTCCTGTCCGAATATTGGGCAGTGCTGGGACGCCGGAACCCTGACCCTGATGATTCTTGGGGATTCCTGTTCGCGCGCCTGCCGCTTTTGCGACGTTCCCACCGGTGGGTTGACGCCGCCTTCTCCGGACGAACCGGAAAGCGTGGCCGGTATTTTGTCTCAACTCAACCTTCGCTATGCGGTGATTACCTCCGTGGACCGCGACGACCTTGCCGACGGCGGGGCCGATCATTGGGCAAAAACCCTGAACGCAATTCGAGAGCGCTGCGATGGACTCAAAGTAGAGGCGTTGATTCCCGATTTCCGTGGGAACCAAAAAAATTTAAAAACAGTTTGCGACGCCCGGCCAGACGTTCTGGCTCATAATATCGAAACCGTCGAATCGCTCCAATCCTGGGCCAGGCCGCAAAGCAAATATTCCTGGTCGCTCAATGCGCTGGAAACCGCCGCGGGCAGTTTTGGATTGATTACAAAAAGCGGACTCATGCTAGGCCTGGGCGAAAAGAAAACCGAAGTGTTGCAAACCATGAAAGATTTACTCTCCGTCGGATGCAACATTTTATCCCTGGGCCAGTATTTAAGGCCCTCCCGGAAACATATGAGGGTGGTCGAGTTTATTTCTCCCGCGATGTTTGCGGATTATAAGACAATTGGCGAGGCGATGGGGTTTGATCACGTGGAGGCCGGGCCTCTGGTTCGAAGTTCTTTCAGGGCGGATCGGCA
This sequence comes from Nitrospinaceae bacterium, assembly GCA_029261575.1. Classification (GTDB taxonomy): domain Bacteria; phylum Nitrospinota; class Nitrospinia; order Nitrospinales; family JACRGP01; genus JAJDBB01. The sequence continues at coordinate 22,519 of JAJDBD010000049.1, read as the reverse complement.
AGCGCGGTCCGCCGGAATTCTAGTGGAGTAAAAAATGGCCGATCAACGTTATATTCTTGGCTTTCGCGCCGTGAATAGATTATACGTCGTCATTGAATTTGGCGAACAGGGGGAATGGGATGAATCGTATAAAAAAATTGAAGCCGCCGGACTGTCCGTAAAAACGCTGGAATCCTTTGAACCTAAATTTGACGAAGTCGATTTATACATCGACATGCGCAGTTGGCAATGCCGGGCGCAGTTTAATTTGGACGATTTGATCCACGACGACGATGAGGACGACGACGACGATGATTAACGGGGCGCTGGAAAAATCCCGAAAAATTCAGTTGTTCGTCAATGCAGTTTTCTCAATCCAAATGTTTCCTTAAAAAGATTGCCAAGCACGAACAAGATATTTTCCTTCCGCTCCGCCAGTCTTCTTAAAGTGTAAGGCAACCAGGACTTTCCATAGGGCACGTAGATTCTTACCTGAAAACCTTTGTCCAGAAGGAGTTTTTGCAGGTCCCTGGCCACCCCGTACAGCATTTCAAAATAAAAGGAGCGCGCGTCGATTTTTTCCCGCTTGGCAAAGTTTAAAATTTCCTGGATCAAATACTCGTCGTGAGTGGCGATGGCCGGAATGAAGCCTTCTTTTAAAAGCGTGAAAGAAAGTCTTTTGAAATTCTCCTGGACGTCGTCCATCGATTGCAGGGCGCGCTCCGGCGGTTCTTTGTATGCGCCTTTGCAGAGCCGGACCGAAATTCCCTGATGAATCAATTCCTCCATATCCTGTTGCGTCCTGTGTAAATAAGCCTGCACCGCCTGCCCCAGACGCTTGTGGGTTTTATGAAGCTCAATGCATAAATCCAAAGTCCTTTGAGTGTAGTCCGAACCTTCCATGTCCAGGCGAACCGTGTGCTGGTTGGCCGAATTCAATATTTCCTCAATATTTTTTTTGCATAAATCCCTGTCGATATCCAAACCCATCTGAGTGACCTTGAGAGATAAATCCAGCGGAAAGGGAAAGGCTTCGGCCTGTTTCAAAATCTGGATGTATTCGCCCATGGCGCTCTCGGCCTGGAGCGGATTCGTTGTATTCTCGCCGAGGACGTCTATTGAAGAAAGGTAACCGGATTGGTTGAGGAATTTTATGGAACGTAACGCCGTGGGAAGGTCTTCCCCCGCGATATAGCGTTTGGCCAGAGGATATAAGACATTCATGATATTAGCCTCCTGCTCCGGTAAAACGAAACTTAAAGCTCTTCTACTTAATATAATACCTTTGGGACTTTTTTAAAGGGCCGTGGGGCCAAAAAAAAACTTGGAGGGCGTTTTATTTTAAAGAAGCGGAATGGTTGCGGAGAACCCCCAGGTCTCCAGAGGCTTTTAACCGGATGAACGTTTTCAGGGGATCGACGGATTTTTTAAAACGCTCCAGCTTTATATAGCACAGCGTGAGCAAATGATGGGCCTCGGCCAAGTTGGGTCGTAAATCTATCGCCGCCTCCAAATGGGGAATGGCTTCCATGTAACGATGCGACTGGTATAGGGAAAGCGCGAGGAAATATCGGGTTTTGGAATGATGAGGGCTTAACGATAGCGCCTTATTAAAGTGGATGACCGCTTCCTGATGGCGCAACCCAGAGGCCAAAGCGACCCCCATTTTAAAGTGCGCGGGGGAATACTCTGGGTCCAGGCGAATGCTTTCTTTGAATTCTTCCAGTTTTTTCTGATGCGAGCCAAGCGCCCCGTAGGCCAGTCCAAGATAAAAATGAACGCGCGCCCTATCGGGTTTGAGGGTCAACGCCTGTTGCAACGGCGCGACGGACTTTTGATAATCTCCGGAATTTAGATACAGGACGCCCAGCAACGCCTGCTTATCCGCGTCGTTAGGGTCCTGTTGAAGTTCTTCAACCAGAGCGTCGATTTCATCCGTTTCCTGCGCCAACGCAGGGGACGAAAAAAGAACGATCAGAACAAGGGCTGCCGGTATCAATGAAATAAAAAATTTCATAAGATTTGTTTTTTAAGGTTCCGAACTAAAATTGTAACCAATATTTTGATCTGGCGGAAAAAATTATGCGTTCAGCGCATGGCAAGCCGCAAACCCGGTTTGCGAGGGAACTTTTTCCGGGTAGAGGGTAAGGCATTTTTTCCTCAACGGCGACCCTTCCTGTTCCGCTAAAAATATCGGACACCGCGGATGAAAATAACATCCCGATGGCGGGTCGAGTGGGGATGGCACGTCGCCGACCATGGCTTCAAACGGTTTTCGTTCGCCAAGGTCCGGGACGGACGCCAAAAGGTTTTGAGTGTAGGGGTGGCGCGGATTGACAAAGAGTTCTTTGACCGATGCGTACTCCACCACACGGCCCAGGTACATGATGGCCGCCTCGTCCGCAAGGTATTCCACTACGCTTAAATTGTGAGTGATAAACAAATAGGTTAAATTCCTTTTGTATTGAAGGGCGCGTAGTAAATTAAGTATTTGCGCCTGAACCGAAACGTCCAACGCACTGGTCGGCTCGTCCAGAACAATGAATTCCGGTTCCAGAATCAAAACCCGCGCAATGCTGATTCTCTGTCGCTGTCCCCCGGAAAACTCATGCGGATATCTGTTGGTCGTCGAAGGGGGAAGTCCCACCTCCTTTAATACCTTCTGGATTTTTTCCTCCCGTTCATGAGCTTCCATTTTGGGATGATGAACCTCCAGTCCTTCTCCCACGATTTGCCCCACCGTCATGCGCGGCGAAAGGGAGCCAAAGGGGTCCTGGAAAACTATTTGTAAATGCCTGCGCATTGCCTTCAATTGAGCCGTTTTCAATTTGAGGACGTCCTGGCCTCGAAAAATAACTTCTCCCGAAGCTTCCCGGTTCAATCTTAAAATCGATTCGCCCAGCGTGGTCTTGCCGCACCCCGATTCCCCAACCAGAGCAAGGGTGGAACCGGATTTGATTTCCAGGTCGACGTCGTCCACCGCCTTGATATAATTTGAAACTCTTTTTAAGACGCCCTTATAAATCGGGAAATGGGTTTTGAGCGATTTGATATTGATTAAAATATCTTCGCTTATTTTCTTTTGAGGAGCGGGAACCAGAGGCTCGTTCAAGGAAACATGGGTCTTTTGCGTTTCGTAAAGATGGCAGGCGGTTTTGTGCCCCTCGTCCAAAGCGTGCATTTGGCTGTCCCGGGTCCGGCAAACGTCCATCACCCAATGACATCGGTCGCTGAACAGGCACCCCTCGCCATACTCCGTCGCCGAAGGAACGATTCCCGGAATGGTGTTCAAATAGAATTGCGATTGACCGGGCTTGGGAATGGACGCAAACAAACGCCGCGTGTAGGGGTGCGCCATGTTGTTGAAAATTTGCTCGCGGGTTCCCGTTTCCACAATCTTTCCCGCGTACATGACGGCGATGCGGTCCGCCATTTGATTCACGATTCCCAGGTCGTGCGTGATGAGTAAAATGCTCATCCCGGTTTGCTTTTGCAGATCGGCCATGAGTTTCAGCACCTGTGCCTGGATGGTCATGTCCAGCGCCGTGGTCGGCTCGTCTGCGATCAGAAGTTTGGGTTCGCAGGCCAGGGCCATGGCGATCATCGCCCTCTGCTTCATCCCGCCGGAAAGCTGATGCGGAAAATCGTCGATCCGTTTTTCAGGGTCGGGAATGCCGACCCTATCCAGCAATTCCATGGCGCGTTGCCGCGCTTCCCCCTTTGTCATTTGCCTGTGGATCCTGAGAGGCTCTTCCAACTGACTACTCACCCGGTACAGGGGGTTGAGGGACGTCATGGGTTCCTGGAAGATCATGGAAATATCGTTGCCGCGGACGGCTTGCATTTCCTCTTCGGGGAGAGCGGAAATGTCCTGACCGCCGAACCGGATTTTTCCCGAAGGATGGTATCCATTGTCGGCGATCAGCCGAATAATGGAAAAAGCCGTCTGCGTTTTGCCGCACCCCGATTCCCCCACCAGGGCCAGGGTTTTACCCAGTTCCAGCTCCAGAGAAATTCCGTCCACCGCTTTTGCCGTCTGGTTCGGAGGAACGCGAAAGTAGGTACGGAGGTCTTCGACGTTTAACAACATTTAATCAACTCGCCTTTCTGGGATCGAAGGCATTGCGGATTCCTTCGCCGACAAAAGTGAGCAGGGTGAGCGTGGCCGTCAACACCGCGAAGGTGGGGAGAATGATCCAGGTCGCCTGCAGGTTTGCCTTTCCCTGGGCGAGCAACTCACCGATGCTGGGAGCGGGACTGGGAACGCCCAGGTTTAAAAAGTCCAGGCTCACCAGCGCCAGGATTCCCGCCGTGACCTCGAAAGGAAAAAATGTGATCACCGGGGTGAGGGAGTTGGGCAATATGTGGCGGCGCATGATTTTAAAATCGGACGCCCCCATGGCCCGGGCCGCTTTCACAAATTCCAGATTCCGTACCTTTAGGAATTCGGCGCGGATGTATGCGGCGATGCCCATCCAGGCGGTCAGGTTCAACACAAGGAAAAGGACAACGACCGATCGGGTCAGCAAGGAGCTGATGATGATCAAAATGAACAGGCGAGGCATCGATCCCCAGATTTCCGTGATGCGCTGGCCGATGAGATCGATCCACCCGCCGAAATAACCCTGAACGCCGCCCAGAAGGCAACCGACCAGCGTTCCGCTTATGGCCAGAGAAATCCCAAAGATCATCGATATTCTGAACCCGTAGATCAGGCGAGCTAGAACGTCGCGTCCCCGGTCGTCCGTCCCCAGGTAATGCCCGTCCACTCTGGAAGAAACGATAACCCTGTTGTCGATCTTGCTTCGGGTTTCAAAAGGGGAAGCCAAGACCTCGCGTCCCGACCGGCTCTCGGTGGAAATGTATTTGTAATCAAAACGAACAGGAGGCCAAAGAATCCAGACGTCCCTTGGTTGGCGTTGGACTGCGGTTGATTGGGAAGCAGAATTTTCGGGCTTCGCAATGGGCGCGTCCTCTTCATTAAAATCTTCAAGCGTCAAAGAAAAAACAATTTTCGTCTCCACTTCCCGCTTCGGCGACGCGGTTTCCGTATCTTCAAAGTCTCCCAATCCTAATCCAAAGCCGAAAGAATCCTCCGGCGCAGGCTCTTCATTTTCAAAATCGCTTAAATCGACGCTGGGGGAATTTTTATTGGCTGCGGAAACGCCTTCGATCAAATTGCGAAAACTTTGCGACTGATAATCTGGCTCCGCCTCGGCGCTCCCGCCAAACTCCTTTTCGCTGTACTCGACAAAAACAGGAAAATACCATTTGCCGTCCACGCTCATGACCAAGGGGCGGACATTGCAAAGAATTTCCGCCGGCAGGGTGATCGCGAAAAGTGAAAACAGGAACAGGAAGCTGAACCAGGCGCGCCGATCGGCCTTAAATTTTACCAGTTTGATGTTCAGGTCGGAATCCAGTTTCATGACGCGCCTTAACCTTGAGATTCTTCAAAAGAAATTCTTCGATCGATGAGAACGTAGGAGACGTCCGTCAACAATTGCCCCACCAGCCCCATCAGCGAAAAGATGAACAGGTTTCCCATGACAATCGGGTAATCGCGCTGGATCACCGCCTGATAAGAGAGAAGACCTAATCCGTCGAGCGTGAAGATTTGCTCGATCAAAAGAGATCCCGTAAAAAACATAGCCAAAAATCCGATAGGAAAACCGGTGACCAGAGGAATGAGGGAATTTTTTAAAATGTGCTTGAACAGGACCGCGCGTTCGGAGAGTCCCTTGGCTTTTGCGGTGAGCACGTATTGCTTGCGCATCTCCTCCAGCACGGCGTTTTTGGTCAGCATGGTCAGGGTGGCAAAACTCCCGACCATGAAACAGACCAATGGAGCGGCCAGGTGATGCAGGTAATCGATCAGCTTCTCCCAGGCGGACCAGTCCTCGTATCCCGGAACTCCCGCAGAGGTGAGACCGGCCAGCGGAATCAGGTGCGCCACCGCGCCGTCTCCCGGACCGAGAAAAACAATCAGGAAAATTCCCAAAACAAATCCCGGCGTACTGTACCCAACCAAAACGACCAGACTGCTTGCGGCGTCGAAAGTCGATTCGTGCCTGACGGCTTTGAATACTCCCAGGATGATGCAGACGATGTAGGTGGTAAAAAAACTGATCACGCCGAGGGAAGCGGAGACCGGCAGTTTTTCCACGATCAGTTCCAGTACCGATTTGTTGCGGTAAAACGAATCGCCAAACTTGAAGACGAGGAATCCCTCCCAGTTGTCGTAATCGAAAACCTTTTCCAGAAAGGGGCGGTCGTTTTGTTTGGGAGAATACCAGACCAAGGTCCGCAGGTATCTTTCCCAGAGAGGACGGTCCAGGTGATAGATTTTTTTTAATTGCTCCAGGAATTTGGGATCCAGTTCCTCCTGTTTTCGTCCAGAGACGTCCAGCGCCGCCCCGCCGCCCGCTTCCGTCAAAACGCCGCTATGGCCCCGGAGCAGGGATTTCATCTGGTCGACCGGTCCGCCGGGAACAAATTGAATGACGATGAAGGTGATGGTGAGGATCCCGACCAGGGTCGGAAGCATGAATAGCAATCTGCGAATGATATAGCTGATCATGACGGGAGGAGAAAGTTGACGTTTCTGATAAGGATAGGAGCGTCAGGGACGCCGGTCAATTCACCGCGACGTTCGTTTTGCGGGCCTGTTTTAATTTGTCGGCTTTGGACTGATCCAGCCACCACCACTCCAGGATGTTGTTCAGGATGCTAGCCTGCGATGCGTTGACTTTTGGGCCGGAATACCGGTTCCAATAGACCACGCGATCGTAAGCGATATACCAGTGGGGAACCAGATAAAACTCGTGCGTTAAAATTCGATCCATGGCCTGGATATAATCGATCAGTTCTTTTCGGGTTTTGCCCTGGATAATTTTTTCAATCAACTCGTCGACGGCGGGGTTCTTGATCCCCATAAAATTCCGGCTCCCGGGGGTATCCGCCGATTCGCTCCCCCACATGTATCGCTGCTCGTTTCCCGGAGAACGGCTTTGGGGGAAACTGACGACGGCCATGTCGAATTTAAAATTTCTAAGCTTTTCCTCGTACTCCGCAACCTGGACCAGTTTGACGTCCATGTCCGCCCCAATTTTACGAAGGTTATTCTTAAAGGGTTCGGTGATTCTCATGAAAGCTGGACTGGCCAAAACGGTTGTGAATGAAAACTTTTTTCCGTCCTTTTTGCGGATACCGTCTTTTCCCAGTTTCCATCCGGCGGAATCCAGCAAGGCTTTCGCCAACGCCAGATTTTTTTCATTCGACGTCCCCTGGCCGGGAGTTCCTACCGGTTTGGTGAAAACAGTTTTGGGAACGTGTTTGGGGTATCGCTTTTTAAGATCGAGAAGGATTTTTTTTACTTCGCCGGAGGGCAGGCCCTTGGCCTTCATTTCCGGATTATTGTCGAAGTAACATTCGTTGCGGGTGTACTGATTATAAAAAAGATTCTTGTTGCTCCACTCAAAATCGAACGCCAAAGCCATCGCGGCGCGAACCTTCCGCGACTGAAATAAACCGTTGCGCTGGTTCATGGCGTAACCCTGCATCCCCGCCACCCGGTTGTGGGGAACCTTGCGGCGAATGTAATAGCCTTTTTTTACAAAGTCCCCTTGAAAATCCAACGCCCAGTCGCGCGAACTGTTGACCAGCATGACGTCGAATCCGCCGCCTGTAAATCCCTCCCGCTGGGCGACGGGATCGAGATAAACCTTCCAGGTGATCTTGTCAAAATTGTAGCGGCCTTTATTGACGGCGAGATCCTTGCCCCACCAGTCGGGATTGCGTTTGAGGGTGATGAACTTTCCAAACTCAAATTTGTCCACCACATAAGGCCCGCTTCCCACGGCGATTTCATCGAAATCTGTTCCGAAATTTTTTCCTTCGGCTCCGTAGACATGCTTGGGGAGAATAAACATTTGCCCGGTGATGAGGGGAAGCTCCTGATTAAAAATCGCAAAAGTGTATTTCACCCGGTGATTGTCGAGCTTTTCGACTTTTTTAATATCCTTGAAATATTGTTTGTAGACCGGGTGGTATTCGGGATGCTGAATCGCCTCGAAGGAAAAAACGAAATCGTCCGCCGTGACCGGATGGCCGTCCGAGAAGCGAGCGTTTTTGTAAATGTGGTACACCATGCTCATGCGGTCGTCGGCCAATTCCACTTTTTCCACAAGGTGGCCGTATTGGGAAAAAGGTTCGTCGTCGTCGATGGAACTGTCCATGGGAGTTTGAAAAACGAATCCACCGACGCCGGGAGCGATGACGCCTTTGAGAGAGGCTGGGTTTAATTTGGTAAAAGCCCCGAAATCGCTCAGTGTGAGCTGGCCGCCTTTTGGGGCTTTTGGATTGGCGTAGTCGTAAGGTTGACCGGGGTTATATTTTAATCCGCCCGGTCCGTATAAGGACAATCCGTGTTGGGGTTCGGCAAAAGCCAGCGTTGAAAAAAGAGCGTTCAGGGCGAGTAGGAAAAATAATTTTTTCATGGTTTGAAGAAAAGAATGGTCAGGGGGTTTTTGAATAAGATATTAATTGTATCATTATATCCATTCTTTGCATTAATCCTCCAGAGAATCATATTCTGAAATGCGCGACCCGATAGAAACGTTCGCGCGGGAGATTTACAATTGTGTTTGTTTGCCGCAGGTTATTTTGATAGTCTGAAACGCAGATTAAAATGGAAGCCGGACTTTAATTTCCTAACCGTTAAACCGTTAAGGGTTCTCTAAATAATGAAAACCAGGAAAACTAGAAAAATCAAAATCGGCAGGCTGGAGATCGGGGGCGACTCCCCGATTGCCGTTCAGAGCATGGCCGCCACGCAAACCAGGAATATTCCCGCGACCAGACGCCAGGTGGAGATTCTTGAAAAGGCTCATGCCGACGTGATTCGCATAGCGATCGACGACGAGCGGGACCTGGAAGCCCTTAAAGAAATTCGGAAACATACGAAGAGCGTTCTTTCCGTCGATCTTCAGGAGAACTATCGTTTGGCGGAAAAGGTGGCGGCCCATGTGGACAAGATCCGTTACAATCCGGGGCATCTGTACCACCTTGATAAGGACAAGACCATTCGGGAAAAAGTGGAATTCATTGTGAACGCCGCGAAGGATAACGATTGCGCCATCCGCATCGGAGTCAACGGCGGTTCCGTCGACCCGGATTATCAAGCCAGGTATCCCGACGATTCCGTGGAGGCCATGGTGCGCTCCGCCGCGGACCATTGCCAAATATTGGACGAACTCGGGTTCGTGAATTATTGCGTTTCGCTTAAAGATTCCGACGTCGAAAAAGTGATCGACGCCAACAAGCGTTTTTCGAAGGAACGTCCCGACGTCCCGTTGCATCTCGGGGTGACGGAGGCGGGGATGCCGCCGGAAGGAATTATCAAAACGCGGATCGCGTTTGAGCAGTTGATTTCCGCGGGCATTGGAGACACCATTCGCGTTTCCCTGACCCTGCCGAACGAGGAAAAGGGCGAGGAAATTACCGTTGGCAGGCAAATCATTGACGACATCCGCGAGGGCCGGTTCCGGTCGGTTCCCGAAAACTTTAACGACCGGTTGAATATAATTTCCTGCCCCAGTTGTTCGCGGGTCGAGAACGATAAATTCGTCGAACTGGCGCAGGACGTTCGAGAACTGACCCGTTACGCGGAAAAATACAAACTCACCATCGCGGTGATGGGTTGTCGGGTGAACGGTCCGGGAGAGACGGACGACGCGGACCTTGGCTTGTGGTGCGGTCCCACCAAGGTGAACCTGAAGCAAGGACCGGAGCCTTTAGGGGCCTACTCGTACGATGAAATATTGCCGAAGCTCAAGACCGAGGTTGATCGTATTATAAAGGAACGCTTTGGGAAGCAACAGGAAACAGCCGTTTAATTAAAGTTTAGTTGGGATTTATATTAATTGGGCGTCCTGGCCTTCGGCGGCCTCGCCGGCCCTTATTTCATAAGGGCCGCTCGCGGCCATGAGCGCTTTTTAGAGACGCCCTGATATCAGTCGAGGAAAATTAATGGAATACGAAGTTGTCGAATTAGAAGGCCGGAAGCGGAAATTAAAAATCAAAATCCCGGAAACCGTCATGTCCAGCCGCGTGGAGCAGGCCTACAAGGACGTCAACAAACAAATCCGGATGCCGGGATTTCGTCCCGGAAAAATTCCGAAAAACATTCTGGAAAAACAGGTGCCGATCCAGTCCTTCACCAGTCTGTTTCAGGAATTGATGCAGGAATATTATGAGAAAGCGCTTAAGGAGTCTGGCATCACTCCTGCTGGAGAGCCGGATATCGACCACAGCGAATTGAAGGAATTAAAGAAGGATGCGGCGTTTTCATTCACCGTTCTGCTGGACGTAAAAGAAGACGTCCAACTCAAGCCTTATATGGGCCTTAAGTTCAAGCGAAAATTGTACAAGGCGACAGACAGGGAAGTGGACGGGGCGATTGCAAAAATTCTGGAGCCGTTGGGGGAACTGGAACCTTTTGAGGACGACCATGCGGCGCAAATGGGAGACGTCGTTTTGCTGGATTTCGAGGGATTCCAGAGAAATGGAGAGCGTCTGGAAAACGGCGACGCGCGGGATTACTCCGTTCGTATTGGTCAGAAGAAAATGATCGAGGGATTTGAGGGGCAATTGATCGGACATAAAAAAGGCGAGGAGTTCGAGGTGAAGGTGGCGTTGCCCACGGATTGGAATAATAAAATGAAGCGCGTCAGCATGCCCATTCCCGGAAGCGAGGAAGACGAAGAGGTCGACGTCGGGCTGTTTAATGTGCGAATGAAAGACATCAAGAAACTGGTGTTGCCGGAATTGACGGACGAACTTGTAAAGCGAAAAGAAATTGGGATGGATTCGGTTGAGAAATTTCGATTGGCCGTGAAGTCCGACCTCCAGGCGTTTAAGGAGCAGCAGGAGGAGGTTCGAATTAAAGAAGAGATTTTTAACCAACTCATCAAGGACAACGATCTTTCTCCGCCCGAATCCGCCATAAAACGCGAATTGAAGTTTATGGTCGAGGGAGTGAAATACCAGATGCAAAAATCCGGGATGAAATGGGAGGACTCCGGGTTTGACGAGGACCGGGCCAAAAAGGAATGGGGAGAAAAAGCCGAGTTTAACGCCAAAGGCTATTCCATTTTGGAGGCCGTTGCGGACGAAGAAAAAATTCAGGTTTCGCAAAGCGACATGGATCAGGAATATCAGCGCCTGGCGGATGAGACCAAGCAGACCCTGGAGCAAATTCAGGCGCGGGTGACGAACAACCGGGAATCCATGGCGCACACCACCTCGAAAATTCGCGGGCAAAAGGCGCTCAACCTGATTTACGCCAATTGCGAATTTGAATTTATCGAGGAAACCGAGAAGGAATCCGAGGCGTCGGAAAGCGGCAAGGCGTCTTGAGGGATTGGGAATAAAATGAAATTTGTAAGGGTCGTCAAAGAGGAAGAACTACCAATAGGCAAGTCCATCATCGTTGCGGCCAAAAGCGAGGAGATCGCTTTATTTAATTATAAAGGGAAATATTACGCCGTTGCCAACAAGTGCCTTCATAAGGGCGCGCCGTTGGGGGAGGGGAGAATCGAGGAAGGCGTGGTGATTTGCCCCAACCACGAATGGCGTTACGATTTGGAAACCGGGGGATGTCGGCAAAATCCGGAGTTGTTCACAAAGGTCTATCCCGTCCGCGTGGCCAAGGGAAACGTCTGGATAGGTTTGGAAGGCGACCAGAAACCCACGGCTTTGGGAAAAGGTCCCAATCAGATGCCCGCCAATTTAAAAGCCAAAATCGACCTGGTGCAAAAACCCATCAACCCGGACGAGCAATTATAATCGTCGTCGGGGCGGGTTTCAGGCCAAGGGCGAATCGTCGGGAATCTCCACCCAGGCGGGTTCGCCGTGTGTTTTGTAATTTTCCGTCCCCGCGAACGTCCCCTCGTGGTAAATGTTCATTTTAAATTTACCGCCGCCGTATTTTTCCTCAATATAGGGCACCGGGTCCTCGATTTCTATCAGCTCGGGCGTTTTGAATTTTCCGATCAGCTTGAATTCCATACCCATGCCCGCGGGGAGCAGAACGAAAAGTTTTAAGTTGGTTTCGTGAAGAAACGACATGAGGTCTTCGTCCATATGATCGCGGGTGTATCCGGCCCCGTGTTTATGCCTGGCGCGCCGTTTCAGGTAGTCCTCCAGTAAATTAAAAAACCACCAATTGCTCATCTTCCTCGTGTCGTGCAGGAAGGGATATTCCACAAATCCGTATTTATTGATAAAAGGTTTTTTTGCCATGTAAACCGACTCCCTTGATGATCCCATTTGGTAAAATCATTATATTAATTTTAACGGAAGCCCGCAAGAAAGAGAATCCGTCGGCAGAGGATGGCAGAATTTTATAAAAATAATTATTGGCGGCTTGGGTTTGCTTCGCGCCTGTACGACCTTCTGACTCCTGCGGCGTATGAAGAATCCATGAAGGCTGCGGTGGATTGCCTTCCCGACGCCCCAGGTATGACGATTATGGACGTCGGTTGCGGGTCGGGGCAAGCGCTCGCTGTTTTGAAAGAAATGCGACCGGGGTTGGGACGTTACATTGGGACGGATGTTCAGGCGACCGGCCTTCGCCGTTTGAGGGGAGGGTATGCCGGCAGGCAAGGCGCGCTTCGGATTTTGACATTTCAATCCAACTTAAATCATGGACTGCCTGTTCGGAAAAATAGCGCGGACGCCGCGCTGGCGCATTTTTCTATTTATACGCTTTCCGAACCGGCTGTCAGGGCGCGGGTTTTAGGGGATATCAAGGAAGCTCTGAAACCCGGCGGCAGGTTGGTGATGGTGAACCCTTCAAAAACTTACGACGCAAAAAATATTATCCGGGAAAGTTTGAAGTGGCATAAAGCTTCAAATGAAGTTGGCAGGTTTTGGATAAAGAAATACCTGCTCTATCCGTTGACGCTTCACTTTGGACTGAAATTTATTGAACGGCAATTGAAGAAGGAGTTCTGGAAATCCTACACTCTGGAGGAAATGAGCGAGGAGGCGGAAGCGGCAGGATTTGAAATCGTGCGGACGCAAACGGTCTACGCGAATTCGGCTTATTTATTGTTGGGAAAAATACGCGGGTGATTTGAAAAAAGAGGGGAGCGTTGGAACCGGTCCAACGCCCCTCCTTGATTAGTTTATAAACCGGCGGCTTTGCGCAGGGCTTTTGCCTTGTCCGTAACTTCCCAGGTGAAGCCGGGTTCGTTGCGGCCAAAATGCCCGTAAGCGGCGGTGGCGCTGTATTTGGGTTTGCGCAAATCCAAAGTTTTGAGAATCTCCGCAGGTTTCAATTTAAAGTGGTCTCGCACCAAACCTTCGAGGATATCTGGATTCACTTTGCAGGTGCCAAAAGCGTCGACGCAAACTGAAACCGGATCGGCCACGCCGATGGCGTAGGCCAGTTGCACTTCGCACCGGTCCGCTATTTTTGCGGCCACCATATTTTTTGCAATATAGCGAGCCATGTAGGCGGCGGAACGGTCGACCTTCGACGGGTCCTTTCCGGAAAAGGCTCCTCCGCCATGGCGGGAGAAACCGCCGTAGGTGTCGACGATGATCTTGCGGCCCGTCAGCCCGCAATCTCCATTGGGACCGCCGATGACGAATCGTCCCGTCGGATTGATATGGATTTTCATTTTTTTGGCGCGGAACTTTTCCGGAATGATTTTTTCGATGACCAGTTTTTTAATGTCGGATTTTAACCGGCTGTTGGAAACTTTAGCGTCGTGTTGTGTGGATATAACTACCGTTTCAATGCATACGGGTTTTCCGTCGATATAGCGGACGGAGACCTGCGATTTGCTGTCCGGTCGCAGGTAAGGGAGGACGCCTTTTTTTCTCAACTCAGATAGTTTTCGCACCAGTTTGTGGGCGTACATGATGGGCATGGGCATTAATTCCGGCGTTTCATTGGAAGCGTAGCCAAACATCATTCCCTGGTCGCCGGCCCCTTGTTCTTTTTTGTCGTCGTCCACGCCCTGGGCGATGTCCCGGGATTGCTCGTCGAAAGAAACCAAAACGCCGCAGGTCTCAAAGTCAAAACCCTTTTCGGAATGGTCGTATCCAATTCTTTTGATGGTTTCCCGCACAACACGGGGAACCTCGATATAGCAATTGGTGCTGATTTCGCCCGCTACCATGGCGAATCCAGTGGTGATCATGGTTTCGCAGGCAACGCGGGCGAAGGGATCCTGCGCGAGAATTTTGTCTAGAATCGCGTCCGAAATCTGGTCCGCAATTTTATCGGGATGGCCCTCTGAAACGGATTCTGATGTGAATAGAAAATTGCCTATGCTCATGGAACTCCCTTCTATTTTAACGTGATGGATTGAGATGTTATTAGATTTTTATGGACTGAGTCATTGCCAGAGTTGGAATGGAAAAAATATTCTAACAGGTTTTTCCCGGTTTTTCCTCAAAGGTCTGGTCGCGGTCAAAATCCGAGGGAAAGCGAACCCGCATTTCCTCTGCGATAAACTGATTAATTTCTTTAACGGAAGACATATTCAGAACCTGATCGGCAAATTCCCTGGCCTGGTCGAGATGAATGTTTCGAATTATTTTTTTTACTTTTGGAATGGAGTGCGGATCCATACTCAATTCGTCCAGTTTGCCCAATCCCAGCAAAAGCATGGTGGCCATGGGGTCCCCGCCCAATTCCCCGCATATAGTGACGGGTTTTCCGGACTGCTCGGCGGCGAGAAGTATTTCTTTTAAAATTTTCAGCACTGCAGGATGAAAGGGCTGATACAAATGCGCCACATTTTCATTGGTGCGGTCTACTGCCATGACGTATTGGGTCAGGTCGTTGGTCCCCACGCTGATAAAATCGACGACCTCCAGTATATGCTTGACTGAAATGGCGGCGGCGGGAGTTTCAATCATGGCGCCGATTTCAATTTCGTCGTCGAAGGGAATCTGATTTTCCTGCAACTCCTTTTTGACCTGCTCCAGAAGTTCGTTGGCCTGGATGATTTCATCGACATTGGAAACCATGGGATAAAGAATTTTAGTTTTGCCAAACAGACTGGCCCGCAAAATAGCCCGTAACTGGATAATGAAGAATTTCGGGTTGTGTAGGGACATGCGAATACCGCGCAGGCCCAGGGCCGGATTGTCTTCCCGGTCGTGCCCGCTATTTTTTAAAAGCTTGTCGCCTCCAATATCCAAAGTGCGGATGACCACGGGATGAGGGTCCACCCCTTCAAGTACTTTTTTGAAAGTTTTGAAAAGGCTGCTTTCCGTTGGCAGGGAGGAGGAGGTGAGGTAAAGAAATTCGGTGCGGAACAACCCCACCCCCCGCGCTCCGAATTTTCTCAGGGATTTTATTTCATGCTCCATCTCGATATTGGCGGCAAGATGAATGGGGCTTCCATCCAGGGTTTCGGCGGTTAAATCGATTTCCTCCAATAGCTTGTTTTCGTAATTTTGATAATTTTTCTGTTTCTTCAGGTAAGTTTTTAAAAGGTCCTTGTCGGGATTGACGATCACTTCGCCTTCAATGGCGTCGATGATAACCTGGTCGCCGGTATTTATCTTAAGCGTCAGGTCTTTGATCCCCACCACCGCTGGAATTCCCAGAGCAGACGAAAATATTCCTATATGGGAGGTTTTTCCTCCAACTTCAGTCGCCATTCCCAGGACGTGGTTTTTTGACATGGTCAGCGTGTCGGAAGGGCTTAAGGAATGCGAAACGACCACCACCGGCTCGACGATATCCGCAAGGGTTTCCTGGTCGTGTCCCAGAAGGTTGCGCAGAATTCTGTGCACCACCAGGTCCAGGTCGTCCTGTTTTCCCTTGAGATACTCGTCGTTCATGTTTTCGAAAAGCGTGTTGAATTTGTTCAAAACAAGAGTCAACGACCATTCGGCGTTGACCTGCTCGTTGCGGATATTTTCGATAGTTTCGCTGACCAGGATATCGTCGTCCAACAGAAGCATGTAGGTGTCGAGAATGATGGCGTATTTATCGGCCACCTTTCCCGCTTTATCTTTTATTTCCTGCATCTGGCGTTTGGATTGGTCGATAGCTTCCTGAAACCGTTTGATCTCTTTTTCAACGTCCTCGGGCTGAATTTTCTTTTTCAGCACGCAAACCCTGGACCGGTCCAGTAAATAGGCTTTTCCGATGGCAACGCCCCTGGAGACGGTGGTTCCTTTTAACATCAGGTCCTCAATGCGGAATCGCCGGGAAATCCGGCGGGGTGGGTTGATCGGACAGGGAGGGAGATAAAAACGGTAGAGACCGATAAATTTGAGCGGATTTTTACTTTAGATGAATTTAGAATCTTCATCAATCAATGCCGAATAGATTTTATTTGCGTCGTCCGCCTGAAGAATCTTTGTTCGCAAGTCCTGGTTTTTTAGCAAGCGGGAAATGCGCGCCAAGGCTTTTAAATGCTGACCGGTGGAATGGGGAGGCGCTATCAGCAAACAAACAAAATTTACGGGAAGTTTGTCCAGAGACTCAAATTCCACCCCCGCGACGGATCGGCCAAAGAGGCACAACAGGTGATCTGTTGAATCGGATTTTGCGTGGGGCACGGCCACGTTTTCTCCAATGCCCGTGCTTCCCAGTTTTTCCCTCTCCAGAAGGGCTTCAAACAGCGGTTCCGTTTCCCCGACGAGTCCGAGTTGCGAGAGGCGTTCGCACATCTCGCGCAAGACGGACTGCTTGTCTGTTCCCTTTAAATCCGGAACGACATGTTCCTTTGGGAAAATTTCTGCGATTTTCATAGCGCGCTAAACGGAGGAAAGATTTTGCCGGACACTCTCAGAGAGGTTGATTTTTTTTCTCATCGGTCCCTTGCTTGATTTTCAGGCTGAGGCGACGATCCTTGTCTTTCCTGATTTGTTTTTCCATTTTTTCCAAGGCAGTATCCATGGCGGTGTATAGATCGTCGGTTTCGCTTTTGCTGTTGAGGGACAAGTGTTTCGCCTTCAGGGTTACTTCTACATGATGCCTGTGTTTATCGACCGCCAGGGCGACGTGGATATCCGTATCGTCTCCCATTTCGGGAAGCGTTTTTTCAATCTTTTGATTCAAGTGGTCCTTGATGCCTTCAGTGATCTCAATGTGTCGGCCTGTCACTGTGAGTTTCATTCATCTGCTCCTGGGAATGGATTCTAAATTATTTCGGCGTTTTCAGGGGCGCCTAGCTTACACAAAACGTTTAACAAAAGGAAGACGATTAATAGAGTTTTTTTCTTTTGCTCGCCGGCGGAATGTTTAATTCCTTTCGATATTTGGTGATGGTTCGCCGGGCGATTTTCGCATTTTTTCGCATCAAAGCCTTCACCATTTCATCGTCCGTATAGGGCTTTCCCGGGTTTTCTTCTCCGATAAGATCCTTGATCATGTTTTTGACCCTTATGGAGGAGATATTGTTTCCAATATAGGATTTTATACCGCTGTGGAAGAAAAACTTAAGCTCATAAATACCCTGAGGCGTGTCGATATATTTATTGGTGGTGATGCGGCTGACGGTGGATTCGTGCATTTCAATATCCAGGGCGACGTCCTTCAATACCATGGGTTTCAGGAATGAAAGGCCATGGTCCAAAAACTCCTCCTGTTGTTTGATAATGCTTTTCCCAACCTTGAAAATGGTTTGCCGTCTTTGGTCGATGCTTTTTATCAGCCAAACGGCGGACCGGTGTTTTTCGTCGAGGAATTCCTTCGTTTGGGTTTCCTTGGTGTTTTTCAACAAGTCCTCATAATAAGAATTTAACCGGACTTTTGGGACGCCTTCCTCATTCAATACTATATCGTAACCCGCCTCGGTTTTGACGACAACGACGTCCGGGATCACATAATCAATCCCCTCCGAACTGAACGACAGACCGGGTTTGGGATCGAACCCCTGGATTTTTTCCAAAGCCCCTGCGATCTGCTGAGGAGTGGTTTTAAGTTCAGAGGCTATTTTAGGGAAATTCCGGTCTTCCAGACGGTCCAGGTACGATTCAATCAGGGTCAACACCAGAGGGTCCGGGTCGGGCAGGGCGTTGGCCTGGATCGTCAGGCATTCCCGCAAGGAGCGGGCGCCGCAACCCAGCGGTTCAAAGTTCTGAATGATTTTAAGAACACTTTCAAATTCTTCTTCGGTGGCTCCCGCAAGCTCGGCAATTTCAGCAGGTTCCATATCGAGATAACCGTCTTTCCGAATGTTCCAGACGATACAGGTCCCGATAACCTTTTCTTTCTCGCTGTTGACTGTCAGGTTCAGTTGCCAGAGCAGGTGGTCGTTCAGGGTGGGATCGACCTTGTAGGTGGCCTCAATGGAGGGCTTTTCCAGGTAATCGCCCGCCGAGCTTCCCCGGTCGATATTGTCCTGGAAATAATTGTCCCACTCCACCTCCTGCTGGGTTATGGAGGAGGTGTTATTGAGGTCGGACTCGGCCATTGATTGGGAAATACTGTCTTCGTCGAATTCGACTTCTGCGGAATTTTCAGACGCCTCCCCGGAATCGATTTCATCTTCCGTAGGGTTGTCGTCCTGGAAGTCTTCATCATTGCTTTGGGTTTCTTCGTCGGTTTCCTCTTCGCCCTCCAGAATTTCCTCCAGAACCGGATTGTCGATGATTTCCTGTTGAACGAGCTGGGCGAGTTCCAGGCGGGCCAGCGGCAATAGCTTGATGGCCTGCTGGAGCATGGGAGTCATGACGAGCCTTTGGCTCATCTTGAGATTCAGCTTCATTTCCATGCCCATGCGCTCAATCCCCTAAAAAGAAAACCGTTCGCCCAGATAGATTTGCTTCACCTTTTCATCTTGGGCGACTTCCGCCGGCAAGCCGGCGCTGATGATGGCGCCGTCATTGATGATGTAGGCCCTGTCCGTAATCGTCAGGGTTTCTCTCACATTGTGGTCGGTGATTAAAATGCCGATTCCCCTGTCCTTCAAATGCGAGATAATGCTTTGAATGTCCGCAACGGCTATGGGGTCGATGCCGGCAAACGGCTCGTCCAGCAAAATGAATTTTGGCGAAGTCGCCAAGGCCCGGCTGATCTCCACGCGCCGGCGTTCCCCGCCGGACAGGGTATAAGCCTTTGAGTTTCTTATGTGTAGAATATTAAGTTCCCGCAATAAAGCCCGCGCGCGCTTTTTTCTCTCAAATTCCGACAGCTTGAACGATTCCAGAACAGCAACGATATTTTCCTCGACGGTCAGTTTTCTGAACACCGAAGGCTCTTGCGGCAAATAGCTCACCCCTTTGCGGGCGCGCAGGTGCATGGGGTAGTGGGTAACGTCCTCGTCGTCCAGAGCAACCCTTCCGGAGTCGGGACGCGTCAGGCCAACCACCATGTAAAAAGTCGTGGTCTTTCCGGCTCCATTGGGTCCCAGGAGTCCTACAATTTCTCCCCGCTTTACCTCGATACTGATATTGTTAACGACCCGGCGGCTACGATAGGATTTAACCAGGTTCATCGCCCGGAGAGTTTTTGCTCCGCTACTATTCTTAGGTTGAGGTTCGGGTTTATTCACGGTCAAAACGCTACTTTCCCTTACCTGGGGAGTCTTTTTTGGGATAAAACTTCATTTTTACCCGGTCGTTGACCAAAAACCGGTCGGTTTCGAGATAAAAAATCATCTCCTTGCCTTCAATGATGTTGTCCTCTTCCCATGCCGTGGCGTAGGGCGATCCCTTTAAAATCACTTTTTGGTCTTTATCAATGTAAATAGCCTTGTCCCCTTCGGCTCGGCGCGTCCCCTTTTTTAGTTTGACGTTGCCAATGGCAATCACCTGGTCCGCCCCGCCTTCTCCCTGGCTGGAATTGTAAATCTCCATAACGTCGCAACGGATTTCCAGTTCGCTCCAATTGGCCACGACATTCCCGGAAAAAATAATCTTGTCGCCCTTGGTCTCGGAGCGCATTCGGTCCGAAACCACTTCTATGGGGGATTTTTCACTCTCGCCCTGCGCCCAGGAAAAAACTGGAGAAAAAGCGCCGGAAAATAATAGGACAGCGATCAGAATGGAAATTAATTTGTTGTTTTTGGCGTTCAAGGGAAGGGTGGGGTTATGGCTGGGGTTTGGATTGGGTTTTTTTGAATTTGCTTATAATTGAGTCGGCCTGGGCGGTGAATTTTACATTTCCCTCCAAAACAAAGTCCTGAGTCTCATTTTCCAGAACTCCCTGGTCCGCCGAAACCCAATAGGTATGTTTGTTTTTAGCGTCAACTTTCACCTGGACGTCCTTCAAACGGGTCACTTTTTTTTCGTTATTTATCTCGGCTGATTTTGCTATTAATTCCCAGCCTGTATGACCTTCTTCTTCATGTACTACTTTAAAGTTTTCTATGGCAACGTCCACGCCATCCTGAGTGGGTCTGATCTCGACGGGAAGTTCCACCGCCTGAAATTTTGTAAAGAAAAAATATGCGGAAATTAAAATAAGCCCTAAAGCGGATACAAGTAAAAATTTCCGAACCTTATCTATCATTAACTTATTAAATATAAAGATAGTTTCTTGATATGCAATTGCCATACCTAGCAAGGATTATGCCGCATTGAGGGCTTATTGTAAAGAAAAAATGGGATGGCTTTGGGCGTCCATTTCCATGGGCCGTATCTCCAGGCGGCGTTCGTTTTCTCCCAGGTCTGAAATTTCCACTTCAATTCTCCGGGTGATTCCCAGGGCGGGCGCTTCTCCGGGATTTTGGATCAGTTTTTCCGCCCATTCGACGATGGAGACGCCGCATCCAAGCAAGGTTTCCTCAAGTCCGATATTCTCGATTTCCGCCAGCGAGTCCAGCCGGTAAAGGTCGATATGGTAAATAGGAAAATTCCCCCGGTATTCGTTTATCAGGGTGAAGGTGGGACTGCGCACGTACTCGTCGGGGTTCACTCCCATGCCGCGGGCCATTCCCTGGGTCAGCGTGGTTTTCCCGGCGCCCAGGTCGCCAAACAGCAATACGATATCGCCGGGACCCAGAAGCCGTCCCAGCCGCGTCCCCAGGCTCTGGGTTTCCTCGCCGCTATGCGTGATAAATATCATGGCTGATTTAGAATGCTTTTCATCGCGGCGGGCAGGGTTCTCAGTAAATCTCCGGCTATGAGGGAAGTCTCGCTGTTTTCCCCGGCGTAGACGTCTCCGGCCAGGCCGTGCAGGTACATGCCGCACAGCGCCGCGTCCCGGCTATTGAATCCCTGCGCCAGCAGTCCGGCGATGAACCCGGTCAACACGTCTCCCGAGCCGCCGGTGGCCATCCCGGGGTTTCCCGTGGAATTGATATAAGCCTTGCCGTCGGGACAGGCCAAAATGGAACCGGCCCCTTTGAGGAGCAACCCGACCGAATATTTTTGCGAAAACTCCAGCGTCTTTTCGATTTTTGAATTCAGGATTTCCTCGACGCTCCATCCGGAGACGCGCGAAAACTCCTTCGGATGCGGGGTCAACACGGCCTCCGCCTGCAATTGCGACAAAATTTCCGGATGTTCCGTACCGTCCGCCAGGATGTTAATCGCGTCGGCGTCGATCACCATTGGGCAGGCAATTTTTGGGAGGATGTTTTTTATCAGCGCGGAGGTTTGCGGGTGAGTGGACAGGCCCGGACCCAGCGCCAGAGCGGACTTTCCCTCGCATTGCGCAAGCAAAGCGTTCTCCGCCGAGGTATCTAAGGTTCCATCCTCCGTTTCCGGCAAGCCCACTGTCATCACTTCCAGTGGATTGAACTCCAAACCGGCGAGGCAGGACTCCGGGACCGCGAGGGTGACGAGTCCGGCCCCCATACGCAAGGCCGCCAACGCGGCCAGTCCCGCCGCGCCGCATTTGCCTCCTGCCCCGGCGACCACCAGGGCGTGACCGTAACTGCCCTTGTGGGTATTGGCGCGACGCTTTTTGAAATGGGGACGAACGTCCGACGCTTCCACCCGGTAGAGGACCGCCGGTTCTTCGTCCACCGCGTTTTGGGGAATGCCTATGTCCGCCAACTGGATTTCCCCCATCGCCTCCGCCGCCGGATGCAATAAATGGCTCCTTTTATATTGAGCCAGCGCGACGGTCAGGTCGGCCTTTATGTGGGGACCCATGATGCGCCCGCTGTCGGAATCAATTCCCGAAGGGATATCCACCGCGACCACGTATTTTTCAAACTGGTTGATCTTGTCGATAACCTTTTCGTAAATCCCGGTTACGGGTCGGGTCAGGCCGGAGCCGAACAGGGCGTCCACAACGATCTGGCAATGGCGCAGACTGTGGTCGAGGTATTTGAGCTTGGACTCGTCGACCTCCCGGATGTGTGCGCCAATACTAAGGGCCGCGTCGGCGTTGGTTTTGGCGTCGCCCTTCAACTCGGAATGTTTGGCCAGAAGAAACACCCTGACCTCGGCGCCCTTGTTCAACAAGTGACGGGCGATCACCATGCCGTCGCCGCCGTTGTTGCCCTTGCCGACGAAGATCTGGATCTTGCCGTCCGGCATGGAAGAATATTTTTGCCAGATACGTTCCGCGACTTCGCGCCCGGCGTTTTCCATGAGGACGAGTCCT
>JAJDBD010000048.1 GCA_029261575.1 Nitrospinaceae bacterium | reverse complement strand
AATACTTTGGTGGTTCCGCTGTCCGGTCCCTGGGGATTGGCCTTGGGCGAGTGGGCGTAATAATCGTCGTCGAACCAATCTGCAACCCATTCCCAGGCGTTGCCCGCCATGTGATGAAGACCGTAGGGCGAGCGGCCCGCAGGCAGGCTGTCGACCGGTTCCATGGCGCGGAATCCTAACTCCTCGATTTCCCGCCGGTAGGTGGCGAACGAGTCGTCGGGATGCTCCTCGCCCCAGGGGAAGGTGCGCCCATCGTCGCCGCGTGCGGCCTTTTCCCATTCCGCTTCGGTGGGCAGGCGTTTGTCTTTCCATCGGCAGTAGGCGTGGGCGCCGTGCCAGGTTGCCCGGTTGACGGGATAGTTTTCGAATCCGGCGCGCGCGCGGAATGTGCCGTCGGCTTTTTCAACCGTTACGTGCTTGCCGAGTTTTATATAACGTTGGCTGTCCTCCGGATGCGCGTTTAAAAATTCCGCAAACTCCAGGCTGGTGGTTTCGTATTTATCAATGCGGTAGGCGTCCAGGTAAACTTCGTGGACGGGTTCTTCATCGACGTCGCCCCACTCGTTGCGGTTGTCGATTTGGTAGCCCATGGGGAAGGGTCCGGCGGGCACCTGGACCATGTCGCCGCCTCCAGCACAGGCGCACAGGGAGAGCGCGGTCAGCATTCCCAGAGTACGACACGCGAACCGGCTAAGAAAGCGATTGACGTCTCGGTGAATCTTGATTGAAGCAAGCATGGTCAACGTTCGAGGCTTATTTCGTCCCGGATTTTTTTTCGTGCGAGCCGTCGCAGAAGGGCCGGTTTTTGGTTTTGTAGCATCCGCAAAAATAATAGGTTTTGGTTTTGTCCAGTGTTATGAGGTCCGGTCCGCCGCCGGACAGGGTGTGGTGCGACCCGTCGCACAACGGCCAGTGGTTGGATTGCATGCAGGTGCAGATGGCCAACTCTTCGGCGTCGGTGATTTTGATCGGTCCTTTTTCTTCCATGATATAAATTTCCGTTTCAGATTATCCCGCGGTCTTCCCCGGCGGCGAGCGCTTCTTGCTCCAGCTCCGGTTCCTCCCTGTGGCGGGGAAAGTATATGGTGAAGCGGGTTCCTTTGTCGACTTCGCTGTCGATTTTGATACAACCTTCGTTGTGCTCGACGATCTGTTTGACCCGTGCCAGGCCCAATCCAACGCCGTTCTCCTTGGTGGTGAAGAAGGGATCAAATATGGTTTTAAGGCTGGCCGGGGAGATGCCGCATCCGCTGTCTTCAACGGTCAACAGGAGACCGGGGCGGCTGGTTTTAAATGCGCCGTGTTGAAAGTTCTCTGCGGCGTGAAGGTCGATTTTCAAAGAACCTGAAAAGTCCATCGCCTGCATGGCGTTGAGGCACAGGTTCCAAACCAGTTGCTTGATCTGCTGTTCGTCGGTATGGATGGAATATTCTCCGCCGTCTGGCTGGAACTGGACGTCCAGGGAGCTTTGGTATTCGCTGCTGTTTTTCAACAGGGAGACGACTTCCCGAACCAGTTCGGCCATGTCCACCAGGATGGGCCGGTCTTTTCTGGGATTGGCGAAGTGGAGGAAGTCGGAGACGATGCGATTGAGTCGCTGGGTTTCTTTAAGAACGATATCCATCAAGGTCCGGTTGGGTTCTTCCAGGTTCAGATCTTTTTTGAGGACTTGAATGGAGCCGCTGATGGAGGCCAGGGGATTGCGGATTTCATGGGCCAGTCCGGCGGAAAACCTGCCGACGACGGCCAGTTGCTCGGCCTGGGTCATTTTATCTTTCATTTCCTTAACCAGGGTGACGTCCTCAAACACCACAATGTAACCTTGGGTTTCCGCGTCCGCGTGGAGACCGGGCCGGGAGGTCAGCCGACTCATTTTAACTCCGAGGTGAATTTGGGAACCGTCGTTTCGGGTCAAGGTTTCTTCAATGTAATCCGTCGGCAGATGGGCGCCGTGTTTCAGGAAAAATTTTTGCAGGGTGGGAATGGGCAGGATTTCAAAACAGGCCTTTCCCAAGGCTTCGTTTTCCGGTTGGTTGAGAATTCGCCCGGCGGCGGGGTTCATGGAAATGATCCGCCCGTTCAGGTCCGCGGTCAGCAAGCCGTTTTCCATGTTTTGCACCACGTCTTTATGGAAAGCCTGCAGTTTTTCCAGGTTGCTGCTGGTCAGGAGGAGTTGTTCCTTGATCAGGTTCAGGCGATGAGACAGCAGACTGCTGAGAAAAGCGACGGCGTAATAGGAAACGATGTTGAGAAAGATGATGTAAAAAACGTAGCCGCCCTCGTTAGAGACGGGCGATTTAGCGAACAGGTAAATGGGCTGGATGACGTCGTAATATTCCAGATCCAAAAGCAGGCCGTAGGAAATTCCGGCAAGCGAGGCGACGAGGTAAGTGGCCGCGCGGGGCAACATGACGCTGGTGGCGACGACGACCAGGGAATACAAAACGGAAAAGGGGCTTTCGATGCCGCCGGTGGAAAAGAGAATGCCGGCTGTCACAAGGAGGTCGCCCGCCACCTGGAGGAAGGAGACGAGGAACAGATTAATTTTTATTTTTAACAAAACGGCGTAAACGATGCAAAACAGATAGGCCAGGGCCAAGGTGAGGCTGAGGGGGACGACGGGGGTTCTGTAGGGAAAATGCTGGTGGAAAAAATAGACGCTGATCACGAACCCAGTCAGGAAAACGGTTCGCAACAGCAGAATGGTTTTGATCCTGAGGTAAAGCTCCTTGTCCGGGAATTTTTCGATCAGGTTCATGGCGCGCCGCGTTGGAGCCTGGGTTCCGCCTCCGGCGCGAGGCCGAAGGCGGAATTTGGGTTAAACGGTTTCGCCCATTTTGAAGATGGGTAGGTACATGGCCACGACGATGAATCCGACGAGGAGGCCCAGGAACACCATGAGCATGGGCTCCAATAGAGCGGTCATGGCTTCGACGGCGGTGTCGACTTCCTCGTCGTAAAAATCGGCAATTTTTTGCAGCATGGTGTCCAGGGAGCCGGCGGATTCTCCGACGTCGATCATCTGGATGACCATGGGGGGGAAAACGGTTTCCCGGGAAAGGGGCGCGGCGATGGTTTCCCCTTCCTTGATGGCTTCGATGGTGTTGAGGATGGCGAATTCAACAATTTTATTCCCCGAAGTGCGGGCGCAGATGTCCAGGCCTTCGATCAGGGGAACGCCGCTGGAGATCAGGGTTCCCAAGGTTCGGGTGAATTTTGCCACCGAGACTTTCCGGATGAGGTTGCCCACGACGGGGACTTTCAGGGAAAAGCGGTCGATCTCGATCCGCCCGCGCTCCGTGGCGTAAGTTTTCTTGACCAAAAAGAAAAATCCAAAAATGCCGCCGAACAAGATGTGCCATTGGTTCCGGAAAAAATTGCTGAGGTTCATGACGATGGCGGTGGGACCGGGCAACTCTGCGCCTCCGCCTTCAAACATTTGGGCGAAGGTGGGAATAACGAAGACCATGAGAAAGGCGACCACGGTAAAGGCGACGGTGACGATGGCGGCGGGATAAACCATGGCGCCCTTGACTTTCTTTTTGAGTTGTTCGGCTTTTTCGATGTAATCGGCCAGGCGGCGAAGGATGACGTCCAGAATACCGCCTGCTTCTCCGGCTTCCACCATGTTGGCAAACAGCGCGTCGAATACCGCCGGATGCTTTCTCATGGAGTCGGAAAGGTTGCCGCCCACTTCGATGTTCCCTTTTATCTTTATGATGACCTCGCCAAGCGTTGGGTTGTCGCTTCCCTTCCCGAGGATGTCCAGGCATTGCACCAGAGGCAGGCCGGCGTCGACCATGGTGGAGAACTGGCGGGTGAATATGACGATGTCTTTTCCCGTGACGGGTTTTTTATTGGCGTTGGCCCAAAAACCGCCTCCTTCGGGTTTCTTTTTGATCGTGGCGGCTTTGATATTTTTCGATTTTAATAGAGTGAGGGCTCCCTTTTCGTCTTCGGCGTCAATTTCGCCGCTTACGGTTTTGCCTTTGACCTTTGCTTTATAGGTAAATGTTGCCAAGGGATTTTCTCCTCTTTATTGTTTCAGAGTATAGCTTTGGATTGCGTCGCGGGTTTTTTGCAACTGGATTCCAATGTTGGACAATTGCTCGGTGGTGAACCGCAATCGTTCCACCAGAGCGAGAACGATGGATCGCAAGTCCGGAGAAATTTCATCCAACTGTTTTTCAAAGTTCTCCCGGTCGATGATGCCGATGGTGACGTCTTCCATCGCGGTGATGTTGGCGCTCCGGACGGATTGCGAGATGAGGCCCATCTCGCCGAAGACGTCGCCTTCTTTCAATTTACTGACCACCACGGTCTTGTTCTCGATTTTTTTGGTGACCTGGACCGTGCCCGCCATAACGATGTAAGCGTTGTTGCTGATGATTCCTTCGGAGATGATGACGTCTCCTTTGGAATATCTTTGAATGTCGACTGAATTTTTTAGGCTCATGTTTTCCCCAGGGCGTGTAAGGATTCTTTAAAAACTTTGTAAAACATTTCGTGTTCGTTTAAGGCTTTTTTAAGGACTTGAGGCAGTTTGTCCAGGTCGCTTTCGTTGACCACCAGATTGGCGCTGTGTTGAAAGGCCTGCATGTTGTTCAGAGTTTTAAATTTGCCGCCGACCAGGATGAAAAAAATTTTTCGCCGGGAGGTCATGGGCATTTCCAACAGGTTTTGATAGGC
Organism: Nitrospinaceae bacterium; assembly: GCA_029261575.1. GTDB lineage: Bacteria > Nitrospinota > Nitrospinia > Nitrospinales > JACRGP01 > JAJDBB01. The sequence goes on along the minus strand of JAJDBD010000048.1, from coordinate 6,977 downwards.
CGCGTTTTCTTCCAGGGTTTGGTTGCCGTACATCTCGTCCAGAACCACCAGATCGTATTCGGTGATTTTTATTTTATGTACGGCGTGTTCGGGACTGCGGGCCTCTTCTATCTGGTATTCTTTTTCCTTGAGAATCCTGGTCAAGACGTCCTTGTGCCGCGTGTCCAGTAGCAACGCGACCCGGTCGTCCTCGCCGTAAATTTTTAATTCGTCGTCTTCGGAAAAATCCTCCTGAACGACCAGGGAACCCGCGTCCACCGTGTCTTTCGCGGGAGTCGCGGAAGCGGGGGCCGGGGCCGGAGCTTCTTTTTTCAAATGTTGGTCGACCTTGATTTTAGCCTTGCAAGCGGGGCAACCGACGTTGAAGGCCTGGTCCTTGGGTATTTTGTCGTCGGGGATATTGAAGGGCTTCTTGCATTGCGTACAAGCGATTTGCATCAGTCGGTCCTTCCCGGGTTATCGTCTGCCCATTTTTTTTGTCGGTTTTTCATAATCCTGGTCCATGTTCAAATCTTCAATGTCGGAAGTTTTTTCGCCGCGCGCGGCCTTGATGGTGTCGATGCCTCGTCCGACGACCGCCTTGCGCGAGGCGTAGGCCATGGCGGTCTCTTCGGTGATCTTTCCGGCTTTCATCAAGTTCAAAATATATTGGTCGAAGGTGAACATTCCGTAGGCGTCTCCGTTGGAGAGTATTTCGTAGAAAGTCTTGCCTTCGGATTCTCCGTTCATGATCACGTCGGTTACGCGCATGTTGGTGTGCAACACTTCCAGCAGGGCGGCCCGTCCGCCGCCCACTTTGGGAACCAGTCGCTGGCAAATGATCCAGCGGACGACGTCGGCCAGGCGGATGCGGATTTGCAATTCCTCTTCCTGGGAAAACATGCCGACGATGCGGTTGATGGTGGAGCCGGAATCGTTGGTGTGCAGGGTGCTGAGCACGAGATGTCCGGTTTCGGCGGCGCTCATGCCGATCTCCACGGTCTCGCGGTCGCGCATTTCGCCGACGAGGATGACCTTGGGGGCCTGCCGCAGGGCGGCGCGAAGTCCGGTGGAAAACTCATCGAAATCGTTGCCCAGTTCGCGCTGGTTGAAGGTCGCCTTGCGGTGAGGATGCACAAACTCCACCGGGTCCTCCAGAGTGATGATGTGGATGGACTTCTCGCCGTTCATTTTGTTGAGCAGGGCGGCTAAGGTCGTCGTTTTACCACTGCCGGTGGCGCCGGTGACCAGGATCATTCCGTTCTTTTCCTCCGCGGCCTGGTTGAACTGGGGCGGAAGGCTCAACTCTTCGATGGTCGGGATGCGGGTTTCCAGCTTTCGAAGTACGATGCTGTAATTGCCTCTTTGGGAAAAAATGTTCACGCGAAAGCGGGCTTTCCCCACCAGAAAATAGGAGCAGTCGCAGGACCCGAACTGGAGCAGGGTTTCCGTCAAACGCCGGTCCGAATTGATCAGGTTCAGGGCGAAGGTCTCCGTTTGAAAGGGAGTGAGTTTCCCCATCGGAGGATCTATGGTCACCTCGGTGAGTTGTCCGGAGGATTCGACCTGAAAGGGTTTGTTGACGGTTATGTTGAGGTCGGAGATATTCCCGAGGGACTCCAGCATGGTGGTCAGAATGTGATCTATTTCGGCTTTTCTCATGGCTACATGAAGTCCGGAGGAGTTTTAAGATATTGGAGAAAACGGTCCTTGACGATGGCTTTGTCGTAGGCGTCTTCGGGGCTGATTTTTTTACTTTGCATGGCTTCCAGAATGGCGTCGTCCAAGGATTGCATGCCGAATTTTTTCCCGGTCTGGATCACGGAAGGAATCTGGAAGGTTTTACCTTCGCGAATCAGATTGGACGTCGCGGCGGTCACCACTAGAATCTCCAGCACCGCCATGCGGCCTTTCTTGTCGATTCTCTTGAACAGATTTTGGGCGACGACGCCTTTCAGGGCTTCGGACAAGGTGGTGCGAATCTGGGCTTGTTGGTTGGCGGGGAACACGTCGATCACGCGGTCGACGGTCTTGGCCGCGCTCGGGGTGTGCAAGGTGCCAAAAACCAGATGGCCGGTGGCCGACGCCTCGAGCGCCAGGGAAATGGTTTCCAGGTCGCGCATTTCGCCGACCAGAATGATGTCCGGGTCTTCCCGCAGGGCGCCTCTAAGGGCGGAGGCAAAACTTTTTGTGTGCATCCCCACCTCGCGATGGTTGACGATGCAGGACTCGCTTTTGTGAACGAATTCCACGGGATCTTCCACAGTCAGGATGTGGTCCCTGCGGTTTTTGTTGGCGTAGTTCATCATTGCCGCCAGGGTGGTGGACTTGCCGCTACCCGTGGGACCGGTCACCAGAACCATGCCCTTATGCAACATGGCGAATTTCTTCACCACGGCGGGTAGGCCGAGTTGCTCCGCCGTCAGAATTTCACTGGGGATTTCACGGAACACGGCGCCCACGCCCCACTTTTGCTGAAAATAGTTGCACCGGTAACGCGCCAGGTTCGGGATCTCGTACGCAAAGTCGATGTCGCCGGTTTCTTCGAAAACCTTGATTTTGTCTTCAGGAGCGATTTCATAAAGCATGGCTTTGAGTTCGTCGTTTCCCAACTCCTTGTACTTGACACGCTCCATGTCCCCGTTCACGCGAAGGATGGGTTGCGAACCGGAGACCAAATGAAGATCGGAGGCGCCCTGATCGTTCATCAATTTAAAAAATGCGTCTATTTTAGCCATGGGTCACTCAATCAGTTTATGGGTGATAATAAAGTTACGGACGACATTGTCCCGTCCCGGAGGCGGAATGAGGGGTTTGCCGTTCAATGTTAATCGGGTTCCCTCCCGGTTTCCAATGGTCAGGAGCAACTCGTTTCTCCCCCGGAACGTTTTCTCAGCTCCCGCGGGAAGAATAAAATCATATTCCGCCAAACCGTCCACCCGCAATTGAAACCAGGAGGAGGACCGGACGCTGATCCCCAATGCCAGTTTTACCGGAAGCGCTTCGTCGTTATTTGGGTCTTTCAATGTGGAGGTTTGGGCGTCGGAAACCCGCCCTCCCTCGCCGACGTTTTCACCCGGTTTGACTGGCATAGGTGGTTGAATTATACCATGTTTTTCATTTTTCGGCGCTATTTTTTCGATTCCGTCCAAGGCTTGGTTTTCTCCGCCTTCATCGGGGCGGGATTGTGGGGGAGATATCATGGCGGGAGAAAAATCCGTTGTGGGAGAATGGGGTGGGCGGGGAATGAATTTTGGTTTTTCCGGTCGGGCCGGCGGGGTTTCGCGAATTTCCAGGGGGGGCGTTTCGGGCACGGGTTGATTCCAATAAAAATAACCGGCGGCGGCCAAGGCCAGCAGAAGGCCCGAAAGAATTATCCGCGACAGGATTGAGCCGCTTCCGCCGTTATCGGAAACGGGCGACGGGACCGGGGACTCTGACGGTTCTTTTTTGTCCGCCAGTTGGTCGTAAGCGGAGATGATATCGTCTCCGTCGGCTCCGATGGCTTTGGCGAAGGAACGCACAAATCCCTTGACGAAAACTTCTCCCGGAAGGTCGCTGTAGCGTTCGTCTTCCAGGGCCTGCAAATATTTGATATGGATTTTGGTGGCGGCGGAAATTTCTCCGAGCGTGATTCCGCGCAGTTCCCGTTCGTTTTTTAAGAATCTCCCAAAACTTTTTTCCGGGTCCATTTTATTGCCGCATCAATTCCAGGAATTTGCGGGAATCCTGCGCTTCCTGGCTGTTGGGCTTGAGGGTGACAACGCGGTCGAAATGTTTTTTTGCCTGCGGAAAATCCTGCTTTTTAAGGTATAGCAAGCCCAAGTGATAATGGGCGGGGGCAAACCCGGGTTTGTAGATCACCGCTTTTTTGAGAGTTTTCTCCGCCTCGTCGAAACGCTCGTTATCTCGATAGGCCAGAGCCAGGTTCAAGCGAATGTATTCGTTTTCGCGATAGTTGAGGGCTTTGAGCCAGGATTTTTCCGCGCCGGCGAAATTATCCATTTTGTAATAGCAAAGCGCCATCCAGTTGTGGACTTGCTGGGGATTCTTGAGTTGGATTTTGGTCAGGCTTTGTTCCAGATAATCCAGGGCCTTCGGATAATCATTTTTCTGCAGGTAAAGTCGGCCCAGTTGCCGGTAAGGTTCGTGAAACGTATCGTTCAACTGGATGGTTTGTAAAAATTCCTTTTCGGCAAGGTCCAGTTGGTTTTCCGAAAAATAGAATTTACCGAGATTCAAATGATACTTGGGTTCCAGCGGGTCCAGTTTGACGGCTTCCTTGATTTTCTCCTCGACCGCGTCAGTTTTGTTTACGGACTGATATTTAAGCGCCTCGTTGTAGGAGGCTTCGGCTTTGAGGGCGTTCTCCAGGGAGTCTTCCTGGGAAGCGCACCCAGACATGATAATAGAGGCCGATAGAATCAGCGGAGCCAGGAGGCGGAAAAAAGTTTTTTCACTGACAAAAACGGCGGGGAGAACCGGGGAGCGCATAGAGTATCCTTCGGCAATCGATTGACGTCCGACGCCGTTTGAAGAGTTTTTCTAATTATGGATAAAATAAATAAAACTAATTAAAACAATAACAAATTTTGTTGAAATACTCAACCATCGGGAATGGCGGTCGTCAAAATTGCGGGTGCGGAGATTCCGGTGGCGGAACAAATTTTTGAATCGCAAAAAATCCCGTTGACGTCGCGTCGCCTGGATTAAAGGTTTCTGCTCCGGAGGCCGATAACTAGGCTTATTCGGCGTCGCCTCTAAAGCGCCGCAGGATCGCGAGGCGCCTGGAGTAAAATTATCGGTTGATTTTAAAACCTTTTTAATGCAAAATAAAGCCTTCGCTTGAAAAATAGTCGATGATTGGGGGTTCTTTATCAAAAAGGTTCTCCAGGCCTTCTGAAAAGATTCGGGTTTCGGGAAGCTTCAGGATACATGGTTTTTAAGTGTAATTTTAAAAATCAGATGTAAACTTATAAGTCAATTTTTCAGTGGGTTGTTTTATTCTTTTGGAAAGCTCTCCTGGGGAAACGTTTTATTTTGCGTTATTTTTCTGGTTTTTTTCTTGACAAGGTTTTACTATTGAATATAATGGTTTGTCTTTATAATTAAATAATGGAAAAAGCTTGCTTAAAAGGGGCTTTTAGAATAAAGCAGGAAATTCTTATATTGCTTATTAAAAATAACAAAAAGAAGTTTTTGACCTTTGAGGGGGGGTGGCCGACCGGTACTTGAGACTTGTTTGATTAAACCAGTAAAAATGTGATCTATTTTAAGGATCCTTGGAATATATTTGAAGAGAATTCAAAGGAGAAAAGTAAATGAATAAAAATATTTTCAAACGGTTTTTAGTAATTGCCGTAATAGCGACCTCCCTGCTGCTTGCCGGGAACGCTTCTGCTATACCCAATGGTAAATCAGTTATCAGTCCTTATTGGCAGGCTGAAAGCGGTATCTATACTTTCATAGTCGTCAGTCACCCTTCGCTTTCCGGTATGGCTTCCTCTATTGGCGTCAAGTTGGACGCTTTGCAATCCAGCTCTGCGGTTAACGCCACCAATACCTTTACGGTCACCGCCGGAAATTCCAAGAGATTGTTTATTGTTCCGTCTACGTCTTTTGGCACGCAGTTCGCCGTGAATACCTCGAACACCGCGGATGGTACGTTTCTGATCACCAACACCACGAATTCCGTGAATGGTAATCTCAGGTTTTCTACGGTTTCTCAGAATGACACGCTCAATCTGTGCGTACCCAATTCTCAGGGCGCCACAAATTGTGATCTCCAAGATATCACTAGCTTGAGCTACTGGGGCGCTATCGTGATTCTGAGTACCTCTACCGGTTTCGCCATGGAGTTCGTTGGCGACATGCAGGATTCGCTTGCATTTGACCCGGTCGGCAATTTCAGTGGCGTTAACTAAGCTTGAGAAATTGAATTTGAAAAATTTTTCGAATATTTGAAGGAGAACGACTGATGAAAAGATTTTCTACTTTAATGATTATAAGTCTTTTTGGGCTTATGGTCGTTGCTCAAAATGTCAACGCCCAGGCCCGGGACAACACACGGGATGGAACGGTAATTTCGCCCTATTTCCAAGCTTCGGCAGACGGCGGAATTTATACCTTTGTCGGTATATCCCATCCCTCTTTGAACGGCGCTTCATCCCAGATTGGTTTGACTCTCACTGCGCAGGGCGCTACGGGTCCTACGGGTTCGGCTAATCCCAGCGTAACCTACACCATCTCGGCGGGCACCACGACCCGGGTTTTTATCTCCGCGACTAATACAACGATTGCCCCAGGCGTTCCCGCTGCGGCAAGTAGCGTATTGCGTTTTATTTCCACTACCAGTGGAACGGACGGTTTTGGTTTGCTCCGGGCCACCACTACGACTGAGGCAAATCCATCGTTGGTCATGACTAATCCTGGGTCGACGACTCTGCGTAACAATCTCAGCCAGTTGAGTTTCTGGGGTGCGGTTGTTATTCTGTCTACCTCCTCCGGATTCGCTATGGAATTCATTGGCGACGCCCATGATTCCGGCATCCTGAGTAACACGGTTGAACTCCAGGCGGTCGATGGTCTATCCTCCGGCTCTGCCAGAGGTATCAACTAAGTTTGGTTTTTTCTATTCACGGGGCCAACTTCGGTTGGCCCCGTTTTTTTTTGACCTTTTAAACTCAATAATATGAAACGTCTCTTTTATTTTCTTTTAGTTTTTGCCTTCCTGGTTTCCTGTTCGCAATCCCCGGATAAGCCCAAGGTCGATACCGCCCAGTCGGATTCCCATTACAAACTCGGAATCGAGTTTGCCCAGTACTCACTGTATCAAAACTCCCTCGACGAGTTCGATTTGGCGGTCAAGTTCAATCCAAATAATTTCATGGCGTATGACAAAAAGGGACTGGTGTTGTTTGGATTGAAAAATTACCCCGAGGCGCGAGAAAATTTTTCCAAAGCGCTCGCCATTAAACCCGACTACATCCAGGCGTTTG
>JAJDBD010000047.1 GCA_029261575.1 Nitrospinaceae bacterium | reverse complement strand
ATTTACCAGCCCCGGCCCGACGAGTTCGATCCCCTGCATCTGGAAAACGAAGACAGCCCCAACTTCAATCTCGATCCCTACGATTTGTTACTGACCGTATTGTCCCAGGACCGGCGCCTGTTCATCGGGCTGGAGCGCATGGATAAAATGGAATTGGACGAAAAAATGCCGATCATTTTTCCAAACGCATCGCGCTTCGGCGATCTGGACGTGTTGAATCAACTTTCCAAACGCCTGCTGGAGGGCCTCGTCGACCAATCGCGCTGGTACGGAATGAACTCGTATCACGCCTGCTATCTTTACGACGCGCTGTTCAGCATGGTGGAGGACTACAGCTACTCCGATATTGCGGAGCGCCTGGAAATTTTTCCCGATCATGGAGGCGAAGCGATCGATTTAAATTCGTTTATCAACGAGTACTTTTTGAACACGCTGTTCCTTGTCCATCCCGACCGATTCGACAAGCTGAGTCCCGATGAATTGGAAGAACGTTACGCCAAGAACCCCTGTTTGTTTGGAGTTGTCAACCGGCTCACCCCCAGCCCCGAGGAAATCCAGTTGACCCAGCACGCGACCAACCCTTACGAACCTGAATAACCTCAACCCATTTGGAACCACCGATGAACACAGATGAACACGGAGGGAATTTAAATAATTCCTCTCCCCTCGCCGGAGAACTCACAGAGTTGCGGGCTGGGTGAGGGGGCAAAACGGAGGATAAAAAATTGAGATACCCAAAAAGTCCTTATGAAACCGAAGGCGGGCTGTATCACTTCCCGCGCATGCTGGACAAAATTCGTATGCAAGAGAAAGGAGAACTGGACGTCTCCTACGACCCTCGGCTGGGAAAAGGATTCGATTATTTTTTATGCAAATTCCTGGGGGTGGAATATCAGGAGGTGGCCGAACAGGTGAAACTGAATCGAACGGACGCCGACATTCTTGAATGGTGTTACGAAACCGGACGGCGACGGGACGAGTACGATTGCATGTTGTTCAACAAGTACATACAGAAACTCGGCTGGCGCGACGAAGACAGCGGCATCACAGGGCGGCTGAAGAATTACAAGAAAGACCTTGGCCTTGAGCGCGACGATATCGAAACCATCATGGACCTCATCGAAGTGGACGAGAAAAGAAAAGATTGAGGGCTGGGCGAGGCCCAGAGCCAGCGTTTTTAACCCCCTCTTGCAAAGAGGGCTGGGGTGATTCTTCCTTTAGAAATTTAAATGGAATCTTTTAGACAGGATCAACAGGATAAATACTGAAAGAATTTAAATAACTCCTCTCCCCTGGCGGGAGAGGGCTGGGTGAGGGGGAGAATGTTCCCTGTTATGATAAGCTGGGCTTAAACCTGAATTAATCATCCAAAATTTATATGCTTAAAAAACTCTTGGGAAAAATTATTGGCGAATTGAATTTTCTAAAAATATCGGCTTTGGCTCTCATCTTTATAGTATTTCCTCTTATGGGAGATACAAATGGAGTTTATGCACTATTAGTTGGCCTTACTTTGATTCTTGTCGATGCAATAGGGCCTGATACTATAAAAAAATTTATATTTAAAATTGCTGGCCTTAACATTGAAATTGAACGACACGAAACTCCACCAGAAGACAAAAAAATTATTGAAGAAATAACTCAACCAAACCCACCCAAAGAAATCCAAGAGAAAGCCGAACTAATTATAAAAGCCGCAGAACAACGATCACCAGACAAACGATCTGCTGAGGATTACCTAGCTCTAGCAGGAAAATATTTGCGAACTAATCAATATGATAAAGCCCTAAGCAACGTGCATTTCGGGTTGCAGTTGAAGCCAGAAGATAACCGTCTCCGGGCACATTTACTTGCGCTTAAAGCCATTGTATATAAACATTTTGGTCTTAAGGACTTTGCTATCAAATTTTATGAGGAAGCCCTTCAGGTGGACCCAGAATTTTTCCAGCTCTATGTTGGTTTGGGGCTTCTGTATTCTGAGAAAAAGGAATATGTAATAACTGAGGACCTTTACAAAAAAGCTTTACAAATAGAACCAAAATATATCCAAACCATTCTTGTCTTGGGTGATCTTTATTTAGTACAAAGTAGATACGCCGAGGCTGAAGAACTTTACAAAAATGCATTGGAAATAGATAGCCAACTGGCTAAGCCTCACCATGGCTTGGGGCTTCTCTATTTTGAGCAAAAGAAGTTTGCCCAAGCCAAAAGAGAATTACAAAAAGTTGCAGAACTTTACCAGCAAGCTTTAGTAGATAATCCCAATGATGAGGAAATAAGGGAGAGCCTGAAAGAGGTTGATAAAATGTTAAAAATAATTGCTGAGAAATAAAAATCCTTCGGCGGACCCTTCGACAAGCTCAGGGTGACATTGCTCGCGATTCATCCGTGCCTATCGGTAGCTTCTTTTAAGCCCCTCCTCACCCTGCCCGTCGCTCCGTGAGCGCTCCCACCAGGGGAGAGGAATTATTAAAGTTTGGGCTTCGACAGGCTCAGCCTGACATTCTGGACGCCTATCCTGTTGATCCTGTCTAAAAGATTCCATTTGAATTGCTAAAGGAAGAATCACCCCAGCCCTCTTTGCAAGAGGGGGTTAAAAACGCCGGGTCCAGCGTCACGCTGGCCGGCTTGAATCGCGTATGCAATGATGCTAGGCTAAATTCTTTGGAGGTTGGTCGGCCCGCTACGGGTCGTCTTATTGTCCAAATTTTCCGCGACAAAATGCCATGCTTGTCTTCAAAAATAATATTTACGAAGCCAAAAGCGTTTTCCCCTCCACCGGGACCCAGTCCGACCCGGAGTTGACTCACGGTCTGGACCCCTACGAATTCATCAAGACCTCCCTGCTCGAAGAAGAAGACGTCGTGCGGTTTGTCGAAAAACAACCACGTACCTTCTGGGATGAGGACGCGCGCAATTTCTACCCCAACGCCTGCAGGTTCGGGTCGCTGATCACCCTGCGCAAATTCCTGTTCATCCTGCTGGAAGGGCTGGACGCCAAACCGGCCTGGCACGAAATGAACGCCTACCATTTCTGTTATCTGTACGACGTGCTGAGCCGGAACGCTTTCAACTACAACGCGGATAACCGGGAGGAACGCCTCAACTCCTTGCCTCATTTAAACGCGCGTCCGCTGAACTTCAATCTGTTTATCCGCGACTACTTTTACAACACGGGATTCCTGACCAGCCCGGACCATTTCAACTCCCTCTCCGGCGACGACAAAAAGGAAAAGGGAATGGACGCTCCCGGCCTCTTCGCCGTTATCAACGGACTCAGACCCTGCCCC
>JAJDBD010000046.1 GCA_029261575.1 Nitrospinaceae bacterium | reverse complement strand
TAAATAACAAAATTTAGTATTTTAAAAATATATTTTTACCAATATTTCGTTATTAAAATCGTATACACTGCTCCCATGTCCCGCGAGCCAAAAAACAAAATGAGTCCCGATCCTTCACCGCAAAAATTGAAGGACCCACATTATATGAACCGGTTGATTCTGGAGTCCGCCGGGGAGGGAATTTACGGTCTGGACGCCGAAGGGAAAACGACCTTTATCAATCCCGCGGCGGAACGGATGACGGGCTATTCCGCTCGTGAGATGATCGGTCGGTGTCAGCACAGACTGGTTCATCATTCCAGACCGGACGGAACGGCATACGATCGCAACGATTGTCCCATTTACGCCGCTTTCACCGACGGGAGGGTTCACCAGGCTACCGACGAGGTGTTCTGGCGCAAAGACGGAACCAGTTTCCCGGTTGAGTACACCAGCACCCCCATCCGCGAGAACATGAAATTGTTGGGAGCGGTGGTGGTCTTTCGCGATATCAGCGAACAGAAACGGGCGGAAGAGGAAATCCAGGACTTGAAGCGTCGGTTGGAATTGGAGAACGCTTACCTAAAGGAAGAAATTCTGGAGGCCAGGGCTTACGGCGACATCATTGGCTCCAGCCCGGCGCTGGCAAATATCATTCGCCAGATAGAAATGGCCGCCCCTACCGACGCCAACATCCTCATCTCCGGGGAATCCGGCACAGGCAAGGAACTGGTGGCGAGGGAGATTCATAAGCGTAGCGTCCGCAAGGAAAAACCGATCGTCAAAGTCAATTGTGCCTCGATTCCCCGCGAGCTTTACGAGAGCGAATTTTTTGGTCATGTTAAGGGAAGCTTCACCGGGGCCGTGCGGGACCGGGCGGGCCGATTCGAACTGGCCGACGGCGGAACCCTTTTCCTCGACGAAGTGGGAGAGATTCCGCTCGACCTGCAGAGCAAACTGTTGCGCGTTTTGCAGGAAGGAACCTATGAACGGATCGGCGATGAAAAAACGCGGAAGGTCGACGTCCGCATCGTCGCCGCCACCAACCGGGATCTCAAAAAATCCATGGAAGAAGGAACGTTTCGGGAAGACCTGTACTACCGTTTGAACGTTTTCCCCATCGAGGTTCCTCCGTTGCGTCAGCGAAAGGAAGACGTCCCGCTGTTGGCGAAACAGTTTCTGGATCTGGCTTTCAAAAAGATGAACCGTCCCGCGCCTAGGTTCGCCAAGGCCCATGCGATGCAATTACAAAGTTACGACTGGCCGGGAAACGTGCGGGAACTGCAAAACGTTTTGGAACGATCGGCGATTTTGTCCGGGTCGGGTAAATTGCGATTTGATCTGCCCGCCGGAGGATTTGGGGAAAGTTCTCCCGCTATCCCGTCCAGCGGCGCGGACGGTGAGGAGGCGCCCGAGGCGCTGACCCATTCCGAGATGAAAGCGATTGAACGGCAAAACATTATTCGAGCGTTGGAAAACTGCGGCTGGAAAGTTTCCGGACCGGGAGGCGCGGCGGAATTACTAGTAATGAAACCCACGACACTGGCGTCCAAAATCAAAAAACTGAAAATAAAAATCGCCGCCAAACCGAGGGACTAGCGTTGGTTGCGGCAGTCTTCAACCTTGTAGTGTTGCTGGTTGAGCGTTGGATACACCGTGAACAGAGGGGTGTTGTAGGGAACCGTCGCGGTATCGGTTCCGGGCGCGAGCGCGAGGTGAATGTTGACGAAGTTGAAGCTCAGGCCCTCCTGCCAGGCTTCCTTGGTGTTTTCCATATAGGCTTCCAGTTTGTCCGCCGCATGCGAGCGCACCATCAACCCCGAACCGCCCTGCAGTCCATATTCATATAAATCCGGCGCGCCCTGGATGAGCAGGGAAACCGTCGCCGCGTCAAACCAGACTTTAAAATTGGCGACCACCTGTAAGAAAGGACCCAGGCAATTGGTCCGTTCCAGCACGGCCTGGGGATAGGCGTGACTGGCCGGGACGTTTGGGTCGGAGCCTTGATATTTAAAATCGCGCTCCTTGACCGGCGATACGGAAAAGTAAAGCAGGTTCGGGTCGTCCAGGGAGACGTCGACAACCTTTCCATCGTAAAAACTGCACAGCTTGTCGTTTTCGTAACAGAGGGGAAAGGAGTAACCCATCTTCGCGTAATAGATGCGCACGCCGGCCTCAAGCGGGTTTTCCGGTTTGCGGCTGATTTTTACGTCGAAGGGCAACATCAAGTGAAACGCGTTGGTGCGGGCGTTCATGAACGGCCCACAAGCGCCGGGAAATTCCTTGTGCGCGGACGTTTGGTCTGGAGCAAATTCGCGCGGCCCTCCGGAAAAATGTTGCGCGGTTTTGGCCTGTTTGGTCAGGCCGTATTTACTTTTGTAATAGTCGGCGGCGCGTTTTTGGGCGACGTCCAGGAAGTATTCCGGAACGTCGGTCTGAACGATCAGCTTTTGTTTTTCCAGATCGCGCCCGTTCGCGGGCACGCGCAAAGCCTCGTTGTAAAGCTCCACTTCTTTTTCGGTTTTCTGAATTTCGAAAAAAAGTTGTCGACTCAGTTGCTGATTGTCATAACTCGTTTTGCCCAGAAGGTCGTGGGCCTTTTTCAACAGGTCGAGTTTAGCGGAATAGCGTTTGGGTTCGGCGGAAAAAACCTGGACGACGGCCATGACCAGATTGAACTGTTCCTCCGGCGAGATTTGCAGGTCGTTAAAATCGCTTTCCCGGATGAACGTCAGAGCCAACGGACCGAAGGATTCTTCTCTCTGGATGTTCAGGGTCAGCAGATAATTTAAATAGGCTCTGGCGGTTTCGCAAGCGCATTGTTTTTGGTCTATAATCTTGCAAACCGGTAGGTCGTCGGAGGGAAGGACTTCCACCAGATCCAGGTTCTGTTCGCGGGCGAACGTCAGGGCTTCGTCCCGGCCGCAAACCCCAAGACACTTACCGTCTTTGTCCTGGAGGTGGACCTTTTCCACGGAAATTTCTTCGTTGACGCGCTGTCGATTCGGCATATTTCACTACAGATATTTCGGGCAAACCTCATCGCCCGTCGAAAAAATAACAGAAATATCAATCAGCGGAAAAACATCCAAGCTAAGCGTTTCTCCTATATAGCATAGGAAAAAAATTTATTCTATAATGAAATATTCCCGATGGAACCCAATGAAAATAAAAAGATGAAAACGATACTGTCGTCCGTTGCGCTGAAAAATTGGCTGGTTTTATTGAGCGCGAACCTGTTGTTCGCGGCCTGCGGCGGGGAACCGGAGTCCCCGCCCGAGACGGCGGCGAACCCCGCGGCATTGACCCGGGACGCCGAAGCCAAACAGCAAATCGGGGCTTACGAAGAGGCGGTGACGCAATTGAACGCGGCCCTGATCATCGACCCCGATTACATCCCGGCGCATTACCGGATGGGATCGGTGTACGAGGAGTGGGACAAAAGACGAGAGGCGGTCGCGGCCTACAAAAAGGCGCTGGCCCTCGACCCAAACCACGAAGCCGCGCATATGGGGCTGGGTTCTGTATACGCCAAGATGACCAAGAACGAACTGACGATCGAAGAGTACAAAAAAGTCGCCGCAATGAAACCCGGCGATCCCGTCATCCATTTTAAAATCGCCCTGGAATACTGGTACCTCCTCCGCCCGGCCGACGCCGCGGAGCATTACAGGAAAGCGATCAAAATCGATCCCGATTACCTTCAGGCGCATTTGAATCTGGCCAGCGTTTACGAGCGTTTGAAGGAATGGGACCTCGCGCTCGCGGAAATCGAAGCGTCGCTAAAACTTGCGCGCGCGCGGAACGACCAGCAAGCGATCTCCATCGCCGAAAGCAAGCAGATTATTTTTAAGGGCCGGATGAACGTGACGGCAAAGGATTGGGATCGTAAATCCCAGCCGCCTTTCGAATGATTTTCCTTCGCCTCCCTGGCGGGGGTACGCCGGCCAGCGTGCCGCTAGACCCACCAGCGTGCCGCTGGACCCAGTGTTTTGATTTGAAAGCTATCGGCGTTTATCTGCGTTCATTGGTGGTTTCCGTGGCGGCGAGGGCGCGGCGCAGGCGGCCCCAGTCGAAGGCGGAGCCGGGGTCGTGTTTCTTCATCGCCGTTCCACCGCTCCCGGACTGCACGTGGGCGTGCCCGAGGACGCCGCAAAATTTTTCCGGGTTTTTGATTTTGCCGAGCGGGGTCCGGCGGAGCTTCGCGTCGTAAGGGACCTTTAATGCGACGCGCGGCAAAAGTTGGTGAATCCCGCGGCACAGGGCGATCAGCGTCTGGTATTGCTCTTCAGTGAAATCCCACATGCGGATGCGCTCGCCGTTGATCACGCGGCTGAAGTATCCGCGCTCGCCCCAGGTCCGCGCGGGGCGCGCTTTATAATCCGGGTCGCGCAATTTCTTGCGATACTTCTCGGGCAGGTCCAGTTCCCAGCGCCCTCTCTTTAATCGGTACAGATCTTTTTCGACCCGATACAGTTCGGAATCCTCCGCCAACGCCTCGCTGGACAGGTTGGCCATTTCCACGTGCACGGCGCGTTCGTTGCCGCCCCCGTCGTCGCCCGGCGCGGTGTTGGTTTTCCAATACAGGTCGCAGGTCTGGTACAGGGTTCCGTCCAGGTCGAGGTAAAAATGACTGCCTTTGAAGGCGCTTGCTTTCATGATCTGGTGGCAGTGGTGGGAACTGTAGCAGACGTCGTAATGCAGGACGAGTTGATGGACTTTTCGGGTCAGGTCGCGGTAGGCGCGGTCAAGGTCGAGAATTTGGTAGCGTGATTCAGCTTGCGTGGGAGCGTCGTTGAGCGCGGGGTCGTGTTGGGCTAGGCCCTGCCGACCGCGCTTGTTAGGGCAGGTGAATCCGCCTTTCTCGTTCCACAGAACCACGGGAGCGCCGATGGATACTTTTTTCCCAGTAGCGGCGATGAAGTCGTTTTCCATTTTTAAATCGAGGCCAGGCTGTCCCCAGGCAACAGGATTCGATTTCCAAATTTCCCCGCCCGTAGCGTTCCCCGTATAAGTTGCGCCTATTGCCTCCAGGCGCTTGCCTGGCTGGCCCCGGCGGCTCGCCGGTTAATCTATGGTGGGCGTGTTCATGACGCGGGAGAAATACAGCATCTGCAAATTTTTACGCGCGCCGCGCAATTGCTTTTTAAACTCCTTGTTCGGCATCAACCCTTTTTTGGTTTTATTGTGCGGGGCGATGTAGACGTAGGAGTTGACCAGTTTGAAATCGTGCAGGGTGACGCGCAGGACCTTGCGCTGATATTCTATCGGGTTTTTGAAATAGGCGTCCAGCTTTTCAAGCTCCTGCTCCTTCATTTCGTACATGACCCCGTCCATCATCCCCAGATTGCTCGGAGCCGGTTCGATATTGGGCAGGCCCAGGCCTTCCGGAGCGTCTTCGTCGTCGGGAATTTTATTGAAAACCAAATGGTAGGCAGAGAGGGTAACGCAGAAATGGGCGATCCATTCAAACCCTGCCTCCTTCATGACCTCCTGATTCATGAGTTGGTCGTAAGCGAAAAAATTTATGGCCATGCGCGGTTTCCTTATTGAAAAACGTTTTGAAGAAGGCCGTCATTATAATAGCAATAAAGGCCTCCGGCTAAAATTGTTTGCCGGGTTTTTTTTAATATGATAGTATCAGGCTTGCTAAACCGCCTTTAAAAATTTTGCCTGGGTTCTTCGCGGCGCGAGAGGCGGGTTCCCCGTTCTATCCTGTGAATCCCCCGATTTTATTAATCGTTTCGGATTTATATATATTTCACAACGAAAATTGATTGGAAGGAGCTTTTTCTATGGCTGGCGAAAATGTAGTCACCGTTTCCGAAGATAATTTTGAATCCCAGGTCGTCAAGGGCAACCAACCCGCCCTGGTGGATTTCTGGGCCGACTGGTGTCAGCCATGCAAGATGCTCGCTCCCATCGTCGAAGAATTGGCCGACGAATATAAAGACAAGGTGCTCGTGGGCAAGCTCAATGTGGACGACAACCCCTCCATCGCCACCCAGTTTGGCATCCGGGGCATCCCCACCTTGCTACTGTTCAAGGACGGGCAAGTGGTCCAGCAAATGGTGGGCGTTAAATCGAAAGCCGAAATTAAAAAGCTGATCGACGACATGGTCTAATCTGTCGAGATCAATCAGAAAACCGCCCCGCTTCTTCGGAAGCGGGTTTTTTTTGCAAAAAAAACCAAACAAACGCCCGCTGACCGACGAGTCGCCGGAGTCAGCGGTTTGGTTTTGCAAACTTAATGCAGCTTGCGGCGTCTCCCGTATAAGATGCGCCTAATGCCGCCGGGGGCTACCCCGGTTCATACACTGGACGCAGGCCCAGTTTTTCTATCATTTCAATGTCCCGCTGGGGATCCTGGCCTTTGGTGGTCAGGTAATTGCCGCCCAAAATGCCGTTGGCGCCGGCGGCGAACAACCGTTCCTGCCCTTCTCCCAAAATTTCCTCCCGGCCACCGCAGACAAACAAGTCCATCTTCGGCAGTACCAGCCGGAGCAGGGCAATGGTCCGGAGCGCCTCGTAGTAATCCATGTAATCCATATCTTCCAGGGCGGTTCCCTCGATGGGTTTGAGGAAATTGATCGGAAAGGACTGCGTCTCCAGGTCGCGGACATCGAACGCCAGTTCCACTCTTTGCTTGTAAGTTTCGCCCATGCCAAAAATTCCCCCGACGCAAACATGCAATCCCGCTTGTTTGGCGTTTTCGACGGCGGCGACTTCGTCGCGGTAATTGTGAGTAGTCACGATTTGGTCGAAATGGCTGGCCGCCGTTTCCAGATTGTGGTGGAAGCGGTCGAGTCCGGCGGCTTTCAACTCTTTCAGATTATCCAGGCTCATCAGGCCCAGCGAGGCGCAAACTTCGAGATGGGTTTCCTTTTTAATTTTTTGGATCGCTTCGATCAGGACGTCCAGTTCCTTCCGGTCGTCGACGGCGGTTCCGGAGGCGACGATGGAAAACTCGTTCGAGCCGAACGCTTCCGCTTCTTTGGCGGCGGCGACGATTTCGTCCACGCTCATCAAACCGTATTCCGGCGAATCGGTTTTAAACCCGGACGACTGGGCGCAAAAGCCGCAATCTTCAGGGCATTTGCCGGATTTGGCGTTGACGATGGAACATATCTTGACGTCGGCGCCCTTGAACTTGTCGCGTATCCGGTCGGCGCCCTCGAACAGGTAGTCCAACTCTTCGCGGTCCAGCTCGCCCACGAACAGGGCTTGCTCGCGGTCGACGCCTTGCCCGGAGAGGGCCGTTTCTATAAGGGAATCAATTTGTTCTTTTCTCATGGCTTCATTTTCAGGTTGGGGAAAAAATCATCCTAGCATAAACGCTTTTGGGAGACCTCTAATAATTCGATAATTTTCTTTTTAAAACGCCCATTGGAAGAGTTCGAGATGCAAGCGCACCCAAGCCCATAGCGGTCATCCAAATAAGTTACACTATCTGCCTCCAGGCGCCTGCCTGGTCATTCATAATCCAACAGATTTTCAAGATCCTCCGGAGAGGTTGTGGGGAGCAGGCAGGTTCCCAGCTTGCAAACGTAGGCGGTCGCTTTTCCGTCGACGGCTTTGCGTCCCGCCAATAACGGAACGGCCTTGGATACCGCGTCGACTTCGTCTTCATAAGCGAACGCGAACACGGCGTTGGGAAAAAATCCGCGCCGGACCGTTTTCAACATGGTCTCGGTCGACTCGTCTCCCCGCAGGCCGACGATGGCCACTTCCTTCAACCCTCCAAGGTACAAATGGAACGCCTGCATCATGGCGCTTGAATTGATCCCGTAATCCATCACCTCATCGTGGAAGCCGATGAAAATTTTTTCGGACCGTTCGACGTATTCAGGTTCGGCGCGCAAGGCAGAAAGTCTCAGCCAGGCCATGGCGGCGTTGCTGTTGCCAGAGGGTTCCACGCCGTCGTACCCCGATACCTGGCGCACGATCAATTCCTCCCCGTCGACGGCGGTTTCGTAATACGCGCCTTTTCCCGTAGCGAATTTCTCCTCCACCGTCTCCATCAACTCCAGCGCCCGCGCAACGTAGCGCGACTCGTAAGTCGCCTCGTACAGGTCCAGGCAGGCGACCGCCATGGAGGTATAGTCGAACAGATAACCGTCGTAGCGCGCTTCGCCGTCGCGGTAGCGGCGCAGGAGCTTGCCGTCGGGCGCGCGCAATTTGGAAAAAACAAACTCGGCGGCCTTTGCGGCGCGCGCGATCCGGTCCTCGTCCTCCAGCGCCCTTCCAGCGCAGGCCATGGCGGAGATCATCATACCGTTCCAGGAGGTCAGCGACTTGTCGTCCAACAGCGGACGGATGCGTTTGCTACGAACTTCGAGAAGCGTCTGGCGAGCTTTGGCGATTGACTCCAACGCCGCCGCCTCGTTCATGCCCATATCTTTAGCGACGTCGCCTACCCTTTGCGGCGTGTTCAAAATATTAGAGCCTTCCCAGTTTCCCGCTTCGCTGACCTGATAAAACGGGATCGCCACGCTGGCCGTCTTGCGGTCTAATACCTCTTCAATTTCTTTTTTTGTCCATACGTAAAACTTTCCCTCCACGCCTTCGCTGTCCGCGTCTTCCGCGCTGTAGAAGCCGCCCTCCGGCGAGGTCATGTCGCGGTCGATGTATTGAAAAACGTCGTTGGCGTAATCGGCGAATTCTCGTTTGCCGGTGACCTGATAGGTCTCGATCAGCGCCTTAGCGAACAGGGCGTTGTCGTACAGCATCTTCTCGAAATGCGGAACCAGCCAGCGGAAGTCCGTGCTGTAGCGCGACAGGCCGCCGCCGATCTGATCGTAAATACCGCCGTGCTTCATGGCCATCAACGTGTTCTCGCACATCACGAGGCTGTTGACGTCGCCGACGCGATGGTAATGGCGCAGGAGCAGGGACAAACCCATCGACGGCGGGAATTTGTTCTGGGCCTGAAATTTGAATCCGTAATTCAGGGAATCGTAATGTTCGCGGTAGAGTTTCGCCGCGCGTTCCTCCCCCTCAAAACTCAACGTGTCGACGGAGCCGACCTTGTCCCGGTTCGAGGATTGTTTCAGGTACTGGATGAGGGATTGGGTCTGCTGTTGGATTTTATCCGGCTCGTTTTTCCAGATCGCGCTTAAGCTGTTTAGAACGTCTGCGAAGGAGGGTAGGCCGTGCCGGGCCTGCGGAGGGAAATAGGTGCCGCCGTAAAACGGAACGCCCTCGGGCGTTACGAACACGTTGAGCGGCCAGCCGCCCTGCTGTCCCAGAGCCTGGACGGCCTGCATGTAAATCGAATCGACGTCCGGGCGTTCTTCGCGGTCCACCTTGATGGCGACAAAGTTGGCGTTCAAAAGTTCCGCGAGTTGAGGATCCTCGAAGGATTCACGCTCCATCACGTGGCACCAGTGGCAGGTGGCGTAGCCGATGCTCACCAGAACCGGAACTTTTCTTTCGCGCGCTCGCTGGAACGCCTCGTCCCCCCAGGGCGACCAGTCGACCGGGTTGTGCGCGTGTTGCAAAAGGTAGGGACTTTTTTCGTTGATCAGCGCGTTGGTGAAATCGTTGTCACTCATAAGTGAATCTCCAAAAAGCGCCCATGACCGCGACCGGCCCTTATGAAATAAGGGCTAGCGAGTTGCCTGAGAGAAAAGTATCGAACGATTGAAGGCTCTAATAAAATTTTTGCAAGCGCTCGAAGAAATCCGGGAAGGACTTGTTCACGCATTCCGGGTTTTTGATTTTGACGCCGGGAATTTTAAGTCCCGCGACGGCGAAGCACATCGCCATGCGATGGTCGTTATAGGTTTCGATTTCGGCGCCGCTATAAGTTTTTGCCGGATGCACGACGAGAAAATCGTCCCCCGCCTCCACACGCGCGCCGAGCCGCGTCAACTCCGTTTGCAGGGCGGCGATGCGGTCGGTTTCCTTGATGCGCAGGTTGGCGATTCCCGTGATCTCGGTTTTCCCTTCGGCGAACAGGGCGACGACCGCCAAGCTTTGAACCGCGTCCGGCATGCTGTTCATATTGATGGAAATTCCCTTTAAAGGGTATCCCTGGACGGTAATTTTTTCCGGATTTTTTTCAACCTTGCACCCCATTTGCTCCAGAGCGCCGAGGAATCCCATGTCGCCTTGCACGCTGTCCGGGTTGAGTCGAGACACGCCGACCGAGCCTCCGCAAACCGCCGCCGCGGCGAAGAAATACGAAGCGCTGGAGGCGTCGCCCTCGACCGCGTAGGTCCGAGCCTGGTATGACTTTCCGGCGCGGACGGTGAAGCGTTGATAGCTCTCATTTTCCACACTCGCGCCGAAAGCCCGCATGACGTCCAGCGTAATGTCGATGTAGGATTTTGACGCCAGGTCGCCGAGGATGTTGACCGCGGTATCGTTTTTGAAATACGGCGCGGCGAGCATCAGGGAGGTCAGATATTGACTGCTCTTGTCGCCCGGCAAATCGACCGACCCGCCGGGGACCGATCCGCCGGAGATACGGATGGGCGGACAAGCGTCGTCGTTGATAGATTCGGCGGCCACGCCCATGGTGCGCAAGGCTTGCAAGAGGTCTTCGATGGGGCGTTCCCGCATGCGTTCGTCGCCGGTCAAAACCGCCTCGCCCGGCGCCAGGGCGGCGAACGTTGTCAGAAACCGCATGGCGGTGCCGGCGTTGCCGACGAAGATTTCATTCTGCGGCGCCCGGAGTTTGCCGCCGGTTCCATGGACCGTCAATCCGTCCGCGTCTTCGTCGACCTGAACGCCGAACTCGCCGAGGGCGCGTTTCATGTAAAACGTATCGTCGCTGACGAGCGGATTTTCCAGACGGCAGACGCCGTCGGCCAGCGCGGCGACGACGAGCGCACGGTTGGTGTAGCTCTTGGAGGGCGGCGCCGCAACCTCCGCCGTCAATGTCTCTACCGGCTGAATTTCAATCAAGGGAATTCCTGGCGGGTTTTAGAAAAACAAATTGGGCGTTTAATGTGGGAAGAAATCGACAAAATAAATTATTTGGGGTTTGCGGATTTGGCAAATAAACCCATTTGGTTGGTTTCAAGCGGTATGGGTTTTCCGTTAACTTTTTTTTCTGGAATTTGGCCCAGCTCGTTTCCCCACTGCGTCCAGTTTTCTCTGGAGTGCCTGGCGAACAGCTCCAAATAAGGGCCGGGACTACAATCTTCGATTACTTCATACAGTTCGTCGGGTTTTCTGGAATGTTCCCTTTTTCTAGTGCTAATAATATTGACCTGTCGACGACCCGGATCTTTGGTCCGTAAAGAGCCTTTGACTCCAAATAAAATTAATTCGGTCACGTTTCTAAAATAAAAACCGACCCCTCTTCCATCGGGACCGCCGTCTTTTCTGATTTTGTACCAGACGAGGTTGCATTTATATGTAAACCCCCACGCTTCCATAAGCTCCAAACCCCAGGCCAATAGAGCGTTTGGCACCCAAAGGTATAGATGCGATTTTTCCGCCGCATAATTTCCCACGGGAAGTTCCTTAATCTCCTGCAAGCTTAATGTCGTATACCGGTGTAACCGTTTATGTTCGGGAGCCATCTTGCCCGTACGATTGGAAAACTGCCAAGGTGGGTCGACAAGAAGGGTCCCAAATTTCTTGTTTAATTTTTTATTAAGATTTTTAGCGGTAGTCGTCATGCGGCGTCCATTAGTTTTCGGGATCGTAGAGGGCCTTTTTAATCGCAAAAACCAGAACGGGACATCCTCCCGATCCTCCGCCCCGAATCTTGGGGATCAATTTGCTCATATGGGTGGTAGACGCTCCGTAGGAATGACCCTTGCCCAATTCGTTAAATATCTCCTGCAATTCGCTGGAGCGCGTGACTATAACGCCTACGCTAATGACTCTCAACTCATGCAAAAGCCGAAAATTATTTAAATCCCTGTCGTAAAACGGGTCTTTATTGTTCCACTCCATTTCAACGGCGATTTGATTTTTATAATAATCGACATTGTGAGTCGGCGTTTCGCGTTTTTCGCCGTCAACGTCAATTGAGACGTCGAAACTTTTTTCCACCCATCCAAGTTTTGAAAACATCCCATTGATGTTTTTTGCGATTGGAGATTTAGCTCCCCCCGGAGTTTCAATGCTGGACCGGGGCAACCTGAATTTCTCCAGCACCCCGAGAATATCGTTCCATTCTTTTGGGAAATCTCCTTGAAGAATAGCCGCAGGATGTTTCCACTCAAAAACTTCGTAGTTCTGGCGGATGAATTCTGGGAATTTGCTGTTGGGTCCGGTCATAAGTCTCCGCGCTTAATCTAGCATTTTAAGCCCGCTATTTCAATCGAGCCGCCGATCCGGTAGTGTCCTAATTTGATTTATTTTTTATTTGGATCGGAAGTCTTGAACGATTGACGCTCTCACCGCTTTTTCTGGCGAGTCAACAGGCGGGATGTGGAGAACGGCGTAGAATTTTCTTTTTGTCGATCCCTCAATCGGCGAAGACCAAGCGTAACATTTGTCGGTTTGCGGGTGGTCGATCAATTCAAAAACGTAGACCGTCCCTTCCCATACTGCGCGCCCTTCAAACTCTTCTTTTACCAAAACAGCTTGTTGAAAACTGGCAGAGCAATTATGCAAGTCTTCAATCGCCGCTCTAAATTCATTCATCCCAATTCCCATCGTAATGATCAGCCTCACTCCAAAGATTAGACAGCCTCAGGCTATCCCCTAGATTAAAGGCGGATTCAAGCTTATCGAACAAACAGGCGTCATAGACATAAACGAACCCGGCGGGGTACCCCATACCACGGCTCTCATCATCTCCGGCAATAATAACCGAATTCTTACCAACACCAATAGCCCGAAACACAACAGGCTCATCTCCGTAGGCCCTCACTATAACGGTTACGAAATTAATTACGCTTGGATTTAATTTTGATGTTGACATAACATTGTCCTCGGTGTATATTTCATATAATTAGAAACGGCCAACAGGAAACCGATATGAACGATGACAAGAAAACCCACAAAAACATTGCCCCTTATATCCCTTTTAAGACTTTAACTGGGTTCGTAAGCAATTTAAAAAATCACGCCGTCCCCCCACTGATTGACCATTCACTTCTCCAGACAATGTCAGGCTCTATGAGGGGACAATTATTGTCCACGCTTCGTTATCTGAATCTAATCGATTTAAATAATGCTGTCAATGAGCCTCTTATAAAAATGGTAAAAGCTTATAAAACTGATAGTTATGGGGAAGTCCTCCACGAAATATTACGAAAAGCTTACCACGATATATTTGAGAATGTCAACTTAGAAAGCGGGACTTCACAAACGCTCATCGATGCGTTCCGAAAACATGGTAATGTTGATGGGCAGATGCTGGATAAAGCGATTCGATTTTTCTTAACCGCCCTAGATGAATGCTCAGTTAAATACTCACCCTATTTCAAAATAAAAAAAGCCCGGAAACCCACTCAACGAAAAAAGAAAAAAACCAAACTTGATGGTGAAAACAATGGAGAAGACTCTAAGGGTGGGGAAGATTTTGATATTGATGATATTGATGACCGGGCGCAATTCCGCATCGCCATTCCTGGGAAAAAGGACGTGGTTATTTTTCTCCCTGATGACATTGACCAAGATGACTGGGATATGGTCAAAATAATGCTTGATGCCTATGTCAAGCGGCTCACGAAATCGGGGGGGAGGTGAATCGTGAGAAGATAAGTAAGCCCCGCCGGACTGTCGCCGAGCGGGGCTAACCATATACAGTCGTTCATCGGGATTTGGTTTGGTCGCCGATCCGATGAGCGGCAAGACAGGGGGGATACATGGGGCGCGGAGAGGTACCGCAGTGGCCCTTTACAAGCATCCTGTTGGGGTTCGACTCCCCAGCGCTCCAATCCCTTTTGCTTTTTAAATAATAGCATATCGAGAGGCGCAAGTCCATGAACAAGCTAAAAATTGAAAAACAGGAAACGGCAATAACGGCCCTTTTAGAAGGTTGTTCGATCCGCTCCGTTGAACGCATGACAAATATTCATCGGGATACAATCATGCGTTTGATGGTTCGCGTCGGTAATGGTTGCCGTCAAATCATGGATGAAACCATGCGTGATCTTCCCTGTCGATTGGTTCAAGTCGATGAGATTTGGGCTTATGTTGGGAAGAAGCAGGGGCATTTAACCAAGGAAGACGATGCTACCCAAACCGGCAATATGTGGACCTACGTTGCTCTTGATCCTGAAAGCAAAGTTGTACCCAACTTTTTAGTTGGCAAACGAAACGCAAAAAACACCGAGCAATTCATTTCCGATTTGTCTTCACGTTTGAGTAATCGGGTTCAGCTTTCATCGGACGGGTTAAAGCATTATGTCGAGGCGGCGGAATTAGCATTTGGCACTGATGTTGATTATGGGCAAATTGTAAAGTCGTTCGAGGCAGAAACCGTTGGACAGACCCGATACAGTCCGCCACCAATTGTGAGGGCAGACAAAAAGCGAATGATGGGCAAACCTGATCCTGCAAAAATATCCACAAGCCATGTTGAGCGGCAAAATTTAACAATGCGAATGTCAATGCGACGGTTTACCCGACTAACAAATGGTTTCAGTAAAAAACTTGAAAACTTAAAGGCGGCTGTCGCATTGCATTTCGCCCATTATAATTTTGTGCGAATCCACAAAACCTTGCGGGTTACGCCTGCAATGGAAATTGGTTTGGCGAGTAGGATTTGGACTGTTAGGGAGTTGGTTGAATACTCAAATTAAAAGGAGCGCCACGGCGGCGATTATTACCCTCTTCCGGCGGTAACAAACCCCAGAAAGGAGGTGATTCTTATGGCGAAAACAATTTGTAGGCCCACGCGACCCACTAAGAAGCCTGGACCTAAGACCGTTCCTGTGAAACCTCACAGGCGGTCCACGCCTAAGAAAATTAACAAATCCTGCTAGCGTAGCGTAGGATAACAACCGCCGTGGCGCTCTTTGAGTTTGGGTTATATGATGATTATAATATTTTATCAACCATAAAAGCTATCTCAATCCATTCAAATTAGGACACTACCGCCGATCCCGCAATCCTCCTCGCCGCCTCCGGCTTGTCTCAATTTTTCGGTTTTGATATGATAAACTGCGCGTTTGATTGGACCTGCATCGTTTTTCATAATTACGCCGTCGGCGATAAATATTCATGTTCAAAAATAAACTTGCCGCGCTGTCCGGGTGGTGGCGCAAAAAATCCGAGAGCGAACAAAAACGCCTGAAATCCTTTATCCCCTTGTTCCTTTATACCATCGGCTTTCTTTATTTTATCGTTTACCTTTCCATTCTCAATACCGTCAACCGCGGTAAAACCGGCGACTCGGTGAAAAACTGGTTCGGCGGCGATCCGCCCTGGGTGATGGAGCAAAATAAAATCCGCGAGGATATCGAAAACAGTTTTACCAAAACGCGCAAGCGGGTCTCTGGAGGTCGTTGAGCAATGAAACGCCTGATTTCTACAATGAATATGTTCTACCTGTTCGCCCTGACGCTATGGATCGGCGGCATGTTTCTGCTGGGAATTCTGGTGGAGATCGTTGTGCGCGTGAAACTCAAGGCGCAACCGCTGGAAGCCAGCGTCGTCATGAACAGCGTCATGGACATTTTTAACATCCATATCATCTACACCTGCATCGCCACAATTTTGATCGCCGAGCTGGTAAAATTTCTGGCCGCCCGATCCGCCCGCTCCGGCTACTCCGCGCCCAGGGTCACAAAGAGCCGCTTCAGCCGGGAAATCATTCTGGGGATCATGATCGTGCTGGCGGTTTATGTCGGTAGCGGCCTGCGCCCCGAGATGCACGCCATGGACCAACTTAAAAAAGCCAACCCCCAGGACCAGAAATTGGAAATCCAGTTCGGTCGCCTGCACAGCCAGCTGACCTGGCTGTATACGGTCAACATGATATTGGGCTTGTCCTTGCTCTACATTCACGGCAAGGAAATGGCCCGCTTCCGCGAGGAGGGGGACGGCGGCTCCGCATGAACCGGACTCTCTCCGCTCCCTCGGCCTGCCTGCCAAAATTATTTTCAGGATTTGATTTCCAATCGCCGCCGGACCGTTGGGGCAATTCTTTTATCCTTGCGTGTATTCTTGCGAGCTTTTTGTATTCCGGCCCGGCTGGGGCGCAGGATATCCCCCCACCGTCCGCCGGCAAAAACGCCGGCATTGCGAAAACCCGCTCCCTCCTGACGGGGTTCGAAAACATGGCGCTGATCTCTCGAGGGAAATTCAAACGCGGCTCCACCTTCAAGGAAGTAATCCGCGGGTTCGACATGTGCTATAAGGTGGACAAGACTTGCCAGGACTGGTGGTTCAAGGACGAGCTTCCGCAGAAAAAAATCGCCATGGACCCTTACTGGATCGATATTTACGAAACGACGAATCGGGAATATCAGAAGTTTGTGATGGACACGGGGCGCCGCTCGCCGCTGGACGAGTCTTGCGAAACGGAGCGGTGCCGGGCCGGGAATTTATGGCAAGGCGTCTGGTTTCCGCGTGAGATCGCGAATCAACCCGTGACCCAGGTGAGTTGGGAAGACGCCCATGCCTACTGCCGATGGAAGGGCAAGCGCCTGCCCACGGAAGCGGAATGGGAAAAAAGCGCGCGCGGCGCCGCCGGGTCGATCTATCCCTGGGGCAACGCGCATCCCAATGGCCGCGCCCGCTTCTTGCAAAAATGGCGCGGAACCAAAACCATGACCGACGTCGGCCATTACAAAAGCGGCGTTTCCGTCTACGGTCTGTACGACATGGCCGGCAACGTTTGGGAATGGGTGAACGACTGGTACGACCGAAAATATTACAAACACTCCGTCGGGGAAAATCCTCGCGGACCCGAGACCGGCCAGTTCCGCGTCGTGCGCGGCGGGTCCTGGGTGAACTATCCTGACACGCTCCGTTCCGCGCACCGGCGGTGGAGCCGACCCGAAGCGCGGTTCAACGACACCGGCTTCCGTTGCGCGAAAGACCCCGTCTATGAAACCGAAACGATCCGATGACCTGACCCTGGAGGAGAAAAAAATCCTCCAACCCTATGTGACCGACGTCGACGCCAGCGTGTTCTCGCTCCAGGGACTCAACCCGGAAGTCGTCGGCGCGGCGCTCGCCCGCTACAGCCGCGCGCCCACCGGCATCAAGGCGACCGTCGCCCGCGAATTCCTCAACCCCGACGGCTCGCCGAACGAAGTCAAGGGCAGCGAGTTGATCGACCGCGTGGTCAACAAATTCGGTGACGAGTCGGTGGCGGAGCTTGCCGTCGCCCCGCTCTGCATCGAAGAGGTCTCCAACCTGATGACCAAGGTGATCGAGGATTGCCGCATCGGCGGGTCGCCGATTGAGGAGTCCACGCGCTACGTGCTGTACGACGTCAGGCGCGACGGACGCTGGCGCTACGTCCGGCCCCCGGAGATCATGGAGTCGGGTCTTAAGGAAAAATATATCGAGACGATGGACTTCATCTTCCAGACCTACGCCGATCTGGTCGAGCCGATGAAGGGCCTGTTCCAGAAGCGCCTGCCGGAAAAAGAATTTGAAATCGAGGTCGAGCGCGAGGGCGGCTTCCGCAAAGAGAAACCCGACGGACTCGACAGCGACGCCGAACGCAAGGCCCACAGCATCGCTTACGGTTTCACCATAAGAAGCGCCGCCTGCGACGTGATCCGCTGCATCCTTCCCGCCAGCACGCAGGCGAACCTGGGGATCGTCGGCAACGGCCGCTTCTTCACCGGTCTGATCTCCAAACTGCTCAGCCAGGAATTACGCGAGGCCAACGAGTTGGCGGCGGCTATCCAACGCGCTCTCGCGCCGCAAATTCCCACGTTCATCAAACGCGCCGCGCCGAACGCCTACGCCATGAAAAACGACGCCGCCATGCGCAAGCTCTGCGCGGAACTGTTCGCCGGAGTCGCCGTGGAAAAGGCCGGGGAAGTGATCCTGCTGGAAGACAAACCGGAAGACTTTTTTCTCAACACACTGGCCGCCATGGTCTTCCCCTATGCGCGCCATTCGACGCAACAGATTCGCCGCGTCCTGGCAGGACTTGGCCAGGACAAACGCGATGAAATTTTCCGCGCCTACGTCGGCGAGCGCAAAAGCAAACGCGACCGCGCGGGACGAGGGCTGGAATACGGCTACCCCGTCCATTGCGACGTCATCGCCGGATTCGCCGAGTACCGCGATCTGCAACGCCACCGCATGCTCACCCAGCAAAGGCAGGAGCTGGGTCCCCTGCTGGGCTATTCCATTCCGGAGGAGATCGCGGAGATCGGCATGGACGCGGCGGCGCTGGAATGTTTCGACCGCGCCGAGGATTTGTACAACGACCTGTTGAAGAACGGCATGCGGGCGCAGGCGCAATACGC
>JAJDBD010000045.1 GCA_029261575.1 Nitrospinaceae bacterium | reverse complement strand
GTAAATCCGAAAACCGCTTTCCAATCAGCCAAAAACCAAAAAACCATTGATAAATATGGCTAAATATCGTTCGGGGTAAACGGACCCTAACTTCTTATCGGCAGGATTTCCTGAAACTTTAGCGAATTTTTTGTCACAATTTAAAAAATTCACTATTTATTTGCTACTCTATTTTTAAGCGGCTTGGCGATTGTCCCGCCAAAATTCATTTTACGGAAGCTGAAATTCTATCTCAGGGGGTAGATATGCTGACATCAAAAAGTTTTTCGGGTTTATTATTCTCTTCCCTCCTTTTTTCCTTACTTTTTATTTCATTTTTCTATTATTCTTATTCATCTCCCGATAAAAAATTCTCCCCGGAACCCACGCCTGAAAAAGTTTCCCATCCGGCGGCTCCCGAAATAAAAGCTCGCCTGAGCGAATCCTACGGCAAACTACCCATCCGCTTCGAGGCCAACGTTGGCCAGACGGACGAGCGCGTAAAATTCCTGGCGCGGGACAAGGGTTACTCCCTGTTCTTGACGCCGCAATCTGCGGTGATGGTTCTTCCGATAGGGCCGGCAAAGGCCGCGTCAGGTTCCATTAAGAAAATTTCTCTGGAAGATAACGAAACCCGGCGCGCAGTGGTGAGCATGAGTTTGCTGAACGCCAACCCTGCGCCGAAAATGCTTGGCGAGGACGAACTGGTTACCAAGAGCAATTACTTCATCGGTTCCGACCCGGAAAAGTGGCAGACGGAGGTCGGCAACTTTGGCCGGGTGCGCTACCTGGAGGCTTATCCCGGAATCGACTTGATCTATTATGGCAACCCGCGTCGGTTGGAGTACGATTTTGTGGTCTCGCCCGGCGCCAACCCGGACATCATAAAAATAAAATTCGAGGGACAGGATAGGGTAGAGATTGACGAGTCAGGCAACCTGATTCTGAGCGTGGAATCGGGACGCGTCGTGCAAAACGCTCCCGTCGTATACCAATCCATCGGCGGCAAACGGGTTCCGGTGGATGGCCAATACGTTTTGCTGGGCGGGGACTCCGTCGGATTCCGCATCGGCGAGTACGACGCGGAAAATGATCTTGTGATCGATCCGCAGATCGAGTTCTCCAACTACTTGGGAGGATCGTCAAGCGAATTTGGAAACGCGATTGCGGTGGATTCTTCCGGGAATGTTTACGTAGCGGGTGGAACAAGATCGTCCGATTTTCCTACGCTCAGCCCTATCGACGGCACCTTGGCAGGAACCCAGGACGTTTTCGTTGTCAAGCTGAACGCAACGGGTTCGGCGGCAATTTATTCTACTTTTCTGGGGGGTTCGGAAACAGATTTGGCCAATGCGATTGCCGTGGATTCTTCGGGAAACGCCTATGTTGTTGGGGATACAAAATCCTCGGATTTTTCTATTGTTGGCGGAGTCGATTCTGTCCTTGGAGGGACTCAGGATGCCTTTGTATCCAAATTGAACTCGACCGGTTCGGCGCTAATCTATTCCACCTACCTGGGGGAGGCTGACGTTGATTTTGGAAACGCGATTGCGGTGGATTCTTCCGGGAATGTTTACGCCGCAGGGGGAGAGGGCGACTCCCTCTCTACATTGGCCGACGTTCCCGTTCCTCCGGAAAATCCTACAATAATTGAAGCAGAATCTGAAGATGCGTTCGTTACCAAGCTAAACGTAGCGGGTTCGGCGATAATTTACTCTACATCTCTGGGAGGATCGTCAACCGATTTGGCCAACGCGATTGCCGTGGATTCTTCGGGAAATGCCTATGTTGTTGGGGATACAAAATCCTCGGACTTCCCGACGACGGCGGGAGCACTGGATACCGTCCTGGGAGGGAGCCGTGACGCTTTTGTTTCTAAATTGAGCGCGGCCGGTTCGGCGCAGACTTATTCGACTTACCTTGGAGGTGCGGGCAATGATTTTGGAAGCGGTATTGCCGTGGATTCTTCGGGAAACGCCTACATCACCGGGCGGACCTTCTCGGCGGATTTCCCAACCGTGGGCGCCATCGATTCCACACTTGGAGGGACCGAAGACGCCTTTGTATCCAAATTGAATGCGACCGGTTCGACGCTGACCTATTCCACTTTTCTGGGGGGGACGGGCGGTGAACTTGGAAATGGTATTGCCGTGGATTCTTCGGGAAACGCCTATGTTGTTGGGGATACAGATTCCTCGGACTTTCCAACCGTAGCCGCCATCTATTCCGCTCTGGGAGGAAGCGAAGACGCCTTCGTGTCGAAGTTGAATGCCGCCGGTTCGGCGTTGACTTTTTCCACTTATCTGGGGGGCGTAGGTTTTGAAGAAGGAAACGATGTTGCCGCGGATTCTTCGGGAAACGTTTATGTTGCAGGAAGAACGTCATCCACCGACTTCCCCTTAGCGGGACTCGTTCTCGATACCACATTAGGCGGGACCCGGGATGCTTACATCGTCAAAATAACCGATGACTCGGTTCCTCCGTTTAACTCCAGGTTTGGAGTCCTTTCGCCTTATTGGCAGTCCGAGGGAGGGATTTACACTTTCATTTCGGTCAACCATCCATCTCTTTCCGGCATGAACTCTCAAATCGGCGTGGTCATGTCAGCAGTGAACCAGGACGGCGGTTTGCAGGGAACCCTGGAGTTCACCTTATCCTCCAACAGCTCACAACGCGTGTTCCTCACCCCGGTTAATTTTTCCTTCAGCCCGCAGACCAATCTGGATGACCGATTTTTGATCACTGGCAACACGTCGCGACGGGGCAGACTTCAGTTCACTCCGGTCGCCAGCAATCCGGAAGTGATACCAGGAATCGCGAACTCTTCCGGCAGGGGATTTGCGGACATTACCGCTTTGAGCTTTTGGGGCGCAATCGTGATCCTGAACACCGCCACGGGTTTTGCCATGGAATTTGTGGGCGACATGCAGGACAGCCGCGCCTTCAGTTCCGCCAATTTTTCGGGAGTCAACTAACCGGGCAAGCGCCTGGAGGCATTTGGATCGCCGCGTTCCCTACAGTCGCTCGCGATGACGCCTCAGGCGATTAATTAAGGCTTTGTTTCAATTGGGGGAGGATTTTGGCCCAATCCTGATAATAGGGCAACAATTCATATTCCAGGAGATCGGCCATATGGACCCAGTCCTTATTCTTGTTGGCGTCCAACATTTGAGCGGACAGGACTAAAAGTTGGTCCTTACGTTCGACCAGGCTCTTTTCGTCAAACTGAACCGATTCCGGCTGGGCTTGCTTGGTCTGGATCACCGTTTCGACCACTTGGGAAAACCAGTCGACGCCGTCGATGATGTGGACCAGGTACTGGTTGGCCTCCTGCTCGTTTCCCAATTGAAACAGCTCGGCGGCTTTTTTTATTCCCGGAATCAACTTGACGAGATACTCTTCCGCGTTGGAAAGGTTCTTGAGAATCAAATCCCGGATTTCCGGCGCTTCGATTTCCAGCGTTTCGATCTCGCTTGCCGACAGGTTCAAATGTTCTCCAGGCTCCAGGGAAACGTCCTCCCCGTTGCACACGACCCGGTCGATAAACCGGCCCATTTCGAGCTTTTCGTTTTTGACGCCGTCCAGGATTTCTTTAAGGGTTTCGCCGGTTTCGGGAGGAGAGACTTCTTTGCCGTTGATGGTAAGTTTCATAAGTTAGTCTCGCCAGACAATCGCCTGGCCGGGCAACGCCCGGTGGAAGGGTTTGAGATGCAAACTCAACTATGCTCGATACGTTACCCAAATAAGTCGCGCCTATGGCTTCCAAGGCGCTGGCCCGAGTATTCTATAAACCCAGGCGCCGGTTTGCAATATTATTCATCGCGCCTCCGAAAGCGCCGACCTTGTTGACAACTATCGTTGATGGCGTTACTTTATTTATTCAAGCCCCAACCCGTCACAGAGGGAATGTCATGGCCCAGGAAATAGGATTGAGCGCGATCAACCAGTCGATTCTGCGCGCCGTAGAAAACAGCCGTTCCAACTCCAATACGAGTTTGTCGCAAATCGGTTCCGGGAACCGCCTGACGAGCGCGGGGATCGATCCTGCGGGAAGCGCTCTTTCCAGTCAGTTGCGCTCGGAGATCGCGGCCTTGTCGCAGGCGTCGGAGAACACCTCGGCGGGCGCCAATTTCCTGAACACCGCGGACGCGGGATTGTCCACCGTTTCTGATCTGGTCGCGCGCGGGCGCGAGTTGGCCCTTCAGGCGAGCAACGGAACGCTGGGCGACGCCGAACGCCAGACCCTCAACAACGAATTCACTTCCATCCGCGACGAGATCGACCGCATCGCCGGCGGCTCGGAGTTTAACGGCCAGAACCTGCTGGACGGCAACCTGGGCGCCAACTCGGCCAACCAGGTGAATATCCAGGTGGGAACCGAGTCGGGACCGGAAAACCAGATCAACCTGAACGTGGTCGAAGATACCAGCGCGCAGGCGTTGGGAATCGACTCCCTGGACATTTCCACCGCGCAAGGAGCCTTGAACGCCCTGGCGCCTTTAGAGCAGGCCCAGAGTCAGGTGACCGCCGCGCGCGGCGAGGTGGGCGCCACGGCGAATCGTTTGAGCTCGACGGCGGCCAACCTGGGCGTCTCAATCGAAAATTTCTCGCGCGCGGAAAATGAAATCGCCGGAACCGATATCGCGGAAACAATTTCCAACCTGCGAAGCTCCCTCCTACAAACCCGAGTAGGACTTGGCGCCCTGCAACAAAGCCTGCAAAGCGAATCCCTGGTAGGCCGCCTGCTGGACACCCAGGGTTGACCGGCCAGCGTGACGCTGGACCCGATAGCTGGCGATTGACATTTTCTCTTTAATTTCCAACTCTTCTTTCGTTTACTCCCTACTGTCAGACGCCGCGCAGTTGTCGGCTCCGTGTTTAGACATGGAATTTATCCGTGTTTATCCGTGTTCATCGGTGGTTACAAAATTTTTCTACCAACCGTCAACCGACAACTACTAACCGTTTTGCTCTTGATTCTGGCGCGTTGAAATGCTATTTAATTGGCTCGCAAAAATTTAATTCCAGGGTCAGGACTCATTAATTATGTACAATTCTGTTGGCCATGAAGAATAAAGATACAAGAAAAGCAAGCGCAAGCATAGCGCCGCTACGCTAAACTTGCTTGACGCTGTAGATTTGTTCTTCATGGCCAACCTTTACAAGGCGCCGCAAATTTTCACGCCTGTTTGCTCAAACCGCTTGAACATAGCCAGGGCTATGCCCGGCGCGGTTTTCACAAACATTCATTAAAAATTTGGCAGGCGCAGAATGGACATAATTAATGAGTCCTGACCCTCGTTGTTTGGAGACGCGCAATGGACATCAAGGAAATTCGGGTGGAAATCAGGAAACATCACGTCACGCCGGGAGTCAACGTTCTGGATTTGATCATCGACACCGACGAGGAAAAGCTGGTCAAACAAACCCAGCACAAAGACGCCGACATGGCGTTCAAAAAGTTTGTCGAGGACGTCACCAAAGCTGCCAAGGAACTGGCCTTCGCCCGCAT
>JAJDBD010000044.1 GCA_029261575.1 Nitrospinaceae bacterium | reverse complement strand
TGATCCGGATGCAGAAAAATCTGGGTTTCGCCGCCGCGAACAATCTCGCCCTTCGGCAAGCCAGGGGGCGATACATTCTGCTCCTCAACCCGGACGCTTTTCTGGAAGCGAGGGCTTTGAAAAAAGCCGTCGCGTTCATGGACGCCAATCCAAAAACCGGAGTCCTGGGTTGCAAGTTAACGGACCCCGACGGCAGTATGCAACCTTCGGCGCGCATGGCGCCGTCGTTGTTGAATAAATTTTTACACGTTTCCGGAATGGCCGCGCGTTTTCCCGGTTCGCGTTTCTTTGGCCGGGTGGATTATTCCTGGTGGGACCACGCCGAGCCGCGCAACGTGGGCTGGGTGGTCGGCGCCTTTTTTATGATCCGACGGGAAACGTTCGAGACAGTCGGTTTACTGGACGACCGTTACTTTTTATATTTTGAGGAAATCGATTATTGCAAAACCGTTCACGACGCCGGTTGGGAGGTTACGTTTTATCCGGGTATCAGCATCGTGCATCTCGGCGGTCAAAGTTCGGATAAAAACGAAGTTTCCTCCAAGGGACGGCAGATGGTCTCCATTCGCCTGAAAAGCGAGTACCGTTACTTCCGCAAGTACGGCGGCTGGTTTGTCGTCCTCGCGGCGGCGGCCTTGGAATACGCCTGGAACCTGCTGGTGTTGGCGAAAAATGCGCTTTCGGATTCGCCGAACTCGGCTCTCAAGCGCAAGGAGGCTCTGTCATTGTTAAGCCTCATTCCCTCGGTTCTCTGGAACGATGGATTTGGCAAGGTGGATGAGGAATCGATCCAGCCCGCCCTGCAACCGGCGGCGGGTAAAACGCTGATCTGAATTTTTAAACGGTCATGACTTTTGCGGACAAATCATCAATGGACAACGTTTTGAAGAAATCCGGGACTGCCATTCATTTGAACCATTCGGAGGAAGCCTTCTTCGCTAATCTTTGCGCGGATTTGAAGACCTACGACGGCGACTGGAGCCGGCAGGGGTTTTGGGCGATGACGGTTTACCGGTTTGGCCGTTGGCGCTACACGGTGAGGATCGCCCCGGTCCGCAAACTGTTTTCGCTGATCTACAAAGTTCTTTATAAAGCCGTGCAGGTTGTGACGGGAATCGAATTGCCCTGCGAGGTGAAAGTCGGAAAAAATTTTCGCATCGACCATTCCGGCGGGATCGTGATCAGCGGCTTCGCCTCCTTCGGCGACGATTGCGTCTTACGCAACGGGGTGACCGTGGGCTTGCGCCGCGTGGACGACCCTGTAGCTCCCAAAGTCGGCAACAACGTCGATATCGGAGCCGGAGCCAAATTACTGGGCGCCATAAAAATCGGGGACAACGTAGTGGTCGGCGCCAACGCCGTGGTTTTGGAGGACGTTCCTTCCAACTCGATCGCGGTCGGGATTCCGGCCCGCATTATCCCGAGGAAAGACAATGACTGATCATCTTCCGGAAATAGGCGTCGTCGCCATCGGGATCAATGTGGAAAAGTTTCTGACCGAATGTCTGCAATCGATCCGGGACAGCGATTATCCACAAAACAAATTACAGATCGTTTTTGTAGACGGCGGATCGACCGACAATAGCGTCGCGCTGGCGAAACAGGCGGACGGAGTTCGCGTGATTGAGTTGAAGGATCCGCATCCCACGCCCGGCAAGGGCCGGAACGCCGGGTGGCGGCGTTTGCAAACTCCGTTGATCCAGTTTCTGGACGCGGATACCGCGTTGCACCCGCAATGGCTTAAGACGGCGGTCGGCGCGCTGGAAGAAAATAAAGTAGGAGCGGTTTGCGGCCAGCGGCGGGAAAAGTTTCCCGACAAAAACCTGTATCACCAAATCGCCAACCGGGAATGGGAATATGAAATGGGACCCTGCAGATACTTCGGCGGCGAGGTGTTGATCAAACGAGATATCCTGGAAAAAACCGACGGCTTCGACGCGCACCTGATCGCGGGAGAGGATCCGGAGTTGAGCTATCGGGTTCGGCAGTCGGGAGAAACTATTCTGCGGACGGCGGACCCCATGACGACGCACGATCTGGACATGACGCGTTTCAAACAATATTTCAAGCGGGCGCTCCGTTCTGGTTACGCTTACGCTGAGTTGGGAACCAAATTCGTAATGAACAAGGAAAAATTATGGGCGCGGGAACTGCTTCGGGTGATCTTTCGATCCCTGGCGCCGATCGTTTTTATTATCGGAGGCGTTTGCATCGACCAGGTTCTTGCCGGGCTGGTTTTGGCCCTGCTGGTTTTTCTGCGTCCCTTTTTCCAGGTTTCGCACTTTAAAAGAGGCGGCGGCGTCGGCGACTCGTTCAACTGGGTTTACGCCGGGCATTTGTCGCTCGTTCCAATATTCCAGTTTTTTGGGGTCGCGAGATATTATCTCGGAAAATTGACCAGCCGCCCCATTCGCAATTACGCTTATCATCAATCCATAAGAGGCAACGTTTAATCATGAAAAATTCTTTAAGAACATCCATCGTTTTCCTGACCGTATTTTTGTTTCTTGGCTTGGCCGCAAGTCAGCAGGCGCTGGCTTACACCATTCAGGACTTCACCAGCGTGGGCGCCGGCAAGGTGAAGAAATTCAAGTCCCAGGATTTCACGCTGTCCACCTCCAATGAGGTTTTCACAAAAAAGGGAAAAACCGACATTGTCACTATGGACTTTACGTTCGCCAACAATTCCGCGGTGGACTACCAGAACTTCATCGCAACGTTTAAAACCAAAAAAAAGCTGATCGCTGGACAAGGGTTTCAATCTATTGAAACCTCGCCCGGAAGCGGCGTCTTTATGAATTACGCCAATTTCAACACCGTTGCGGCGGGCGGTTCCACGACGGCGACTTTGAGCTTCATGATGAAAAAGGAATCGCCAAAGGAACTAATGGAGAAGATCCAAAAGAGTAGCGTGGGCGCCTACGGCATCTCAGGACCCGCGGCGGCCACGCCGGAGCCGCATGAAAACTTGCTCATCCTGCTGTCCTTGATGTTCATGGTCTGGCTGTATTACCGGAAGCAAGCCGAGAATGCATAATTTTTTTAATTTGCCCGCGATCACTTCGCAGACCCGGCCCTTATATCTAAAAGGACTGGGTCTGTTTGCGTTGTTTGCGGTCACGATCCTTCCCACTCTGGAATACTTGTACCGGGTTTATTTTCAAATGGACCTGGAAACGCATGCCCTGCCTGTGTTTCTCGCGTCCATGTATTTTCTGGCCCAGGCCAACAAGGACCTCAAGCTGAAAGAGGATCTCAATTCCCCGTCGGCGTTTTTCGCGGTGGTCGGCGCGCTGGTTCTTTATCAGATCAGCCTGATGGCCAGCATCAACATGCTGTCCGCCGGGCTGAGTTTTGTTTTGCTGGCGTCGCTGTACCACTTCTTTTTCGGTTTCTCCGGACTCAAGAAAGTCGCGTTCCCGATTTTTTTATTGCTGTTCAGCCTGCCCATCACCTCCATTCTGGATATCTGGATCGGATTTGAAATCCGTTTGCTGGGCGCCAAGCTCGCTTTCCTCGCGCTTTATTCAGTCGACATCGCCAAGGAAGTCCACGGCGTTCACATACTGCTTTCCGAAAACATTTTGCGTATCGACGCCGCCTGCAGCGGGTTAAAATCGCTCAGCGTTCTTATGATCATGAACCTGATCATCGGCCGTCTTTTCTTCATGGACCACTGGGGCAAGCGTTTGGTTCTTGTGGGCGCCGGGATCGCTATTTCCGGCCTGGCCAACTCCATTCGTATTGTAATCGTCGGCGTCATCGCGCATTATTGGGGGCTGAAAGCCGCCGAGGGAGTGTTGCACGATTGGTCGGGCGTCATCATCTACTCATTTTCCCTGCTGGCGGTGGGCGTCGTCTATGGAATCCTGGAAAAAAAATAAATGGGCAATCCTGATTTATCTGATTTTGGGATTGGCCGGATTCAAATCCATTACCGGTTGGGGGATGCGTCCGGAAGCGCCGTTGGACCCCGCGCCTCTTCAAGTCGCCTTTGGCCAATGGAAATCCAAAAAGATTCCCATCTCGTATTACGAAAAGGAAATGTACGGCGTCGGATCGCTATCAAAAAAAATGTATTACCACGGTAGCGATTTTATATGGCACTTGAATTTGGAAAGTATACGGGGGCATCATACCCAGCACCAGCCGGAGATTTGTTACACCGGCGCCGGCTGGTCGATCATTAAAAAATGGCCCGCAGTTTATAATAACCGCGGTAAAAAGGTGGACGCTCGCGTCATGATCATCAAGAAGAAAGACGAGAAGCGTTTGGTTGCCTATTGGTTTGCCAACGGAAAGCTCACCACCGGAAATTACTACCAGCGCGTGTTTCAGCATATCTGGGACGATTTTATGGACAACCCTTATGCGACCTGGACCTTTCAAAGAGTGTCGCTTCCCATTTTTACGGATTTGGGATCGGCGGAAAAAGTGATCGAATCGTTCATTACCGAAATGGAATTCAAGACAGGAGAAGGATTGGCATGAAGCGGTTATTGATGGCAACGCTGATATTAATTGCCCTCGGGGGCTGTACGAATCCCTTTGGGGGAGATCAACTGCCCGCGCAAAAAACGGAAGCCACTCCGGGCGCCCCTACGGCGAAAGAAGAGTCCGAGTTCGCAAAGGACCTGCAAGTTTTAAAACAAATGATCATGATGCAAGAGGAAATCTTGAGCTTGCAGTCGCAACTGTCCGCGGGAACAATTACCGAAGCAGGGTTACAACGCCTGGGCAATCTCTATATGGTCAAAGGCTGGTTCGACGAGGCGGAGTGGGCGTTCAAGAGAAACCTGTTGAAAGGTTACGACAAGGTGGACGGTTACAACGCGCTCGGAATTTTAAATTTCCGCAGAAGGCAAATGGAAGAATCCCTGGAATATTTTTTCAAGGCCTCCAAGCTGGCGCCGCAGGACAGCCGGACCATGAACAACATAGCCATCTGGCACGCCAAAAGCGGGAACCAGGAAGCCGCAGTAAATTTCTGGAAAAAAATTATCGCCACCAAAGACGATTTCCCCGAGGCCTATTCCAACCTGGGCGCGGCTTATAATAAAAACGGCGCCCCCGAGCAGGCCATCCCCATGCTTAAAAAAGCCATTGAGATCGACGGCGAACCTTTCGGGCCGCACTTCGAGTTGGCAAAATCCTACGAGGCGGTCAAAGATTACCCCAACGCCGAAAAGGAATATCGTTTCATCCTGGCCGCGACGTCCGACGACCCGGAGGCTCTGGAAGGCCTGGAACGAATTCAAAAATTAAAAGCCGCCCAAGCGCCTCAAACCCAGCCGGGGTAGCCCACGGGGGCAGTAGGCGCAACTTTATTATATGTAAAGCGCATCGGGCTTTGGAGCATTTGCATATCGAATATTGTCGACGCCGGTCTACTGACAATGTTAACGGTAGGGGAAAATCGACGGCGGCGTTGCCGATTCAGAAGAGATCTTCCATTCGCCAACCGCTGGCCCCGGCGCTTTGCCGGTTGGCGCCGGGCGGTCAATCTGTTAACCTGTTAAGCGATCAGAATTCATTCAGTTAACCCCCGCGATTTCAGGGTAAAAAATTTTTAGCCCATGGATCCGAACCCACAGAGCGCCTCAAAAAGGTTGCCGGAAACCGAATCTTCCGGAAGAGCTTCCAAGGAGTTGAGTCGGGAAGAGCTTTCGGAACAGTTGTATCGCCAATACGCAATGGGCGGCTCCTCCTTCGCCCAATTTCGCTTGCGTCTGTATTTCCATTTCAAAACCCTGCTCTGGAAAATCGTGGTCGGAAGCGCTTCCTTTTTTAAACGCGCTTTGGATTTATTTGGCTCGGCGCTTTTTTTAATTCTTTTTTCTCCAATTTTTATTGCGACCGCCATTGCGATTTTGCTGGAAGACGGGCGACCCGTCGTCTGGCCCCAGGTGCGCGTCGGCAAATGGGGGAAAACGTTTACCATGTATAAATACCGGTCCATGAAAAAGGACGCGGACAAAATTAAAGAGCGTCTTCTGGAACAGAACGAAACCGAGGGAGCCACCTTCAAAATGAAAGAGGACCCGCGCATAACCAGGGTCGGAAAAATTATCCGCAAGCTCTCCATCGACGAGTTGCCGCAACTGTGGAACGTGTTGAAAGGCGACATGTCGCTGGTCGGCCCGCGTCCGCCGCTCCCCTCGGAAGTCGCCGAATATGAATATTCCCAGCGCCGCCGGTTGGAAGTCAAATCGGGGATCACTTGCCTGTGGCAGGTCATGGGCCGAAGCGACATCAACTTTGAAGGCCAGATCAAGCTCGACGTGCAATACATCGAAAGCCGTTCCTTCCTCGGCGACGTCGGCATCCTGTTAAAAACCATTCCGGCGGTGATCCTGGGCAAAGGAGCTTATTGATGGATCGCCGGGTTCAGATCGTTCTTGGAATTCCCATAGACAATTTGAATATGGAGGAGACGGTCGAGCGGACGTTCGCCATGATAGAGGATTTCGCCCGCGACCGAAGGTCCCGCTACGTCGCCACCGTCAACGTCGATTTTGTCGTCAACGCCCTTGGGTGGGGCGGTTCAGACTCCGGCGATCCCAAACTGCTGTCTGCGCTGAGAGACGCGGACATGGTCGTCGCCGACGGAATGCCCGTCGTGTGGTGTTCCCGCCTGTCCGGAAAGGGCCTCAAGGAAAGGGTGACGGGAGCCGACCTGGCGCCCCGGCTGGCCGAAGCGGCGAGCCGCAGAAATAAAAAAATCTATTTTCTTGGCGGACGCGAAGAAACCGCACAAAAGGCCATCGAACGCCTTGAAAGCCTGTATCCCGGATTTCAGGCGGCGGGCGCCTCGTCGCCGTGGGTTGAGATGGGCGACCGGCAAGACCCCGCCATCCGCGAGGCGGACGACGCTCTCGTCGAAACCGTCAACCAGTCCGGCGCCGATATACTGCTCCTCGCTTTTGGCAATCCCAAACAGGAATTTTGGTTTGAACGCGTGAAGGACCGGCTTCAGGTTCCCGTTTCTATCGGCGTCGGCGGGACGTTTGAGTTCATCGCCGGAAACGTATCCCGAGCGCCGCGTTGGATGCAGAAGGTTGGACTGGAATGGATTTACCGGCTCTCCCAGGAACCGAAGCGGCTGGTCAAGCGGTACACCATGGACCTTCTGAAGTTCGTGAACTTGATCGCGCCTTTGTTGTTGAATCGAGCCGTCAACGGTTTTTCACTTTTCAATGCAGGCGCCTCGAACGGCTCAATCGGATTAGAGGAAATTAAAAACTCCGACGGTTCATGCGACCTGACTGTAAAGTTTCCAGAGCGGCTTGACGTTTCGCGCGTCGATGAAATCCGGGAAGGAATGCAAAACGTTGCTTCCGAAAGAGGGCGCGTGGTATGGAACTGGAGATCGTTAAAGCATATTTCTCAAGAGGCCCTGGGCGCTCTTTTTATTCTGGCGAAGCCCTCCAATAAAATTTCCCTGCAAATTATTAACAAGAGCGAGGCGTTAAGCTCGTTCCTTAGGGCGCATCGCGTAGAGGACGTGTTTGAAAGTTTGACGCAAGGCCCTGAACGGTCCGCACGGACCGATGAGTTTTCCGCCGATCCGTCGGATTCAAATTCTCTCAAATATTCCAAAGCCTGATCGAGTTTTTAAAATGCAATCGGTCATTCTCCCTTCCCTCCAGCCAACGCAATTTGAACCGCTGACAGAGACCGTTTCCGAATATCTGTTGCCCATCGTCAACAAACCCATTGCTGAACATCTCGTTGAGCATCTCGCCCGCCACGGGGTTCGGCGCGTCCTCATGGTCAAACGGCATTTGCCTTACGAAACGGAGCAGTATTTTAAAAACGGCGAACGCTGGGGCGTCGAAATTGCCTACTTCCTGGAAAAGGAGTTTGATTCCATTTTTGTTCCCTTGAACCGGATTCGCTCCAGGATTGAGGAAGACTTTATCTGTTTCGCCGGAAACGTTTTTACCGATATGAATGTGACCCGGTTTATTAAAGCGCATCAGGACAGCGGGGCGGACCTGAGTTTTTCGGTCCCGGCGGAGGGAAAGGAAATAGTCGTTCAACCGGGGGAAGATATTTTTAACGAGGGATACCCTTTTATTATGAGTCCCGGAACCCTCAATCGATTGTGCGAGGATTTCAAACAGGGTCCGACGGATTTCCCCGCTTCGAGCCTGATGAAGGACGATTTGCAAATTCATTTTTTCCGCAACGACCGGCCCATTCAAAAAATAAACAATCTTGACGATTTGTGGAACGCCAACCGGGACGCCATTTCGGGAAAGTATCCCGACGTCCTCATTCCCGGAAAGGAAATCAAAAAAGGAGTCTGGGTTGGAGAAAATCCAATGATCCACGCCGATGCCCGATTGAATCCGCCGGTTTTGATTGGCGACAATTGCGCCCTATCCAGCAAGGTGGAGGTGGGCGAGGGCGCCTGCCTGGGAAGCGATATCATTGTGGGGCAGGGGGCGTCGATTAAAAACAGCATCATCCTCGACAAAACCCATCTGGGAGAGCAGATAGACGTCGCCAATTCCATCGTCAAACAGAATTTATGGATACGCCTGGACCGTAAATCCCATCTTTATCTTACAGACGAGTTTTTACTTGGGAAAACCTCGGGGAACTTGTTCCCGGAATGGAAAAAACGCGCGCGGGACATGATCGCGGCGGCTCTGGCATTGATCGTCTTATCGCCCGTTCTGCTTGCCGGACTTCTAGCGCATCTGTTTTCCGGACCGAGAGGCTTTTTATCCAAGGAGCTTGGGGTCAAAAACAAAAGCGACGAACCGTTCCAGACAGAGGACAATTTTCAGCGCGTTTCCATTTATGTTTTCAAATGCGAAAACCCTCTCATGCGCAAGTTGCCGGGATTGTGCAACGTGATTCGCGGCGACGTCGGCCTGGTGGGCAGTACTTTACCGAAACCCGAACACATAAAAGAATTGACCACCGATTGGGAGAAACAATGGTTGGCGTCCGACCCCGGCTTGTTCCATCCCTGGGAAGTCAGGGCAGAGGAAGTCCCCACGCGGGAAGAGAAAACCGTGGTGGAAAGCGCTTACGTAGCGGAAAGAACGTTTATGAAAGATATCGCCGTCGTTTTAAAAGTGATTTCACAATCTCTGCGCGGTCCCTGGAAATGACCCGCCCTAATTCCTGAAACGTTCAAAATGGGGACGCTGATCGGCAAATCTATTCGCGCCGCGTTTTCGCATTTTGATCGCGTCACCAGGCCTGCAATCCGCCGTCCACGACGAGGTTTTGCCCGGTGACGTAGCTGGAGGCGTCGGAGGCGAGGAACAACATCGCCTGAACAATTTCCTCGGGCCGGCCCATTCGCCGCATGGGGATGCGCTCGGAATAGCGGTGGACAAATTCCTCGTTCTGGTCGCCCTGCACGCCGCCGGGACTCAGCGTGTTGACGCGGACCCCCGCGTCCGCCCAATAGGTCGCAAGATAACGGGTCAGTCCGCCCACCGCCGCTTTGGACGC
The DNA here is from genome assembly GCA_029261575.1 of Nitrospinaceae bacterium. Classification (GTDB taxonomy): domain Bacteria; phylum Nitrospinota; class Nitrospinia; order Nitrospinales; family JACRGP01; genus JAJDBB01. The sequence continues at coordinate 19,460 of JAJDBD010000044.1, read as the reverse complement.
CGAGTAAACGGCGGGCGTGTTGATCGGCCGTCCCACTTCCTGCGAGCCTTGGTAAATGCGTTTGTCTGCGCCAAGCGTTCCGTAAATGGACGAGGTCTGGATGATGCTTCCGCCCCGACCCTGCTTGATCATTTGCTTGCCCACCGCCTGGGCGACCAGGAACATTCCGTCGATGTTGACTTCCATGACCTGGCGCCAGACCTTCGGAGAATAATCCTCGAAGTCGGCGAAAAAGTCGTCTGGATTCTCCGTCCGGGTGGCGGCGTTGTTGTGCAGAATATGAATTCCGCCAAATTCATTCACGGTATCGCCGACCATCTTCCGAACGCTGTCGGGAGAAGTGACGTCGCAAACCAGACCTAGAGTCGGCGCGCCGTATTCTGTATTCAGCTCCTCGGCGAACTTGCGAACCCGATCCGCGTCCAGGTCGACCACGACCACCCAGGCGCCGTTTTGCGCCAGACCCCGACAAAAATACTTTCCCAGAAAACCCGCGCCGCCAGTCACTACGGCGACCCGGTTCTCCAAATGAAAATTATGCGGGTATTCAAGTTTTTCCATAACGCGCTTTTTTCAAAAATAGAACGCCCTCTCCTGAAGGAGGAGGCTAAAAATTACGATACAAATCTTCCCGGCGGTCTCGCTTGACAGGAAAACTTTCTCTCAACGCTACGACTACTTCGGGATCGATCTCATAAAAATCGACGTCGCCTTCCGAATGTTCCGGGGCGACCTTTTCGCCGTCGGGACCGAATACGAAAGAGCTGTCGACGTATTCTATTGCATTGCCATCCCGTCCCTTGCGGTTGACGCCGATGATGTGAGCCTGGTTTTCAATCGCCCTCGCCTTGAGGAGGGCTTCCCAATGATCTGCCCGTGCGGCGGGCCAGTTGGCGATGGTGAAAATCGCCGCGCAGGTTTTGGACAAGGCCTGGTACAGTTCCGGAAACCGCAAATCGTAGCACACGGCGAAACCGCAGGCAACGCCGTCAAGATCGGCGACTCCTGGCTGGTCTCCCCCCGCATAAAATTCGTCTTCATTGGAAAAGGAGAAGGGATGAATCTTCGCGTAGTTCAGCGCCATGGCGCCGTCGCGGGAAAATACGATCAGGTTGTTGGTCGCCTTTTGTCCTCCGCGCAGGACCATGCCAAATACAATATTGATTTTTCCCTTTTCCGCCTCGTTTTGGAAAAACCGGAGCGTTTCCGAGTCGTCCGGATCCTCGGCGACGCCCTGCGTGTTCATGGAAAATCCCGTGAGGGTCATTTCGGGGAACACGATCGCGTCCGCGCCTTGTCGACCGGCAAGCTCCAGGGACTTCCGGCACAGGGCCTGGTTGTGGGCTTTGTCTTCCCATTTCGGGTTCATGGAAACGAGAGCGAGTTTCATCGATTGAATTTCCGGAATGGGGGTTTCATGACAGGACCGCGCAAATATTTTTAGACTTCAATAAACCCATGATCGGGGTGAAAATTTTCGAGTCGGAAAAGCTCCCTTCAAGCCGCCCTGAGATATTGTATTATATTCCATCGCTTGCTGGCTAGGGTTCGATGATAAGCGATTCTGAATTTCTCAGCGTATAAAATGCCCGAATGATGAATTTAATAAACTGCGACCGAGGAATTTGAAATGGCCCGAAAAAAGAAAATCGTTCTGGCGGTCGTCGCTCCATTGGCGTTAATGGCCGCGCTGATTTTCTTTTATCCCAACCCCTTCGGCGACTTTGTTTTTCGCGCCGTCGCGTACGGGGATACTTTGCAACCCTCCGGCGCCATTGTCGTATTGGGCGGCGCGTCCTCCGGGGTGCGGATGCGCAAGGGGGTCGAGCTGTTCAAAGCCGGATACGGCCAATGGATGGTATTCAGCGGCAACGAAATTTATCCCGGATACGACCGGGAAACGATGATGAAAAAATACGCCGTATCCCTGGGCGTTCCGAAGAATAAAATAGTGGCTAAAAAAATCGGATCGGAGATCAGCACCTGGGGAGAGGCGATCACCAATCTGGACACGCTGAAGGAAATGGGAATCAAAAAGTTCATCCTGGTCACGTCGGCGTACCATTCCCGCCGTTCTTATAAAGTGTATTGCGACCAGATAGCGCTAGGGGATTACGATATGGAAATCCGGTCCGCCCCGGCGCCCGATCCGGACGCGCCGGAGAACGGCTGGTGGAAAATTCGGAGCGGACAAAACCTGATCTTTAACGAATACGTGAAATCCCTTTATTACCTGATCAATTATTGACCGCAGGTTTGGATTGTCCTCGCGAACCCTTCAGCATGGCAGACGTTATGAAATGTCCCAAATGCGGTTTTGAACAAGCCGGGTCTGCCGCGTCCTGTTCCAAGTGCCAGATCGTTTTCGCCAAATACCGCGAAATACAGGATCGCAAAAACAGGCCCACGCCCGACCCGTCGCAGGAGAATGATTTCGATAACAGCGCTCTTTTGGAGTTGGAGGATTTCCCGGAAGAGACGACGCCAAAAAGCGCGAACCCCTGGAAACCCGTATCCACCGGAGTTCTGGCGGCGCTTTCCGCAATATTTTCCTATCTGCTTTACTTGCTCGCCGCACATGACGCCATTGGCGCCGCCGAGGACTCAACGATTTTGTACCTACTCCACAACGTGAACCTGGTGTTCCACGAAGCCGGCCACCCCATTTTTGGAATCCTTGGCAACGAGACCCTGGCCATCCTGGGCGGCAGTTTGGGACAATGCCTTGTGCCGCTGATCGTCGCCGTGGCGTTCTGGAGGCAACGCGAGACCGCCGGGTTCTCCTTCGCCGCCTTCTGGTTTTTTGAAAACCTTCTGGACGTTTCGGTTTATATGGCGGACGGACGCTATCTGCAATTACCGCTCATCGGCGGGCTGGGGATGGAAGCGCATGACTGGCGCAACTTGTTCAACATCTGGGACCTGTGGAATTGGGACCAGGCGCTTTCCAAATCGGTCGCCTGGCTGGGCTGGGCCGGTATGTTCGGCGCCTGGGGCTGGCTCGCCTTGCGCTGCCAGGCAAGCGCCTGGAGGCAATAGGCGCCGCCAATACGGGAAACGCTATGAACTTCGGGGCAGTTGCATCTCAAACTCTTCTACCGGGCGAAATTTTTGATTGAGAAAAAAGGCCGACGCGCCGAACAGGGATTCAAATTCCCTTTTGGCCAAAGGGAACCGACGCGCCGACCACTCGCTAAGGGGGCAACCAGCGTGACGCCGGACCCGACGTTTGGCGATTGGACAATTTTCCTCCGAATCGCCAACGACGCCTTTCGATTTTCCTCTACCGTTAACATTGTCAGTGGACCGGCGACGGCAATATTCGAAATGCAATCGCTCCTAAGGTTGTTGAGTTCACCCTAAAAATTTACCTATCGAGTCCCAGCGTCACGCTGGCCCCCGGCGCCTCCGCCGGCGCCGACCATTAATTGATTCGGACGGTCAGCAGAGTGACGTCGTCGTGGCCGATTTTTTCTCCGGAGTCTTCCAAAAGCCGTTCCAAAACGGCGTCTTTCAATTTCCTGGGATCGTCCGAGGGTATGTCTTCCAGCATTGATAAAAGCCGTTTCAGTCCGAGTTGTTTGCCGTCTTTTCCCGGCGCTTCGATCACGCCGTCGGTGTATAAAAACAAAAGATCGCCCGATTCCGCGGGGATGCTTTCCTCGTCGAAGGCGGCGTCGTCGAAAACTCCCAGCGGGATGTTCTTTTTTACGGAAGGTTTTTGAATGGCGATGGGGTTCCAGGCGCTTTCGCCCCGGCGTTTGATCAGCGACGGCGGGTGCCCGGCGTAGCTGAAGTAGAGCCTGGAAGTTGCCTTGTAGTAACCGACGACTTCCGCCGTGGCGATGGCCTGGTGCTTGTGGTCCCTGATTTCGTTATTGAGGTCGGTCAGGACAGCGCAACCGTCCAGGCAGTTCTTTTGCTCCGACATGGAATCGTAAAGCCAGCGGCCCGCGTCGCTGACGGCCTTGCCGTGCCCCGCCACGTCGGCGATGGCGATCCGGCTTAATTTGTCCTCGTCGCAGACGCTAAAATAATAGACGTCTCCGCCGTCCCCGCCGTCGGCCCCGCGTGAATAGAGACTGGCGGTCAGCGTTCCGGTACAGACTTCCGAATTGGTTTCTTCGTTTCCGCCCCAAACTTCCGAACATGCGATTCGATACATGGTTTCAACCCCTCCCTGTATGTTCCAGGGATTGGTCGCGGAAAAGGGAGTTTACTTACAGTTTTTTTTTGTTACACGAGGGGGGAATATTTTGGGGATTTTTTGGAGGCTCGCTTAAACCAGTTGCTCGCCGGAACCGCCGATGACAATTTTGGCTTCCTCTTCCAGGCGTTTGCAGATGGAAACGATTTTTTGCTGGGATTTTTCCACGTCGCTCACCCGCGTGGGACCCAGGGAATCGAGGTCCTCCTTCAACATAGCGGAGGCGCGTTGCGACATGTTGGCAAAAATCTTTTCCTTCAGGTCGTCGCTCGCGGTTTTGAGACCCACCAGCAGTTCTTCCTGGTTCACTTCCTTCAACACCAACTGCATGCCTTGATCGTCGATTTTGAGCATGTCTTCAAAAGTGAAGCGCAGGTTGCGGATTTCGTTCGCCAGGTCGGGGTCGGTTTCGTCCATGGCGGTGAGGATATTGGATTCGGTGGTGCGGTCCAGTCCGCCCATGATTTTGGCGGCGGAGTCGATGCCTCCCAGTTTGCTTCCGGAGATGGCGCCTCGCGACCGAAACTCTTCCGAAAGCGCCTCGTCCAACTGGCGCACGACGGTGGGAGAAACTCTCTCCAGAGTCGCCAGGCGGTGGATGGCTTCCATCCGAATATCCTCCGGCAATTCGCGGATCACCAGGCTGGCGGTGGTGTGTTCCAGATGGGCCAAAATAATCGCCGCGGTCTGGGGATGTTCGCTCGCCAGAAAACCGGCAATGGCCCTGGGTTCCAACATGCGCAGGGTGTCCAGGCCGCCGCCCATGTCTTCGCCGGGAGCGGAAATATTTGAAAGGATTTCGTTGGTTTTTTGTGGATCCAAAACTTTCAACAAGGCGTTTTTCAGAAAATCAACGCCGGAAATGCCCAACCCGCCGCCGCCAGATTCCACGGTATCGACAAACTCCTTGTTGACGACGTCCATGGCAGTCAAATTGACGTCGCCCAGGGCGGACATATAATTGCCGACCACTTGAATTTCCCTTTGGTCCAATTCCGCAAGGATGGCGGCGGCGAATTCCTCGCCAATGGACATGAGTAAAATGGCGGCTTTTTCCGGACCTGAAAATTTTTTGGTGGTGGCCATGGAGGCGCTCTTAAAGAAAAGAGGTTTTCATTAAAACCAAAACTCTCCCCACGTAATCATTTTATCAAATACGGGGATGCTGGCAACTTTTATGTTTTTTCAAACAAGGGAACTTTTATCAGCCGCAGTTTTGCCGCTGGGTTCCGCCGTTTCCCACTCAAACCCTAATAAACGACAAGACATTGATTAATTTAGTTTTGAGCGAGGGTGATAATTTATTATCGGACGATTAGGGGGAAACCTGACTCTTTTGAGCGGATTTTAAAAATTTAATTGGAGGAGTTGGGGGAATGGCCCGGGCGGTCGAAGGTCTACCCGTTCAATCCTCGACCTGTTTGCAGGTGAAGTCGTCGTCCGAGTTCCAGACGACGGATAGATAATTTGGGAATTGGGTTTCCCGGTTGACGATGGCCTCCTGGATTTGTGAACAGGTCAGATTCAGGGTTTGGCGCAGATCGGTTCCCGTCAGTTTTGCGGATTCCAGGTTGGCGTTTTTGAAATCGGTTTCAAGAAACCTGGCGCCGGTCATGTCGGCGGCGCTCAAATCCGCGCCGGTCAGGTTGGCTTTCCTGAAATCGGCTCTGGTCAAGACCGCTTCGCTGAAATCCGCCTGGATGAGTTGCGCGTCCATCAAGCCGGCGTTCGGAAGCCGGGCTTCGCAAGCGACGGCTTCGCCAAGATCGGCGCCGTTCAGATTCGCTTCCCCCAACGAGGCGCGAGTCAGGTCGGCGCTGAACAAATTGGCTCCGCCGAAATTTGCCTTGTCCGCTTTGGAGTTGCTGATATCCGCTCCGCTGAGGTCGGTTCCGATAAATTCCGTTTCCAGGAGGATCGCTTCGCACAGATCGGTATCGCTCAAATCGGCTCCGCAAAGATCGACCCTGGACAAGTCTGTCCCCTGGAGAGAGGGCAGGTTCGCGGCGAGTTTGTTCAGGGCGTAAATGATTTCGGATTTCTTTTTATTGGACTCGGCGTCGGCGTTGGGAAGCAATCTCAACAGTTCTTCCGTCAGGTCCTTTTTCAGCCGATCTTTTTCTTCCCTGGAAAGGGGGTCCATGATCGCTCGCGGGTTAAAGGAATAAAGGAATAATTGATCCGGTTCATCTTAGTGAGGATGAAGAGATTGTCAATTTTTTTGGTATAATTCGGGCATGAAATTTTTCCCTGCCTGTTGGGTTTTGATCCTGTTGACCGCCGGTGGAGGCTTGCCGCCTGCCTGGGCCGAAACGCCCGCCTGCGAGTGGAACCACAGTTGTCCCAGCCCGGACGGCGCCTACGTCTGCGGAGATACGGGGCAATGCTCGCGTTGCCCGGATAACGAGTTTTGCGTTGGCGGACAGCCCAAAGGTTCGGAGCCTCCCGCCGGGCCGACGGCTGAGGACCTGGCACGCGGTTGCCAAAAGTTCCAGGACAAAACCGGAGTCATGGTTCCGGATCGTTTGATGATGTTTTGCAAAACGGAAATGACCGCAGAGGAGTGCGGAAAATGTTTAAAAATTGAAAAGGAACCGGAGAAATAAAATTTTGTCCAACCTTCCCAAACCGTCCATTCCAAATCAACTAATCCAGGAGACGACCATGGCTACCCGCAAAGCGACGTCGAAAACCAAATCAAAAACGGGCAAAAAGACTTCCCCTAAATCTGCGGTCAAGAAGGAGTCCAAAACTCCCAAAAGCAAAAAATCCGACCCGGCAAGCGGCGAGGAGGAGAAACAGAAAATTATCGATTTGGCCTGCCGCATGGTGGGAACGCAAATTCAGTCGGCTTCGGAAGAAGCCGGCGAAGCGTGCCAGGACCGATTGCTGGAATTTTATTCCCTGGGTTATATGTATGGAATGTTTTGCTCGATTCTGGCTTCGTATGGAAAATCCTCCGAGGAGGATCGGGTCGTGATTTTATCGGAGATTTACCAGAACCTGTTTGGAGCGGACGGGGCGGATTTGCTTGACGAGTCGATCGATTTGCAGGAAAACGAAATCTTTCACGCTGGCGGGGAATTGGGTTGGAACGAGTTGCAGGACGCGGGCCGCACCCGGGAAGCGCCCGGCAGTTTGAAGACGTTTTTAATGGGCGAGGGAAAAACGCTATAACTTCGGGCGTCGTATCAGCGAAGCTTTCTGGAGTTTTTTATTTAAAATTTTTACATGATAATCGATAGCGGATTTCAATTGATTGGGCTGAAAAACGCTATGAGCCAGGCGGGCGTGGACTACGGATTTTGGCATGGAAGGCGCTACGGCGCTGGCGGGATCCTGCGCGATCACCAGGCCGCCCATTTCGGAAATATGGGCCGCTCCCTTGGAACCGTCTTTCCCCAATCCCGTTAGAATCACGGCGAGGGAATATTGGCCAAAGGCTTTGGCGACGGACCGGAACAAGGGGTCGGCGGAGGGTTTGACAAAGTTTTCGGGCGGCGTGTCCTCCAACAGCGTTTTTCTGGATTTGGGATGGATGACGAGGTGTTTATCGCCCGGAGCCAGGTAAATCCCGCCGGGTTTGGAGCGCACGTTGTGTTGCGCTATTTCAATTCCCAATTGCAATTCCTCCGCCAGGCTTTTCTGGAACGATTGGAGCATCCAGTCCGGGCCGTGTAGAACCAGGTACACTGCGGCGTTTTCCAGGGGTGGGAATCTCGAAAAAATCGTTCGCAGGATATCCGGTCCTCCCGTGCTGGCCGCTATGGCCACTCCAACGAAGGGCGGCGGCGAAGGCGGGGTCGCCTTTTTTACTTTGCTAACATCGGGCGACCGTTGACGATTTTTTTTAACGACGTTTTTAAGAACGTCCAGGATTTCTCTGGAGACGTAGGGCTTGGAAATGAAAGCGTCCGCGCCGGACTCCAAAGCCCGGATGCGGGATTGGTCGGAGGTCAGGGTGGTGAGCATGACGATGGCCGGACAGGACGGCAAGTCCTGCCGCGCCTTGCGGATCAATTCGACGCCGTCCAGTTTGGGCATCATCCAGTCCGTGATTAGAATGTCGAACCTTTTTTCCTGGAGGGCTTCCCAGGCGGCCCGCCCGTCGTAAACGACGGAGACGGTATAGCCCGCCCTTTTCAAAAACAGGGAAAGCAGGTTGGCTCCGGGTTCGTAGTCTTCCGCGATCAATACGTTCATTTTACGGGCGGCTCAGGCCGGAACCCGGGCGACCGCCGAAATTTGCCGTTCGCGGATGGAATCCCGAATTTCGCCGGGCCGGTTTTCCCCGCGCACAAACGAACGCCTCACCTGCCTCCTCCGGGAAGGGCCGCTTTGGGGATGGGGATGGTTTGGGACCTGGTTCCCAGACGGACGGGCAAGGTTCTGCCGTCTTTATAGGTGATCGTTCCGCTGATCAAAACGTTGTTGGTAAACGAACCCTTCAACGTCTCGCCGCTTTTGAAAATTTTCGTTCCCTGGACAAGAAATCCTTCCTGGAAGACGCCTTCGAAAACGTCTCCATTCGGGTAAACCGCTTTTCCCGTCACCAGCGTTCCATTCCAGAATTGGCCTTCCATACTGGTCCGCCCGTCCCTGGACTCGAGTTTGCCTTTCCCATCCAGACAATCTCCGTGGACGCAATTGTATTGATCCCGTTCTTCCCCGGCGTTGGCGATCGATATAAAAAGCGCGACGAGGGATACAAGTAAAATCGATTGCATAAATTCTCCCGGCGAAAAATTAGGGTAGCCAAAAGGCAACAGGGTTTTTGGAGTCCGCGCCAAAAGTCGGATTTCGGATTTCGGCAGGCGGTTGCGATCCGACGGCGCCTTTGTTATTTTATCAAACGATTCAGTCAGTTAATATATTAAATCGCCCTGTATTTCAGGCCTATTGAAAGGCGGCCATGCTTCTAGCTATCGACGTTGGCAATTCAAATCATGTGATCGGCTTGTTCAAGGAGAAGAAGCTGTTGACCCATTGGCGCATCCGCACGGAATGGAATCGCACCGCGGACGAATATTGGGTGCTGATCAAGGAGTTTATTCTTATCAGCGAGGCGGACGTCGAGACCATCGATGATATTGTGATTTCCTGCGTGGTCCCGACCCTGGTTCCCATTCTGGAAGAAATGGCGCACAAGTTCTTTTCCTGCGAACCTTTGATCGTGGGACCGGGAATCAAAACCGGGATCCCGATTTTGTACCGCAATCCCGCCGAGGTCGGCGCCGACCGGATCGTCAACGCCGTGGCCGGATTCGAAAAATACGGCGGTCCCTTGATCATTGTGGATTTTGGGACGGCGACGACGTTTGACGCGATTTCCAAAAAGGGGGAATACCTGGGAGGAGCCATTTCTCCCGGCATACAAATTTCGATGGAAGCCTTGTTCAACAATACCGCCAAGCTTCCCAGGGTCGACCTTGCGGCGCCGGAGAATGTGATCGGCAAATCCACCGTGGAAAGCATCCAGTCCGGTTCTTTTTACGGTTTCAAAGGCATGATTGATTATATGACTTCCCTGATGAAGAAGGAGTTGGGTCCTGGAACCAAAGTAATCGGCACCGGTGGGGTGGCGCCAAATTTTATCGGCCAGATAGATTCGATAGAAACGTTTGACCCTTTCCTGACGCTGGAGGGGTTGAAAATATTATTTTACAAAAATCGCGCAACCCGAAAGGACGAGCCGGGATAGCCCCCGGCCAGGCAAGCGCCGGCGCGACGGGAATAAAGAAACAGCCGACTTTCCCAATCAAGAGAGGAGTTTACCCGGAGACCCGGGGATCTTGTAAAACGTTTGGGAAAGTCGGCGGAGGAGGCTGGTAGCAAGTAAGAATCGGGGCCAGGATCAGTTTGCCTTACTGGCTTTTTTTATGAATAACCGAACCATCAGGCTGTCTTCATCCTCGCGGGAAGTTTTATAGCCCTGAGTTTTCGCCCAATTTTTGAAAGCCTCGGTAAAGTTTTTCTTCGGATCAAAAATTACTTCCAGTATCCCATTGATTTTCATGCCCTTAAAAGCTTTGTTGGCGGCGTCCAGAGCGTCGAAAAAGGATTGCCCCCGAGCGTCCAATGTTTTAAATACAGTCATCCTTACCTCCTGCGGTTAGTCATTTTCTAAGGATGTATTCTAAACATCGAACATTAAATGATTGTTAAAGCCGAATTAATAATTTTTAATTTTCTTTAAAAACAGGTCTACGCGCTTTGTGGGTTTCGACGGAGCCGTAACTCCAGAGCCAATCCAGGAACCAGGCGACGAGAATCATATTGATCGGAGTGATAGGCGCGCGAAACCGAAAGGTTCCAATCACGATAAAGGACGTCGTTAAAGCCAGGCAGACTGCGGCTCCCAAAACTAAAATCTTGTCCTTGACGCACGCCTGTTTGGAGAAAATAAAAAGCGTTGTTCCCCAACCTACAAAGAAATAAATATAGAATTGTAGGTGCGCGGCCCAAAATGTATGGACTTTAAGGTGAAGCGGCGTCAAAAAAATTCCGCCCAAATCGAACAAAAAGCCAGGAAGGGAACTCAAAATTTTTTTCCCGACGAGTTCGGAGATTTTCAACGGTTCGTCCAAAAATACGAGGAGGCTTTGCGCCGGATCCTTATATAAATTAAAATTGCGGGCAAACAATTGGGCGCTGTAAGGATTGAGATTAGTGCCCATTGGCCTGGCGGCGTTTTGTTTGATTTCTCCACGGCCCAGCGGGATCCACTCGCCAAACTGAGATTGATAGATCGCGTTCAATGGGCCCAGAGCGAGAGCCGCGCCTAAAATCCATATCGTCGCGGCCCCGACCCAGGCTTTTTTATCCAGTTTTTTAATCGCAAACCATCCGGCATAACCCGCCATAAGCGCCAACGCCAAAATCATTTCCGGTCCCAAATAAAGAGTTGTTCCCATCGCTCCGCCCAGAGCGGCCCAAATCCATCCGGAGTTTTTGGTTTTTAAAAGCAGGCAAAGATAAATCGAGGCGAGAAACGTCAGGGTCAGAGGCGCGCCCCGGTTGAGCGCCACGGAGTAGTGGATGCACAGATGAGACGCCGCCGTCAGCGTCCCGCCTAAAAAAGCGATCCTGCGATTGCCGAGTCTCAACGCGACGCCGTAAGCGAGCAGAGGAACGAAGGACCCCAGCACGGCCTGACCATAAAACACAGAGTTTGGATGCGACCCAAATATTTTGAGAAACGCGGCAAGATACAGGGAATATTGAGGCGTGTACCAATAGTTGACGGCGCTAAAATTCCCGGAAGCGAACGCCGCGGCGGACCGGTAATAGTCTGGACCGTCGGCGCCGAATCCGATCAAACCATACCGCGAAAAATAATGCGCGTACCACAAACGAAAACCCAGCCCCACAAGAAATATCAAAGCCAAATCCAGCGTCGGCGCGGCAAATTGAGCTTTTAAAAGTATCGGGCTTGCGCGATCCTGGACTTTGCTCCACGCCAAGAATAAGCCGGCGGCTATAACCAGATAAGTCCCGTGGATCTCTGGAGACATTAGAAAGACCAAGGGGACGAACGCTGAAAGGATAAAAAACCAGTCGCGGGTTTCAATCTCTTTTTTCTGGCGCTTTATCCAAACCCGGACGCCACAGAAATACCAGACTACAAAAAATATATGGAAAACAAACTGTCGATAAGTTTGAAGAAACGGGACGGGCGGCGCTTTGGTTGCGGGGGAGTCCGGGCTATGGAGAAAGACCTCGTATTGGCAAAGCATTACCAGGAAAAGATGAAGCAGAAAAGCCCGGCGGCCTATTTTAAAAGCCGCTTCCCGGCTCCAGCCTTCCGCCGATATCCAAAAATAGCAGGCAAGGAAAATTAAAAAGCAGGCCCAAAAAGCCGCTGGAATCAGGATATGATTGGGAACGGAATACCATAATGCCGGTTTGATGGTGTACAAAAAATAGCGCTTCCATTGAAACTCGTAAACCAACACCATCCATGCGGCGGCCAGGACAAATAGGAAAACCGCCGCCAGGCGCGGCGCGAGGGAAACTTGATTTTCTGAATATTTTGTTTCCACGAAAAATTTCAACACGGTTCTGTCAGGTTTTTCTTTCCAGTCTGGGCGGGCCGACCCAGCACTGGAGACAATAAACGCATCTTATACGAGAAACGCAACGTACTTGGAAGCAATATTCAATATGCAAACTTACTGTTACATGGTAAATTTCCCGTTTAAGTTAAATCTACTGGATCCGGCGACACGCTGGTCAACGAGGTAATTATGGCCATCTCACGCGATGGTAATACCGAATACAAAGACGACGCCCCCAGCTTGGAGGAAAAAGAAAAGCTGTTGGCGGAAACCGTCGAGAAGGCGTTAAAAGAAGACCCGACCTCCCTGTCGTTGGCCGGAGGGTATATGGGGACGGACGAGGTTTCCATTTTGGCGCGCTTGGACCTGATGAAAAACGTCCGCTCTCTCGATTTGGGCGACAATCAGGTTGGCGATGCGGCTTTAAAAATTCTATTAACTTCCCCCATGCTGGAAAATCTGGAAGCCCTGTTTTTAGGAGTCAATTTTATCACCGACCAGGGAGTCCTGGAATTGGCGCAATCTGCCGCCGTCGTCGTGAAGAATCTAAAACTGCTTTCTTTGGACGACAACCGGTTGACCGACGCCTCCGGAGCCGAACTGATGGCGTCCCAAAATATTCGCCACATGGAGGTTTTAAAGTTGGGCTGGAATCAGTTGGGAAACGCAACGGCCGAGGCGCTGGGGAAAACGGACGCCTTGAATCGCCTGCGGATTCTGGACCTAGAAAGAAATTATGTCGACGACTCGGGAGTCGCGGAAATTTTGAACTGGAAAGCGCTCGAACAACTCGAAGAGCTGGTATTGTCCTACAACAAGATCGGCGACCAGGGCGTCAAGGCGCTGGCGGGTTGTGAACGCCTCTCGGCTTTAAAAGTCCTGAATCTTACCAACAACAACATCGGCGACGACGGGATAAAAGCGCTGGCGGAGTCGTCCCATTTGTCCGGCCTGGACTCCTTGTATTTGGGCCGCAATTATTTTACGGAAGCAGGCGCCGAGGTTCTGAAAGCGTCAAAATCCCTTTCCGGGCTGAAAACCCTGGCGCTGTACGAGGGAGCCGAAAACACTCCCGGCAGGGTCAATTACTCTCGTCCGGAATTGCTCCGCCCCGATGAATAATTTTCGACCGGCCAGCCGCTCGTGAAAAGGTTCGCCTTCATTCTCGCCCTGACGTTTTTGGCGGCTTGTTCCCAGACCTATAAAATCAGCGTGCGCCCGGAGTTGTACGTCAACCCCTCCGATATCGGCGGCCAGCAAAATGTTGGATTCAAGGTGGTCGACCGGCGAAAGAATAAAAACGTGGGAGAGGGACGGGGGCGTTTGGCAAAATTCAAACGCTACACGATCATTGCGGACTCCAACCTGGCCGAAACGATCGAAACCCCCATCTCCGGCGGACTGGAGGAAATGGGATTTCGCGTCGAACCGTTTGCCCAAAAACAAGGGCCAAAATTGCGCGTGGATATTCTGAAGTTCAAAGACGAATACACGGAAAAAATTTCCAGCATCACAAAAATTTATGAAAAACTGAGCGTGGCGCTCCGCGCCAATTGCGTCAACGGAAAGAAAAAATATTTAAATATTTACAGCGCCGTTAAAAAAGAAACTCACGGAGTGGTGAGCGCAAATTTCCCCAACGAGAAACTGGTCAACTCGACCTTGTCGCTGGTTTTGCAGGAAATGTTCGAGGATAAAAAACTGATCGCGTGTTTGGCCGGTAAATAAGGCGTCCTCCCATTTCGTCATGAGGAGCCTTTATCGCCATTATCAGGAATCCAAACTCATGGGGAAATTCATCAAAAACGAAAACCTGGGAGAAGCGCTGGTCGCGCATAAGAGATGGTTTGAAAGCGGCGGCCAGGCCGGGCGCCAGGCTAAATTTCGGGCGGTGGATCTGGAAATGGCGGACTTGGCGGGGACGTGCCTGGTGGAAGCCGATCTCATAGACGCCAACCTCCGCGACGCGGATTTGCGCGGGGCCGATTTGCGCGGAGCTCTGATGTTGAGCGTCAACCTTATAGGGGCCAATCTTCAGAACGCTAATCTGGAAGAAGCGGATTTAACTTTTGCCGAGTTGACCGGCGCCAATCTGGAAAGAACGCGGCTCGCTGGAACCCTGTTGATGGGCGCCGACCTTCGCGGAGCGTTCGGGGTCGACCGCGAGCAAATCGAACAGGCCCGGACGGACGCCTCGACCCTCCTTTAATCCCGTTAATCCCGTCTCGATACCAGGGAGCTAAAAAATTTTCACCGGCGAGGCGCCGGAGCCAGCGCTTTGGATTTGCAAACCCAATGTAGTTTGTAGCGGTTCCCGTATAAGTTGCGACTACCGCCCCGCGGCGCCAGCGTGACGCTGGACCCAGTCGGCGTAACTCATACGGCAAACCATCCAAGTCGGGGGAGTTGCGGATCAAATTTTTCCACCGGGGGCTATCCCGGTTGTCGCTGGGCGCCTGTGAGTTGGCGGCGTTCAAAACAACCGGCTAAAAAATTTTCAGGGTTTTCAGCTTTGCGAGCTTTGGGGATTCCCGCACCGCTCTTTTGGCGTCTTCCGACTTGATGCGGTTGCCGCCCAAGTGCAGGTAGGTCAGGTTTTTTAAAGTTTCAGAATTGGCGATGGCATGAGCGCCCTCGTCGCCCACCCGGTTGTCCACCAGGTTCAAGGACTGTACCTGGGTGAACACGGGAGATTCGGCCAACGCTCTGGCCCCTTCCGCAGTGATACCGTTGCATTCGAGGTTCAGGGTGTGGACCTTGGAAAAACATTCCATCTGGCAAACGGCTTTCACTCCCTCGTCGCCCAGGTCGTTGGAACCGAGATGCAGGTATTCTATATCGCGAAAAACTTTCGATTGGCAAAGTATTTTCGCGCCCTCGGATCCCAGTTGGTTGTGAGTGATGATGATGGAGCGCACCACCTCGAGCGGCTGAAAATTTGCCAGCAACTCCGCCAGTTCCACCCCGTGGTTTTCAAAACCCGTTTTTCCGGTTTTGGAAAAGAGATATTTATCCTGGATTTTTAAAACCGTCTTGTCTTTAATCGCTTCAATGATGGTTTGCTCCAGCGGCGTGTAATCTCCCTGAAATTCGCCGTATTGCTCGCCGTCGTTGATCAGTTCTTCCCAATTCTTAAGCTTTTTCGACGTCATTTTTTCAAGTTTTTGGCGTTTTTGCAGGCCGAGCGGTGGTCTTTATTAAAGTCGCAGGCTTTTTGGTAAAATTTCTGGGCTTTTTTTGCCCGTCCCTCGCGATAATATAAGGAACCCAGATTAAAACAACCCGCGTCTAATTCCGCGTCGCAGGCTTTCTGGAATAGTTTGGCCGCTTTCTTCCAATGTTCGCTGTATTGTTGTCCTTGGTTTTGAACCAGATTCCCCTGGTGGACGCAAGCCAGAATATGTTCGCCCGCGCAGGCTTTTTCAAAGTATATCAAAGCGTTCTTATTATCCCGGTCCAGAATACGATACTTTTCGCCGACCTGAAAGCAGGCAAACGCGTTATTTTCCTCATCGCATAATTTCAATAATTTCTCATCTTCTACACCCCCTGCGAACCCATTGGCGGCAACCGACATGACCAGCAAAAAGCCTGCGAGAATGCGTATGAATTGTTTCACGGGCGCCCCTCTTGTTAGTTTGATTGTTATCAATCCGCTAATTAAAGCCAAATTATATCATAATCGCCGGACCCTTTATTCTATTTAAAGAGGGTCCTCTCGTTGCATCGTCCTGGAAAATCATTTAATCTGCCGGGGCCTTAAAAACCTCCTGACGCGCCGTTAAAAAGGGATTCTATAAAACGATGAACATTGTGCTGGTTGGATATCGAGGAACGGGTAAAAGCGCCATCGCCAGGTTATTGTGCCGCGAACTGGACCGGAAAGTTTTCTCTCTGGACGGCGTCCTGGCCGAACGGGCGGGGAAATCCATTCCTGAAATCGTACAGGAAGAAGGTTGGGAACGCTTCCGGCAAATGGAATCGGATTTGGTAGCGGAAACGGCCGACCGCGAAACCGACGCCATTATCGACTGCGGGGGCGGAGTGGTTTTGGACGACGGCAATATTCAAAACCTCCGCCGCCATGGTAAAATTGTGTGGCTGACCGCCGACCTGGAAACCATCATGAAGCGGATCAAAGAAGACCCCAACCGCCCCCCCCTTAAAGAAGGGCTGAGCTTTGAAGAGGAACAAAAGCAGGTTTTGGAGGAAAGAGAAGCGTTGTATCGGGCCTGCGCCGACATGACGATCAATACGTCCCAGGGGTCGCCTTACAAGGCCGTCCGAAGAATTGTGTTTTTACTGAAAAAAAACGATTGGTTGTAACATGGAGAGTCCCCTGTTTGAAAGTATGGTTGCCAACAGCATGAGCCTGATCTCCACTGTGGAAGAGGGCGACGAGGCGACCATGGTGGTCAACGAAAGTAAAAATTTTGCCCTCGCCGAGTTCAGCGAGGAGCCGAAATACCGGATGGTTTTATGCGCCAAGGAAATCATTTGCGAGGAGCTGGACGATCTTTTGGCCTACCCGAGAATTCGCAAGGTCAAAATCCTGGATCTGGACCAAAATGAATTTGGCGATCAGGGAGCCGCCTTGATCGCCTCGGCGCAAGCGCTGGAAAAACTCCAATCCCTGTCGCTCGCCCGCAATAAACTGAGCGACCTGGCCCTCAAATCCCTGGCCGCCTCCACCACTCTCAAACGCCTCGCGAATTTATATCTGCAACGCAACCGGATCGGGCCGCAGGGCGTCCAGGCGCTGGCGCAATCCGAAACCCTTGCCGGATTGGAAGTTTTATATTTGAAGGGCAACCCCCTGGGACCCGCCGGAGCCAAGGCCCTGGCGCAATCGCCCTGGTTGCGAAACCTGACGGAAATCAACCTGCAACAGACGCAAATCGGAACCGAGGGACTCGCCGCGCTGGCCGCGTCGGAGGTTCTTGCTTCGGTGAAAATCCTGAATGTATCCAAAAACGGAATCGACGCCGAAGAAGCGGCGGATATCCTGGCGCAATCCGCCTGTCTGACCAATCTGGAAAACCTGGACGTCTACGGAAACGGGTTCGCCGACGACCAGATTCAAAAAATTAAAAACTCGCCGCATTTGCCCAACCTGCGTTTTGTGCCAACGGATTGAACGGTGACGTCTCCCGATCCAAATTCCAATTCCCTGCCCAGCCAGAAACGGTTGATGGAGCATTTTTCCAAAAGCGATCCCGTCATGGCCGCCGTCGTTCGCCGGACCGGACCCTTTGCCCTCAAACAAAATAAAAAATATTTCATCGTGCTTTGCCAGGCTATCGTCTCCCAGCAAATTTCCACCAGGGCGGCGGAAACCATCGCCCGGCGTTTCCACGCCTTGTTCGACGGGAAGGTTCCCACCCCGGCGCGGGTCGCGACCCTGACGGAAGAACGCCTGCGTTCCGCCGGTCTTTCCCGGCAAAAGAGTTCCTACATCCTGGACCTGGGGCAAAGGTTTCTCGACAAAAGCATTCAGACGCGTAGCTTCCACGCGCTTTCCAACGATGAAATCGTATCGCAGTTGACAGAGGTGCGCGGCGTGGGGCGCTGGACGGCGGAAATGTTTTTGATTTTTTCGCTGAACCGCATGGACGTTTTACCGGTGGACGATTTGGGATTCCGCGCCGGTTTAAAATCCATTTATAATATGAAGGCCCTGCCCGACGCCAAAAGGATCCGGGTCATGGCAAAAAAATGGCGGCCCTACGAAACCGCCGCCGCCTGGTACGCCTGGCGTTCGTTGAATCCCGATATTGTTGCGTATTGATTTTTTCAAGGAGAAAAGATGGATTTTATAGACGAGGATATCGAAAACTACGCCTGGGAACATACGGAAAGCGACGGCGACCTGCTCCAGGCCCTGACGGAAGAAACCCACGCCAACCTGGAATTGCCGCAAATGCTGACCGGCAGGATCGAAGGCCGGTTTTTAAAACTGCTGGCCCGGCTCGTCGGCGCGCGCCGGATTCTGGAAATAGGAACGTTCAGCGGGTACAGCGCGCTCTCCATGGCCGAGGGGCTTCCGGAAGACGGCGAACTGATCACTTGCGACGTCGATCCGGTCACCTGCGCCGTGGCGCGGCGCTACTTCGAGCAAAGCCCGCACGGAAAAAAAATCACGTTGATGGAAGGCGCGGCCCTGGATTCTATCGCCCAACTGTCGGGCGCGTTCGACATGGCTTTTATCGACGCGGACAAAACAAACTACGGAAATTATTACGACGCGATCCTCCCGCTGATGCGCCCAGGCGGGTTGATCGCCGTGGACAACGTTTTGTGGAGCGGCAGGGTCCTGGCTCCGGAAGACGAAAGCGACCACGCCATCGCCGCGTTCAACGAAAAAGTTAAAAACGACGACGCGGTCGAGGCCGTGATGTTGACCGTGCGGGACGGAATTTTTTGCATCCGCAAAAAATGAAGAACCCCGCCGCAAGCAACGGGGTATCATGTCATTGCGAGGAGCGTTAGCGACGCGGCAATCCAGTATTTTCCTACAACCCTGGATTGCTTCGGCCAAATGGCCTCGCAATGACGAACGCCCGCGGGGTGTTGAACCCGAAAAACAAATAAAATCCGGAAAAACTTCTTCAAACATATTTTAAAAGAAAGAAACCATCATGGCAGAAACGCTCGGCAGTCTGGTCGACAAACTATCTATTAAACACTTGCGGCTCTGGCATCTGGACGAGGATTTGAACGCCCTCGATTCCGACGACCCAAAACGCGAGGAGTTGCAGGCCAAGCGCGCTCTGGTGGTCGGACAACAAAAGGATTTGGCGGAAGAGATCGACGTTTTTTTCGGCGCGGCCCTGAGAGGCGAGGTCAAACTGCGCGACGAAAAGGTCAAGTTGTATTTGAACCGGGGGGTCCGCCCTTCGGACGGAATTAAAAAACTGGGCGAAGCCGTTTCCCAACTGGCCGAACGCAACGCCCGCATCTGGCATTTGGAGGACGAGGCGCGACGGACGGACTTGCCGGACGCTGAAATCGTCGCCGTCAAGCGCAAGATCGACGCCGCGAATCAGGAACGCAACGACCTGATGGACAAGGTCGACGAAATCCTCGCCCGCCAGGCAAAGGACGAATAAAGATCGTCGGCAAGGCGGCGCCGGGACCGGTGTTCATATGTCAGGCTGAGTCCTTCGACAAGCTCAGGACAGGCTCTGTCGAAGCCC